>CAJMSX010000003.1 GCA_905216195.1 uncultured bacterium
AGTAGGGAATCATGAATTTAGTTATCGATATAGGGAATACCCGTTTTAAATATGCTTTTTTCGAGGAGAAGGGAATGACTTCTTTCGGTTTCGAGGTACAGGAAATGTACCGGAAGATCGAGCAAGGGATCAGTCAGGGGGTGAAAATAGATGTTTTTTTGTCCGGAAGCGGGAAAATAGATGCTTTCCTGCGGGCCCGTTTGAAAAATTATGCCGCTTACTGGCTGGAAGTGGCTTCCGGACCCTTGTTGCCGGTGGGTATTTCCTATAAAACCCCGGAGACGCTGGGTTTCGACCGGGTGGCGGTTTGTGTGGGGGCTTGCAATCTTTTTCCCCGGAAAAACCTGCTGGTGATTGATTCGGGTACGGCCCTTACCTATAATTACGTAGACGAACATGCTACATTTTTGGGAGGAAATATTTCTCCCGGCCAGGAAATCCGATTCCGTTCCCTTCATCTTTTTACCGAGAAATTGCCTTATATTAAACCGGGAATGACTTATGGAGGATGCGGAAGAACTACTTCCGAAGCACTTTTGAACGGAGTGATGGATGGGATTTTATATGAAGTCGAAGGCTACGTAAGAGAATTCAGGAAAAAATATCCGGACGGGCAAGTCGTTATCACCGGAGGAAACTCTCTGTTTCTGAAAGATAAACTCGGGCCGGAAGCCTACTTTGAAATCCATTTGGGATTTATCGGTTTAAATGAAATTTTAGAATACAATAAAAATCATAACGAAACTTAAATTATTGCGTCCTGGCGGTGGATTTTAAAAAAATAGTAATATTTTTGCAGGAAAAGCTGGATATAGAGAAACAATTATAATCAGATACAACTTAAATGAGAATAATTATGAAAAAAGTGATTGCCTTGGCATTGGGAGTTTGCTTTATAGGTAGTTTTGTTAAGGCCCAAAGCGTGGATTCGAAATACGGGCCCGATAGTGTGAAAACGATGGAACAGGCTTCTATTTATTTTGAATTTGTGAAGCAAAAAAATTACAAAGACGCTTTACCCGGCTGGAGATACGTATTTAACAATGCTCCGAAATTCCGTATGGATACGTATACCAAAGGAGAAGATATCATGGCGGGAATGTATGAAAAAACCAAAAACCAGGCGTATATCGATACGATGATGATGGTTTACGACCAATGGATGAAAAATTTTGGAGACCATGCCAGGTACGGAGAAGGATATATTCTCGGTAAAAAAGGTTTCAATTTATATCGTTTTAGGGGAGTCAATAATACGGAAGCTGCGAAGGAAGCTTTTGGTTATCTGACGAAATCGTTTGAAATGCAGGGAGATAAATCCAATCCGTTGATTGTTAAAATGACTTTTGCCGTGGCAGACGATCTGTTGAAAAAAGGAGAATTATCGAAAGATGAATATATGAAACTGTATCTGCAATTCTCGGACTTTGCGGAAAGAGGAATGAGTACGGCCAAAAAGAAAGCTCCCTATGAAGATTTGAAAACGACGGTAGATGCCTTATTCTTCAATGCCGGAGTGGCCGATTGTCAGACTTTAAGTGAATTTTTAACTCCCAAATTTGAAAAAGATAAGGAAAATATGGAGGTATTGAAGGAAATCTCCGGTTTGCTGAAAAGAGGGGAATGTACGGATGTACCTTTGTTCGCAGAGGTCGCCGAAAATATGTACCGCTTGGATCCTACGGCTGAAGCGGCTTATAACCTGGCCATTATGTTCCTGAAAAAGAAAGAATACGATAAGACCGAAAGTTATTTGCAGGAAGCTATCGATAAAAGTACGGACGATACGGCCAAAGCTGAATATTACCTGCGTATGGCCCAAATAAAACTTTCCAAAAAGGAATTACCGCAGGCTAAGAAAAATGCGTTGGAAGCGTTAAAGCTGAATCCCAGTATGGGAGAGGCTTATCTGATTATCGGAAATGCATATGCCGCCTATAGTAAAAATTACGGAGAAGACGATTTCGATCATGCTGCCGTGTTCTGGGCTGCTGTAGATAAGTTCATCAAAGCAAAACAAGTGGATCCTTCGGTAACCGAAGCTGCGAATAAACTGATCAATGCTTACTCGCCTTACTTCCCCAGTAAGGATGAAGCCTTCTTCAGAAGCGTTACTTCCGGTACGTCCGTCAAATTGGGAGACTGGATTAACGAAACCACTACCGCACGTTTCAGGTAACAGCCGGTTATGGTGAATCGTTTTCCGATACCCTTTTGTAAAAGCATTATTGTTCTGTTGGGGACAATAATGCTTTTAGCTTGTAAGAACGATATGAAAAAGGTAGCTCTTTTGACGGATCAGAAAGACTTACCGGAAATGTCCGGAGAAAATATGGAAATGATTTATTCCGATTCGGCCCGGATTAAATATAAAGTACTCACGCCTCTTTACTATAAATTCGACAAGGAAGACAAAAAGTACGATGAATTCCCCAAAGGTATACATGTGATCTCCTATGACCGGGACGGAAATGTGATCGGTGAGATTACCGCTAAATATGCCAAACAACTGGAAAAGGAAATGTTGTGGGAAGCCCGGAACGAAGTCGTGGTCGTCAACGCCGAGGGAGCGAAACTGGAAACGGATTTGCTGTATTGGGATACTAAAAATGAAAAAATATATTCGGACCGTTATAGTCGTCTGACCGCTAACGGACAAATTATCGAAGGAAATAACGGATTTGAATCCGATCAGAATTTAAAGAATCCCGTATTTAAAAATATTACGGGGCAGGTGGAAATCGAACAACAAAAATAATGCCGGTACTAACAGTTATATTGATTTGTCTTTTGTTATCTGCATTCTTTTCCGGAATGGAGATAGCTTTTGTGGCCTCCAATAAATTGAGGATACAAATCGACAAATCGAGTAAAAGTGTAACCCAGACGCTTATTGATCTTTTCGTTTCGAATGCAGGGATGTATATTACGACCATATTAGTCGGCAATAATGTGGTAATGGTGATTTACGGTATTTTTATGTCTCAGTATCTGAATGCCCATCTGCTCACTTTGAATCTTTCGGTGGGAATGGAATTGTTTGTGGAGACTCTGATTTCGACCTTGATTATTATTGTTTTTGCCGAATTTTTACCGAAGACTCTTTTTCGGCTGCGTCCCAACTCGTTTTTGCGGGTTTTTGCGGTGCCGGTATTTCTCTTTTATTTGCTTTTTTTTCCCATTACTTACTTTTCGGTTTGGTTCGGAGGGATCCTGTTGCGTGTATTCACGGGAAAAAAATTGGAACAGACCGAACAGGACAAGGCTTTCGGGAAGGTGGATTTGAACAATCTGATCGAAGAAGGAGAAATTACGGACGAAGACCAGGAAGAGGTTCATGAGATCAAGCTTTTCCGCAATGCTTTGGATTTTTCTGAAATCAAACTGCGGGAATGTATTGTGCCCCGTACGGATTTAGTGGCTCTTCCGCTCGGTAGTTCTTTGGATGAATTAACAGCCTTATTTGTCCAAACGGGTTTATCCCGCATCCTGATTTACAAGGAAAATATTGATGACATTATCGGTTACGTACATTCTTCTTCTCTTTTTAAAAAACCGGCTACTATTGCGGAAGCGGTAAGCCGGGTGATTATTGCTCCGGAAACCATGTCGGCTTCGCATTTGCTGAATGTTTTTATCAAAGAGCAAAGAAGTATTGCCGTAGTCGTGGATGAATTCGGCATTACGGCCGGGATTGTTACGATTGAAGACATTATGGAGGAAATTTTCGGGGAGATAGAGGATGAACACGATCATCCGAATCTCAGGGAAGAGGTGGTTTCGGATCACGAGTATATTTTTTCCGGGAGGCTGGAGGTGGATTACCTTAACGAAAAATACGGTCTGGATTTGGAGGAGAACGAAGAGTACGAAACCTTAGCCGGGTATGTGCTGTATTTTAATGAAAGTATTCCTCAGGAAGGAGAAAAGGTTGAGATTTCGGACCTGACTTTCGAGGTGTTGAGGGTGAAAAACGCCCGGATCGAGGAAATACGGGTGTTGAAATGATGGGGTATTTGCCTGGAAAAGCCGACCGGGATTTGATGCTGCGAGGAACCCCGGCCGGTTTGTAAGGGAGCCTGCTTATTTTTTGAGTTTCAGTAATTTTTCAAAGTTTCGGATGTGGTTTTCATTTTTGGAATGACAGACCATCAGGTAATTGTTTTTTTCGGCAATGATGAGGTTATCGATACCGTGTACGATGACTTTTTTTCCTTTGGGAACATTGACGATACAATTCCGGGAGTCCTGAAAAATAACTTTGGAAGAGTTGGTGACGTTGTTGTTTTCGTCTTTTTCGCACAAGGCTTGAAAAGCGTGCCAGGTCCCTACGTCCGACCAGCCGAATTCTCCTTTCAGAACATATACGTGAGCAGATTTTTCCAGTACGGCATAATCGATGGAGAGATTGGGGCATTGAGCATAGATCCGGTTGATATATTCCTGTTCTTTTTCCGTGTTCAGCAGGGAATCGTTTTCGAATAAGAGGTATAAATCGTAAACGTGTTTTCGCATTTCTTGCAGAATGTCTTTCGTTTGCCAGATGAATATGCCGGCATTCCAGAAGAAATCCCCGGATTCGAAAAATTTTTCGGCCAATTCTTTATCGGGTTTTTCCGTAAAAGTCTTGACGGGAGTTATGGGCGCACTCTCTTCCTGTTTTTTAATTTGGATATAGCCGTATTCAGTTTCGGCTCGCGAAGGCTGGATACCGATGGTGAGAAGGCCGTGGTTTTTTTTCACAAAAGAAATTCCTTGCAGAATATCTTCAAGGTAGATGCGATCGTTGGTGATAAAATGATCGGAGGGGACCACCACCATGGTCGAATCAGGTTCGGTTTTATGGATTTTGGATGCGGCATAGGCAATACAAGTAGCCGTATTTCGCCTGAACGGTTCTTTTAAAAGATTGCCTTCCGGTATACAGGGAATTTGTTGCCGGGTGATGGCCTCGTACTCGCTGCCGGTGATGATAAAGATATGTTCTTTATCGAAAATCTGATTTAATCGTTCATAAGTTTGTTGAATAAAACTTTTTCCGGTGTTTAAAATATCTGAAAACTGTTTCGGGCAACTTTTATTGCTAACGGGCCAGAAACGATTGCCGACTCCGCCGGC
This sequence comes from uncultured bacterium, assembly GCA_905216195.1. Lineage (GTDB taxonomy): Bacteria > Bacteroidota > Bacteroidia > Bacteroidales > Marinifilaceae > Culturomica. The sequence goes on from CAJMSX010000003.1 coordinate 5,119, forward strand.
CATGATGACACAATAAGAACTGGAGTTCATTACATTCATTGGTTTTTCTAGGATTATTACTATCTACTCCTCTTTTGTTCGTAAAGACAGAGTTATAAACAGAACCAAATAAAATGGTTTTAATACAAGCTTTTTGCTTATTGTTGCCGAATGTAGTAATAAATCCGCGAATAATTTATATTTTTACATTAAATTTCAAAGGAGACTTTATAACGGATTCCCGTTGCGGAAGAAAAATCGGAGGTAGCGGAGGCTGTTATATTCCGGCAGAAGGTAAAACGATCGTAATTTTAATTGTAAATGAACTTTTTGTACAGACTCGGTTCCTATCTTATTTTTATCCGGAAGGCTTTTTCCCGACCGGAAAAAAGAAGCGTGTATTGGAAGGAACTGCTAGCGGAGTTCGAGCAATTGGGATTGAACTCGATTTTGCTGGTGGTGATTATTTCTTTTTTTATCGGGGCGGTGCTGACTTTGCAAACGGCTTATAATATGGCCAATCCCTTGCTGCCCCGTTACCTCATCGGTTATCTTACCCGGGAGACTTTATTACTGGAATTTTCCTCGACCATCGTAAGCCTTATATTGGCCGGAAAAATCGGAAGTAATATCGCCTCTGAAATCGGCAGTATGAAAATTACGGAGCAAATCGAAGCGCTGGAGGTGATGGGAATAAATTCGGTGTCCTATTTGGTGGGTCCCAAGATCCTGGCTTCTTTCGTGATCAATCCGGTTCTCTATATTTTCAGTGTTTTTATCGGCATACTGGGAGGCCTTATGTCGGGATTGCTCAGCGGGGTGGTGAATTTCGAAGACTTTATATACGGATTACATTTTTCTTTTAATCCTTATTATGTGACTTACTCCATCATCAAGACACTCTTTTTCGCTTTTATCTTTACTTCCATTCCTGCTTTTTACGGTTACCATGTGCAGGGCGGAGCTTTGGAAGTCGGTAAGGCGGGAACTAAAGCTGTGGTAGACAGTAGCATTACAATCCTGACCGTCAATTTAATACTAACAAAAATTATGTTGTAATGATCCGGGTTGAAAATTTATACAAGTCCTTCGATAATAAAGTAGTGCTCTCAGATATCAATGTACGGTTTGAAGAGGGGAAAGTGAATCTGATTATCGGCAAAAGCGGTTCGGGAAAAACGGTTTTGTTAAAATCCCTGATCGGCTTGCATTCCATAGACCGGGGACATATTTTTTACGGGGATCGGGATATTACTAAGTTGAATGCCAAGCAAATGCGATCGACTCGGGAGGAGATCGGGGTCGTTTTTCAGGGCGGAGCTTTGTTCGATTCTTTGAGTGTTTTGGAAAACGTACAGTTTCCCCTGAACCTTTTTACCGATTTGTCGGAGAGCAAGAAAAAAGAACGGGCTTTGTTTTGTCTTCATCGGGTGAATTTGGTGGATGCTGAGCATCTTTTTCCGGCGGAGATCAGCGGAGGGATGAAAAAGCGGGTGGCGATTGCACGTGCTATCGTCATGCAGCCTAAATTTTTGTTTTGTGACGAGCCGAATTCCGGGTTGGATCCTCTTACCTCGATTGTGATCGATAATTTAATAGAAGAAATTACGCATGAATACGATATGACGACTATCGTCAATACTCACGATATGAACTCTGTATTCGAGATCGGAGAAAAGATCGTTTTTATCCATGACGGACGAAAAGAATGGGAAGGGAGTAAGGAAGAGATTGCCCATACGGATAATAAAAATTTAAACGACTTTATTTTTTCCTCGAAATTGTATAAAAAAATCAGATCCAGCTTATGAGATTCGCTTTCTTCAAATATATCGTGTTTCCGGTTTTGTTGTTAATAGGGGTTGCCGGATGTAAGCGTCAAAAAGTTCCGTTGGACGAGAAGCAGTTTACGGATTTGCTGGTCGACCTTCATTTGGCTGACGGTACTTTGCAGGTGAAAGGATTTTCTCCTGACCGGGGGAAAAAAGACTATGCTTATTACAATTCGGTATTTGCTAAATACGGGATAGATCAGCAGGTGTTTGATTCCTGCATGTACTATTATTCCGCTCAAACCCTTCTTTTTTCCAAAATGTACGATAAGGTGATCGATCGTTTGAGTAAGAAACTGACCGAACAGGACCGTATTTTGAATGAATTGAGGGCGCGGGATTCGGTTAATTATTTTCCTGTGGTGGACACGATTTTACTGGATACCTCTCCCGTTGTGCGGGAATATGAAATCGACAGCATTGTTCCCGGTTTGTATAAATTTTCGCTCATGATTCAATTCGATACATTGGATCCCGGAGTAAACAACCGGATTACTTCCTTTTTTCTGTCGGAAGACGGGCGGGATACTTTACGGATAAGAAATGTGAGGGTATATTCCGACCTGTCGGCACATACCTACCATTGGTCTCAGTATGCAGATTCGGTATATGACCGCTTAATCATACGTTTTGTCGATACGGATAAGCCGGAAAAGTTGAAATACAGGAGGGGACGGGCTTGGGGGGCGACTTTGCTGCGACCCTATACGCCGGCTCATACGGAAGAACGTTTGAAGAATGCGCTGTCCCGGCAACGTACCTTCTTGCCGAAGGGGGCAGGCAGGCCGCTTCCCCGGGAAGAAAGGGAAGTCTTACGTTGAAAGGAGATGAGAAAAATCGCTGCGAATTACATTTATTTACCGGGTTACCCGTTGGTGAAAAACGGATATGTGGTGTTGGACGGAGATGAGGTAAAAGAGGTCGTCGATACGGGGGGAACGATCCGGGAAATACAGGGGCTGGAGTTTTACGGGGGAATGCTGGTGGCTGGATGTTGTGCCGGAATGTCGGCGGGTGAAAAAAAAGGGGAGAAGCTTCTTCCCTGTCTGGATCGGATGTATGCCGGAATGAAAAGGGGGGGAAGAGGAATAGCCCTGATTCGGAAAGCAGACTTATCCGTCTTGGTTTTCAAGACGGAAACCGTTATCGAACGTTTGGTGTAATGTTAACTTCAAATACGAATGCCTATGAATAAGATGTTTTTATTATTTTCATTCCTGCTGTTGGGGAGTATAGGGTATGCTCATCCCTTGTGGATGCGCTATCCGGCGATTTCGCCCGATGGACGGGAGATTGCTTTTTCTTACCGGGGAGATATTTATAAGGTGGATGTCAACGGTGGAAAAGCCGTACAGTTGACGACGAATCCGGCTTACGATTTTCGTCCTGTGTGGTCACCGGACGGGAAATTCATTGCTTTTGCTGCTGATCGTTACGGGAATTTCGATGTATTCGTGATGAGGGCTGAAGGAGGGGAACCCCGTCGTTTGACGACTCATTCCGCTTCGGAAATTCCTTATGCTTTCACTCCGGACGGCAAGCGGGTGGTGTTCGGGGCTCAGTTACAGGATCCTGCTGCCAGTGCTCTTTTTCCACGGGCTTCCTTGACTGAATTGTATGCCGTACCGGTAGAGGGAGGTCGCCCGGAACTGCTTTTGGCCACTCCGGCCGAAAACGTTTGTTTTTCTGCTTCCGGAGAATCGATGTTGTATCAGGATCAGAAGGGCTTTGAAAACGCCTGGCGGAAACATCATACTTCTTCCATTACCCGGGATATCTGGAAATACGATTTTAAAAATCGCCGGCATATACAGTTGATAGACCGGCCCGGAGAGGATCGGGATCCGGTATTCGGCCCGGCAGATCAAAATGTGTATTTTTTAAGTGAAAGGGACGGTTCTTTTAATGTGTATTCATTTCCGGCCGAGGATCCGGCAAAGATCAGCCAGTTGACTTTCTTCAAGACCAATCCGGTCAGATTCCTGACGATCGCTGAAAACGGAACCCTCTGTTTTGGTTATGACGGGGAGATCTATACACAGCAGGCCGGCGGCAAACCTGAAAAGGTAAAAATAGATATTGTCGGGGATCTGAATGCCGATAATACGGAATATCTCACTTTTAGCCGGGGAGCTCAGGATGCTGTAGTTTCTGCGGACGGGAAACAGTTAGCCATGATATTGAGGGGAGATGTGTTCGTAACCTCGGTGGATTATGTCACTACCCGCCCCGTTTCTGCTACACCTCAGGCCGAAGAAGGGCTGACTTTCGCTCCGGACGGGCGTACATTGGCTTACGGTTCGGAACGGGACGGAAACTGGAATATTTATACGGCGGAATTGGTGCGAAAGGAAGATCCGAATTTTTCGAATGCTACTCTTATTCGGGAAAAACCTTTATTCAAGCCTTCTGCTACCGAGCGTTTTGCTCCGCAGTATTCACCGGACGGCCGGGAAATCGCTTACATTGAGGACAGGGCCCGTTTGATGGTTATGAACCTGGAAACCCGCAAAGTGCGTCAGATTACTGACGGTAGTAAGCAATACAGTTCCGATGGTTATTTTAATTACAGCTGGTCGCCGGACGGGAAATGGTTTGTGCTGGAGTTTACGGGAAATAAACACGATCCGTATAGCGATATCGGTATTGTCAGTGCCGACGGGAAAGGGGAGATCATCAATCTCACCAATAGCGGATATACCGATGGAAATCCCCGTTGGGTGCTGGACGGAAACGCTATCCTTTTTATTTCGGAGCGTTACGGTATGCGAAATCACGCTTCCTGGGGATCCTTGAACGATGTCATGCTGGTATTCCTGAACCAGGATGCTTACGATAAATTCAGACTCAGCAAAGAGGATTATGAGTTGCTGAAAGCCGAAGCAGGAGAAAAGAAAAAAGAGGAGAAAGCCGCTGAAAAAGAGAAGAAACCGAAAGATATCGTGGTAGAATTGAAAGATATTGAAGACCGAATCGTCCGGTTAACACCCAATTCTTCCAATCTGGCAGATGCAGTAATCGACCCGAAGGGCGATAAGTTGTATTATATGGCTTCCTTTGAAGGAGGATTCGACTTGTGGCAGACTGATCTGAGAAGCAAGAGTACGAAATTACTGCATAAACTGAACAGTAACTGGGCTTCCCTGGAATTGAACCCCTCGAAAAACCAGCTGTTTGTCTTGGGAAGAAGCAATATGCTGAAAATCGGATTGGATAACGGTAAACAGAGTCCGGTGACCTACCGGGCCGAAATGGTGCTGGATAAAGCGGCGGAAAGAGCTTATATGTTCGATCATGTATATCGTCAGGAGTTGAAACGTTTTTACGATAAGAATATGCATGGGGTGGACTGGCCGAAGATGAGAAAAATTTACGAAAAGTTTTTACCTTATATCAATAATAATTATGATTTTTCCGAATTGCTGAGCGAAATGCTGGGAGAACTGAATGTTTCCCATACCGGAGGACGTTACAGTCCGCGTTTAGGAGGGGATGCTACGGCCGAATTAGGTTTGTTGTTTAACCTCTCTTTTGATAAAGACGGGCTTTTGATAGACGAGGTGGTGGAAAAAGGACCTTTCGATAAAGCGGCTTCCGACGTCAAGACCGGAGATATAGTTGAAAAAATCGACGGAGTAAAAATCTCCCGGAAAATGGATTACTATCCTTTATTGAATAAGAAAAGCGGTAAAAAGACTCTGGTCTCTTTCTACAGACCTTCGGAAAACAAACGCTGGGAAGAGGTTTGCGAACCGGTAAGCCGGGGTACGTTGAACGGTTTATTGTATAAACGGTGGGTAAAACAACGGGCGGCGGATGTGGACCGTTTGTCAGGAGGCCGGCTGGGATATGTGCATATCGAATCGATGGGAGATCCCAGTTTCCGTTCGGTATATTCCGATATTCTGGGGAAATACAATACTAAAGAAGGCATTGTGATCGATACCCGCTTTAACGGAGGGGGACGCTTACACGAAGATATCGAAGTGCTGTTCAGCGGAGAAAAATACTTTACGCAGGTGGTAAGGGGGAAGGAAGCGTGTGATATGCCGAGCCGCCGTTGGAATAAACCTTCGATTATGTTGATGTGTGAAGCCAATTATTCCAATGCTCACGGAACTCCCTGGGTTTACAGGCATAAGAATATCGGAAAGCTGGTCGGTATGCCGGTACCGGGAACGATGACCAGCGTGTCCTGGGAGACTTTGCAGGACCCGACGCTGGTGTTCGGAATCCCGGTCGTAGGTTATCGTTTGGCCGACGGAAGTTATTTGGAAAATCAGCAACTGGAGCCGGATTACCGGATCGCCAATTCTCCGGAAACGATTATTACCGGACGGGATCAGCAATTGGAAAAAGCGGTGGAGGTTTTATTACAGGAATTGGGTCACAAATAAGGCGGGACAACCGAATTTACGGAAATTTATCTCCGGATTTTTCAAAGCTGAATTCCGGAATTATAAAAAGGATTCCCAATCTTGGGAATCTTTTTTGTCTCTTACCCGTTCTTGAAAAGGTTCTTTTGTCCCGGTAACGCTATTCTTTTCGTAGCATATTCCGGTTTTTGCCAAATTCGATCATGCCGCTAATGCGGAGAAGGTGAATCTGAACTTACGTCCCACGCAAGTGATTGTGTTCGGCTCGCCTGCTGTCGGGACAAAAGTCATGCAGGAAAATCAGCTTCTCGCCCTGGAATTACCGTTGCGGGTTATGGTATGGGAAGATGCGGGGGGAAGGGTATGGATGGCCTTTCCGCAAATGAGGCGTATGGCCGAAGATTATCAACTGGAAAATAATCCCGTTTTGGAGAAAATGCAGCTGTTGTTGGAAAATTTAGTCTCCCGTGCTTCCCGGCAATATTGATGGGATCCGGAACCGGATATAAAAAGGAGGCCGGCCCGTAGGACGCCTTGACACTTTGATAACAGACTGTATATCAATAGATATTTGAGGATAAAACACTGAATCCACCGTGTAACCCTACACGAACTTGATTTATAATAGTTTTTCTCGGAAGCAAAGATATACAGTCTGTTTTAATTTTCATAGCTCTATAAAGGGCTATTTTTATGAAATTAAATTTATAGAGAATAACAACATTGGCTTACTATACATAATAAGCCACATATATATTGGTAGAAGTACTATTCCACACTTGTTACCTATACCATGTATATTATACTGGCTAACAACAAACAAGATATATGGTACTGCTATTTCACATATTTCAACGACAAGTTAATAAGAGCCAAACATCTTTGAAAAAAATATTCGTAGTAATTAAGATCCGTTATATCTATTTTATCTGTCTCGTGATGCCTAATTCTATATTTGTTGCCAATGGTAGTTAGTTTTATAAACTCTTCTTGGAATAATTCTTTGAATTTATCATTATTTTGAGAGATTTCATTAATGACTTTCTCTGCAGAACTCTTTTTGTCTAAATCTACATAGTATGTTTTTAACCGCTCAAATGCATCCCATAATTTCTCTACAGCAAGCTGCTTTTCCATAGGAATTTTACTTTCATATAAATTTGTAGCTTGCTCTATCAATTCTTTTAATCCAATCTCTTTAATGACTTCTTTTGTTCTGATGTTAATATGAGATGCTTCCATCTTGCCCCCTAAAAGTTTATACGGATAACTGTTATTTTGCAGTAAAAGATTTAGTTCATTGGAAAAATTAGTATGCTCATTGATTCTAGAAAACAACTCTATTGCGTCGAAAACGCTATGCGGATAATTACACATGATAAAATGTTCTAAATCATCAGTTACTGAATAATTTTTTCTTGCATCAAATGCTTTTGGTAGATAATAACTTTGAATATCTTCTATTGTAGCTGCTTTTGAGCTTAATGTATAATTCCAGTTTGTTTCAGTCGTTCTATATACGGTATCATCATACTGTCCAATTAGTTTACACAATTCAAACCTCAGTTTCTTTGATATTGTTGGTAAGACTATAGTCTTTTTTTCTATTGAGTTTTTATGCCTCAATGAAAATGGAATAAACTTTCCGCTAGCTTGTTCCTCTTTAGTTAATTTCCTCCAAGAATATACGGTTCTATTGGACACCTTGTCGCTTTCATATAATTCATATCCATCGGAATTGATCAAATTATTTACTTTTTCAAGATAGCTCTTCCAATTACTATCTTCGGCTCTGTTCTCTGGATTAAAAACAGCAGATAAAAAGTTAAGGATGATTATATCACTACCAGCATTCAACTCAAATCGATTATCATCAAACACCCAGCCATATTCCCAATCTTCATTATTCATTGTATGTTGCCATATATCTCCTTCTGCATTTTCAAACCTGGGATCATTACTAGGCATTGCTTCGAGTTGATATAATTTTTTCAGAAATTCGATTTCAGTTAATCGACCATAATAAATATAAAAGACATTTTGTCTATTACCTAAAAAATCAAATTCTGTGTAGCCTCTTTTGAATAAATCTATGATATCCCGTCTGGTTATTTCTGAAATACTATTCATTTTTCCGTATCTATAATTTATTTTATATCAAGTTCCTATAAATATGCCTTTTAGTTAAGGCCGGTATTTCTTGGGTATTTATATATTCACGGATTTCACTGTGACGAAAATCCACAATAGCATTGAATTGCTCATAATCAATTATTTTTATATTATTATTCATAAAATACTCATAAATTGTATTAATGCCTATTCTATCTGTAATACCTCTCTTACGGATGAAGTATTTAATAATAGAATCAATTCCATGTGATGCAAACTCAGGCCATACAGCTAATATATCCTTCCCAGCTGGTTTAGAATCTATTATATATCTTATAATTGATGAAACTTTAGTTTTAAACTCGCCTTTTATATGGTTTATTATTACCAGTACATCTTCGATGTCTTTATTTACGGAGTATGCTATTTCATGGTACCATAGACCTTGCATCCACAGTCTTAAAACTGATTTTAATTCTTCTTTATCATTAATTTTGTCACAACGATCATAGATGTCTAATTCGTATAATAAATCAATAATATACCCAACCCAATCATCGTCTAAAGGGTTTGCTATGCAAAATATAGCATCGTTGTCAAAGGTTACAAGCTCTTCAATATTTTTATATTGAGAAATAGATAGGCCTGATAACCTATATTTTCCATATGATTCTGTATTTATTTCAGTTTTCAAAAGTTCATATCTTATTTCAAAAATCTTGCGTAACCATTTTTTTGTTGACACATCACCTAAATGATAGGCAAGAGAATCTATAATAATATTATCTAAATCTATATCTTCAATATTTTCGTTGTCCGCATTTCTAGAAATCATAAAATCAATATCCTTAGCAAAGTTATTCGCTTCAAGAACTGAATTAATTTGAGTATCATCCAAATCACCTCGATATTCACTTAAAGCTTTAACAATATCAAACAACGTTCCACTTATTTTCTCAATACGTTCACTCCTCAGCGATTCAAGTACGCGATTTAATGGTCTCTCATTACTTGATGCGGGCAATATAATTAAGCCATATTTTTCTCTACCAGCCCTACCAACTCGGCCTATTATGTTTTTTAGATTTTTTCTGTCTGTCAAATAACCATTAAATTTATTTTGGGTTCTAATATTTCCTAATATGAGTGTCTTAACAGGAAGATTTACACCTTCTGCTAAAGTACTAGTACATATGATGAGTGGCAACACTTTCTCTGTATAATAATATTCAATATACTCTCTAATATCTTGAGGAATGTCCGCATTGTGATAAACAAAACCATTTCTTGCGAAATTCACTAATATATAGTCATCTCCAAATTGAAATCTAATGTACTCAACAAATAATTGCAACTGCTTAATATTTGACGAGAAATCCATTGGCGAAAACATATTACTTTCATTAATAAGAGATAGAATATCTTTGCCAAATGCCTCACAACCACTACTCCCTTTTTTGTTACTTGTATATATCATTACCGATCCGGCACTTAATGATTTCAATGCTATGGCAGCAGATTGTTTTCTATTTGTTGTAATATTGGTACCTATTTCTTTTTTCGAGACAAAAGTTGGAACATTCAATTCGCAATTAGTGTATGTACTATTGTATAACTCCAATTCAATGTTCCCTTTATCATTTCTTGAGTATCCAAACTTTATTTTAGCTGGTCTATAAGTGCTTGATCCTATTTGATCGGTAGTGCCACCTAACCACGTATTAATATCTTCAATATTAGGTATAATTGCAGAAATAAATAAGAATCTTTTATTCCCAATTTTCTTTAATCTTGATAATAACAGTTCATAATTAATTCCTCTACTAAGGTCATCAAGTAGTTGTCCTTCATCACAAATTACCAATGAAAATTCATCTAATAAGTCGTCAATAGAGCCTTCTAATGTCATAAAAGTCTCTGGTGTAGATACTAATAATTGAGCTTCTAAACAATAACTCTCTTCCCAAGAATAAGATCCACCACCATACATTGCTCGATATGTAAACCCTAAATTATTAGATACTTTATTAAATCGTTGCTTCAATTCATACGCAAGTGAGCGTAGCGGTGCTAAATACAGAACTTTCGCAGATGAATCTTTTTGTAATTCATTATATATAATAAGTTCTGTTAGATATGATTTTCCAGAACTAGTAGGCATTGTTAGGCTAAATGATTTTTCAAAATTTAGAATTCCCTTACTAATTGCTTCTTTTTGAGAAGGCAAAAAAGATATAATGTGCTGTTCAAAACTGTGTGCCACATATTGTCTCCAATCGATTCCTGGTGCCGCTTCCTTAAGATCTACCCATATATTATTTTCTTTGTACTTATTTAAAATATGGATTAATAAGAAAGTGTCAAAAAAATCATCTAATGAATCAAAAGAAAAATCTGCATATTTTTGATTAACAGACTTTATAACTGCATCAAGCGATGCCTTTTCTCCAGAATGCACAAAGTTCAATATTTTGTAAATATTATCACTAAAAACATCGTCGTGTTTTCCTCCTGATAAAACAAGATATATCAATTTTGCTGATTCTGTATCTAATGACTTTATTTCTAAACCTTTTATCAGCAGTGTACTAATTGCCCCAAAATCACATAAATAATAAATTGCAGAAACATATAGTTGATTTAATACTACATCTACTCCACTAAAAATCTCTCTTGTTGAGTTTGACGAATATACGTTTAGGCCATGTGCTATTTTTAAAAGCTCATTTTTGTAGCTTTCATATTCATTTGAATTATTGATATTCTCAAGAGTTAAATATAGCTTGTTTAATAGTGTAATATAATAATCATCCTGTCTATGTGTGAATTCGTATTCTGGTACGCCAACAACTTTATAATCTCTTAAGAACTCCAAATACTCAGACTCAGAAGTCCATTTATCATATATCTCACTCATAGCTTTTAAGTATTGGGTATATTAGAATATATAGATTCGTATATAGATTTTAAACCTTTCATAGGTACGGCATAAACCTCTATTTGTGGATATGTGGTCAAAAGATCATTTGATATGTTATTTATATGTGTTGTTAGGTGATCTTTATCAACAATTGCAATAGCTTTAAAATGTTTGCCAAAAGGGACGGTTATACAATCAGAAAAACGTCTTGCTATTTTTACTGATTCAAAATCACATTCATTTTTGTATTTTGCCATTAGGTAGGCTATTGTCTTTGAGAAACGACTATTTATATCCTTAGCAGCCCCTTCTATCGCATCATTAATTCTACTTGCTATTCCGCTTGGTTTAGTTGCTCCATTTTTTGATTCGACTGCAACCAAAAAATCTGAAGTCTGAGGATTATCGTAATCATCACAACATAACAGAACAATATCTGTAAGATGACATGGACTATCTCTATGCTCTTTCCATCTCCATTTTAGTGGTCGCAGATTTGTCTCTGGATGTATATGAGAAGTAATGGCATAAGACAAAATCTCGCCAAAGTCTCCTGATTTCAATTGTGCTAATGTAGGCAGAACTACTTCAATTTCATCTTTCCGTGAGGTCATAGCACCCAGTTCTGAAATATTTCGCTCTAAACTCTCATCACTAATATATGATTGACGAAATGGAATAAGGCAATCGTTTATAAATTGTGCAGTTAAACTGTCATTAAAGTCATAGATCAATATTCCATGGCTTGCCCTTTTGCTACTATCGAGTTTGAAATATTTATTTATATCCATCTTTAATTTTTTATCAAGGTGATAATGAATGATAAAATTAACATAATTTCCAATACCCTCAAAGCAAAATCGTTACGGATTAAAAAACATCATTCATCTTTGTTTTCATTTTCTCTTTATCGGAGATTGTGTAGTAGTGCCGGTAGATAGTCTGCGCAGAGTTTCCAGCAAGTTCTGCGACTTGGAGTGGATGAAAACCTTCGTCAATCATCTTGGAAATATAACTGCTGCGAGCGGTACCCCATGTCACTCGTGATTTGATGCCACAGTGGTTACATATCTTCTGCAAGGTTTGGTTTACCTTCTCATTTGTTCGCTTGACTCGGCCGTAGAGTTTGGACTGAGTAGGATTGCATCGTTTGATTATCGGAAAGACGTAATTCATATAGGCTTCGTTGCGATAACGTTCAATTAACTCCTCCGCTTTGTCGATGATTATCACTCGTGCCTGTTTGTCATACTTAGTACGGTCATAAATAATCATATCATCTTTGATTTGATTTCGTGTAAGCAGGCAAACATCAATTGCCGACATTCCTCCGGCATAGTAACTAAACAAAAACAGGTTAAGGTAGAGTTGCTCTTTCTTAGTGAGCAACATTCGGTCGAAAGATTCTATCTGTTGCATCACTTCCGGAGATACACCTTTGGGAGTGGTAATACGTTGTTTTAATTTTTCTTTAAATGAACCGAAAGCATTTAGATTTACATTATACACTCCTTGCTCTTTAGCGTAAAGGCAGACTGCCTTTAATTTTCGGAGTTTACCACTCACATCGCCAGTATTTCCACATTTTGCCGCTCGCACTTGTACCCAAACTACAAAATCCTGAAGGAACTTCTCTGTTAGATCACGAAATCGATATTTTGTAAAATCCCGGTGATACTTGCTTTGAGTAAATTGTTTCAGCGAAGTGTTCAGATAACGATACTTTCGCGATGTAGATAGACTCTTGAGTACACGGCCATTTTTATATCGTTCCTGATTATCGAACTTTGTTGCCAGTTCTTCGATAACATCCGAGATCGGAATGTATTTGTTTCGGTAGTTTGGATCGGTATCGTAATAGTGAGATAGTTCCACGGGAATCCAATCTTTACCTTGGGCATCCCAACGTTCGCTAACTTTGAGGTATTTGAGTTTTTGTTGCTGGAGAAACTTATTCTTTTCGGAAGATTCTTTTCCGACGAAAAGCTGTGACTTTTGATTCCATTCCGAGTAGAGCCCGGTGATATTAATAACCTTTGTAACGCGAGCATAACCTCGCTTATAAAACACCATTTCGAGTTTAACGAAATTGATGTTTTTAGGGTCTCTTTTCCCTTTGATATTTACAGTAAACATAGCAATGATTTTTGAAGTTTTAGCTTCAAAAAAGTCATTGAAATCGTTCAAAAAAGAAGTAGAAAAGAAGAAATTTACAAAAATGACATAACCTGTATATTTTTAACGTGTAAATATCTGTATTTTATCAATTTAATAGCAGTTAGATGTATATAAAGAAAAAGGGTGTCTTTTATACAGAGACACCTTTTTTCTTTTCATTTACCTCATTTTTAGATATACAGAGAAGAGAGTGGTTTTTGCTCGAATTACTCACTTTTATGACTAAGTAAAATCGGTACAATTAGTCTTTATTCGATGTGTACTATTTGCTATAGTTTTGACGTATTTTTTCAGAGTACCGGAGTACGGTTTCGATTGAACATCCCAGATACTGCGCCACCTTTTCATACGACACTTCATTTAAAAGTAAGTGTTCAATAAATATGGTCTTCGCCATTCCCATCGTAATCACATTTTCAAGTTTAAGCATCTTTGAAATCTTCTTCAATGCCTGGTTTGTCAGTTCCGAAATACGCTTGATTCTTCCGAGTTGTTGTTCGGAAGAGTTATGCTTATGGGTAAAAATGGGGAGCAAATAGTTATCGAAGCACTTCGATTGATATTTGTCAATGATATGCAATGCTTCTGAGCACAAAGGTATGATAGCAATGTTTTCAGATGCATTCCGCTTGCAGTACAAATAGCCTTTCTTGATAGAGGATATTTTAAGTGATGCCATCTCATTGATTGTTGAGCTACCAGTATAATACCCAAACAGAAATAGATCGATATAGAGTCCTTCTTTCTCTGTGAGTTTGGTTCTGTCCATAAACTCAATCTTCTCAATTACGGTATGATCTATCGAAACAAGTTTATTATCTGACTTAACCGGAAACTTCAAGCCATCAAAAACCATGGTGTCGGCATTGGCCTCTCGGAAGACCCGACGGAGCTTTTGCAATTTATTCTCGACATTGTGTCCATTCAAATGGTTGACATACTTTTCAAGAAATTGCTTATCAATATCATCAAAGGTCAGTGTGTTGAAATCTCGTTGTATTACGGTTTGGGTGAAATTTGATAGACAATCCCGCACATACCGAAACTTCCGTTCGTTTTGGGAGCCTATGATTATCTGACCATTTCTTTCTCTTTCAATTTGCGACAGGTATAGCAGCAGCTTCTCAAAAGTTTGGGATACATTTTTGCTCATAACAGATGCTTTTAGTGATTAATATTCCACCAATTTTATGCTGGTATAAAAGAGTAGTATGCATTGAAGGAAAAGGTTTATGAGAATGGGAAAAATCTACTGCTTTTATAAAGATTAGCCGTAGATTTGTCCCAATTTCAGTTGAAATTTAATTCCCAGAAATAGAGTATTGCTTTAAAACCAGCAAATAAACCTAACTATTCACCGAAAATTGAATTCATTTCTTTGAGTATCTCATCTGCCTTGGTATTCTTATAATAGTGTTTATAGATTACCATCGGACTGTTACCCGCCATCTCTGCTACTACATAGGGCGAGTAGCCCTGATCTACCATACGGGTAATGAAACTGGCACGGGCTGAGTACCACGTTAGTTTGTCTTTAATCTTTAGTAACCGACAGGCTTTGGCAAGCGTTATGGTCATTTTCACAGTAAGGTTACTAATACGTTTCGTGCGTTGCATATCGGTCTTGTGCTTATGAGTAAAGACCGGAAATACATAATTCTCGAAACCTGTACCACGATATTTTTCAATCAGAAGTGGTTTGGCTTGTTTGGGAAACTTCATACGCTCATAGACGATCTTATCCTCCTTGATGCAGTCCCACGTCAGGTAACAGACATCTACATTGGCCATGCCTCCGGCATAGTAGCTAAACAAAAATAAATCCAGATACAATTGTTCTTTCTTTGAAAATAGACTTCTATCGACATTCTCAAGTTTGACCAAAGCTGTATAGGAGGTTGCTTTTGAGGTCGTGTGTCCCCATTTGATATTATCACCCAGGCATTCGAACGCTTTCATGTCCACACCATAGATTCCTTGTTTATCGGCATAACGGCAGGTAGCACGAAGGCGGCGGAGTTTCTGAGTCAAGCCACCTTTGTTGCCGTTTTTAATTCCAACTTTTTGGATGTAGAGGGTATAATCAAGCAGGAAACGTTCATTTATCTCTTTGAAATAGTACGAGGAGAATGAACGATTGTATACTTCTTGTGTGAATCGAGATAAAGAGTTTTTAATCTCCTTGTAAGAACGTGAGTTATTGATACTCGTGATGATTCGCCCATTTTTATAACGTTCCTTGTGAGTGAACTTCTCGATTAGAGAATCTATCATCTGAAGAACAGAGAGCGATTTTACTTCCTCTTTACGAATTTGGATTTCATCGAAGCAATGAGACAGTTCGACTGGTGACCAAACTCGTCCCTCATAATCCCAGTCTTCGGCTACTTTTTGATACTGATTTTTGAGTTCAAACAGGATTTTGTTTTTAGCGGTAAGGGTACTGCCATTACCCTTGAAGGCTTGGGCTTGATTATCCCAGTCCTTGAAAGGACCGGAAACATTCAATACTTTGGTTACTCGTGCGTAACCTGTTTTGAAGATAATCATTTCAAGCTTGACCATCTTCGGGTCTTTGGAATTTGCTTTCCCTTTGATGTTGATCGTAAACATAAAATAAAGTTTAGCATTCGTTCGGATTGCTGCTCCGGCGGTCAAAAGACCCACCGTATCAGACTACATCAGAGTAGTGCTTCCCTCCTCAAAAGGTTTAAATCACTCTAAACCTATAAATGTTAATCTCTATCAATGTTCATAAAAACAGAGACTTACATCAATAGCTGATGTAAGTCTCTTAAAGTAAGGCTGTCCGCGGGGCCGCCTCCCTTTTTCGGATTTTATGAGAATTTCGGACTATTTGAAATCAGAAGCTTTAACCCCTGTATTTACTTTTACATCGGTTACTTTTATTTCTATCGGCATGCCTTGCATGCTGGTTTTGGATAGATAAGGATAAAGAATACCGTAGGCAGTGGGCCGGTAATCTTCGAAAGTAACTTCTTGGGTCATGCCGTTTTGGGTACCTATGGATTTCACTTTCAAACCGTTTTCTACATCGTAGAAGGAATAGGTTACGGCATCGCCTACAACCATTTTTAATTTATAGGCATCCCGTCCGTTCACCTGTTCGATGCCTTCCAGGGTCGGTTTAATGCCCACTCTGTCAAATTCGGCTTCCAGAATGGGATAAGCCTGAGTTTTCATTTCTGCTGCTTTTTCACCTTCTATGGTCTGGCTTCCGCCGGGGCCGCTGACCGTTGCTTTTTGGCCGTCGAAAATGACTTTTTGCATGATATTTCCCGCCATAGAGACGGTTATCATAAACATCGGATCGTTCGGATTGATCAGATAGACATAGTTGTTGTTGATGGTCATTCCCTGAACATTCATTTCCGAATTTACGCTCATGTCTTTTATCCCTTGGATTTTAGCTTCTCCGCCGAGAGCTTTCAGGTAAGAGGCGACGACTTTTTCTGCAGTAAGGCCGGCTGCTACTTTCGGACCTTCCTTGACGGGTTGACCGTTGTGGTCCAGTTCTACTACTTTGCCGTCAGAGGCTAATTTTTCCAGTTTAGGTTTTAGACTGCGGTCGGTTACTACCAAAATATAGGCATTTTCCGGATGTAAGTATTTCCGGGCAGCCGTTTCTATATCTGCCTTCGTCAGATTGGCCAGTTTTTGTAAGAAAGTGGTGTAAAAGTCTTTCGGTAAACCGTAACGTTCGATGGAATAAGCAAAATCGGCAATCGTCTGAGGAGATTCGAGGCTTCTGGAAAATTCTCCGGCAAAAGTCTTCTTTACTCTTTCCACATCTTTTTCGGAGAAATCGCCTTTTTTCATATTCTCCATTTCTTTCAGCGTTTCGATCAGGGCGCTGTCTACCGTATTGGCTTTTACTTCGGCAGAGGCGGAAAAAGTACCGGCTCCGTCCAATACACTGCTTGAAATACGGGAATAAGCTCCGTAGGTGTATCCTTTATCTTCCCTCAGATTTTTTAATAATTTGGCTTGAAAATCTCCTCCTCCCAGAATTTGATTCATGACATTGATGGCGATTTGATCGGGGGCACCGATTTTATAGTCGACGGGATAAGCAACTTTTATACTGGCCTGAGTTGCTGCATCTTTGTTGGAGAATACGACTTTTCTTCCTTTCGGCTGAGCGGGAGCTTTGTAGGTGAAGGTGGGAGCCGTGCCTTTGGGCCAGCTTCCCAGGTATTTCTCCGTCAATTTTTTGGCTTCTTTCAGGGTAATATCTCCTACGATGACCAAAATGGAGTTGTTCGGATGAATAAAATCCTTGTAATAGGTTTTACAATCGTCCAGGGTTACGTTGCTTATGGTAGCCGGAGTAACGATATCCCCGTAGGGATGCTGGGGGCCGAATAAGGTAGCATCGGTGATATTACTCATAATGGATCCCGGATTGCTTTCGTCGCTTTTGAGGGCGGTCTGGGTTTGAAGGATGATTTTATCGAATTCGTCCTGCGGGAAAGCCGGATGTAAAATGACGTCTGACATCAGTTCCATCATCTGGTCTTTGTATTTGGATAAGCCGCTGATGCCGACATAAGCCGATCCTGTATTCAAGCGGGCGCCGATGAAATCGGTTTCTTCACTCAGTTGTTTGGCATTCCGGTTGGTCGTGGCTTTTCCCCAAAGGGTTCCGGTAACCTGTGTTAACCCCGCTTTGTCTTTTTCGAGCATATTGTCCCGGATAACGTTCAGGCTAAAATTGATCTTGGGGATTTTATTATTTTCCACCACGAGGACTTTCAATCCATTTTTGAGGGTGAAGCTTTGGTATTCCCCGATATTGACTTGGGGAGCAGGTCCGGAGGCAGGAGCTTTGCTCCGGTCGATCTGTGCAGAAACTGCGAAAGTAAAGCAGAGAGCGATTAATACTAAAAAATATTTTTTCATGCTGTCTTAATTTAATATCGTTTTTTATTTTTTGGGCATGTAATACAATACGACCCTGTTTTCTTTGGTGAAATATTTCCGGGCTGCATTTTGCAAATCTTCTTTGGTTACTGCCAGGAGTTTATCCAATTCTTCGTTTACCCGGTTGGTGTTGTTGTAATAAGTATAAGCTGAAGCCAGATTTAATGCCCGGGATTCGAT
Organism: uncultured bacterium; assembly: GCA_905216195.1. Classification (GTDB taxonomy): domain Bacteria; phylum Bacteroidota; class Bacteroidia; order Bacteroidales; family Marinifilaceae; genus Culturomica. The sequence continues at coordinate 23,640 of CAJMSX010000003.1, forward strand.
CATCGCATTGGAATTGACCAGAGTGGATTCCATTTGATTCCGTAATTTTTGAAATTCCCGGTCTGAAATCGGTTCGTTTTTCACTTTCTCGACTTCTTCGTCTATGGCTTTTTCCAGGTCCTGCATATCCACGTTCATGTTCGGGAGAGCCAGGATGATGGACAAGCCCGGATGTTCCAAAGGAAGCGGAGAAGCAGCCAGTTCCATGGCCAGTTTCTTATCGTTGACCACCTTGGAATATAAGCGGGCGCTTTGGCCTCCGGCTAATAAAGTGTTCAACATGGTTACGGCATAGAAATCCTGAGAATTCATTTGCGGAATGTGATAGGCGTGAATTAACATCGGAATTTGGATATTGTCGTAAGCGGTATCCCTCACTTCCGCCGTTTTAACCGGCTCGTTCATAGGGGGTTGTACGACCGGCGCTCCGGCGGGAATATCGTTGAAGTAATCGTGAATCAGTTTTTTGGCTTCATCGATTTTGAAATCTCCTACGACCGTCAACACCGCATTATTCGGTACATAAAACTTGTTGTGAAAATTGACGAAATCCTGGTCGGAAGCGTTGCGGATATGTTGTTCTGAGCCTAATACATCGTGCTGATAGGGATGTACCTTATAAGCTCTTTTCAAGACTTCCGTCAATACCCGTCCGTACGGCTGGTTGTCGCGGGTTTGTCCCATTTCCTGGCAAACCACGTCTTTTTGCGTTTTGATTCCGATGGAGTCGATGTTCGGGTGCAGCATTCTTTCCGATTCCAGCCATAAGCCCAATGCCAGTTCGTTGGAGGGAAGAAGTTCATAATAATAAGTGCGGTCGAAGAAGGTGTTGGCATTCAGATTGCCGCCTGCCCGGGTAACATACTGATCGTATTCATGGCGTTTGATGTTCTTGGTCCCTTCGAACATCAGGTGTTCGAAAAAATGAGCGAATCCGGTCAGATTGGGATCTTCGTTTTTCGAACCGACATGATACATGACCGATACGACAATGTTAGGAGTAGTATGGTCCTGTTGTAAAATCACATGCAGACCGTTATCCAGTTTATATTCGACGAAGTCGATTTTACCGGATTGTGCCTGAACCAGGAAAGGGAGGCACAGTGTAAGGATGAGTAATAGTTTTTTCATAAATTAAAATATTTAAATGGAATGTGATATAAAATTATACAAATTAAATTAGAATTGCAAATAAAGTTAAGGAGATATGTATTTTTTGTCATCGGGAACGTATTCCAGGATATCGCCGGGCTGACAGTTCAAAGCTTTACACACAGCTTCCAGGGTAGAGAACCGAATGGCTTTGGCTTTTCCGGTTTTTAAAATGGAAAGGTTCGCCGGTGTGATATCTACTTTTTCCGATAACTCGTTCAATGACATTTTACGGCGTGCCATCATCACATCTATGTTCACAACAATAGCCATAAATTATATTGTTAGTTTCTGCTCTTCCGTCAAATCGTACCCGATAGCGAAAATTTCGGCAATAATGAGAATCAGGATTCCCGTCAATATATCCTGAAAACTGAACATGCTTAAAGCACTATTCCATTCCATATCCGGAGCGAGGCGCTTTACCAAATGAATGTTCAGATAAGAGGATAGATCCTGAAATACGGAGCCGGCAATCAGTAAAATTCCGATACTCCGGCTTAAAGCGATATTGCAGGGATTGAAAATATTGCCGTATTTTACGCTTTTGCGGATGGAAAGCAGCATAAGGATCAAAATGATCACAATAGCGATCTGACAGGAAAAACCTCCCATCATCAATAACATGCTTCCGTATATTTCCAGGGTAAAAAGAGGTTTTACGCTGCTAAGCCGGACGTCCATCAAGACGGGGCGGGCATCCAATAGAATAGTACTGTCGGTGGTACTCGGTTGTTGCTCCGTAAATGTGTTGGCTTTTCGGATCAGAGGTATTTCCAAAAGCGTATGGGAGAAAATTTTATTTTTGGAGTTTTGGAGCACTTCGCTTCCTTTTTGAAATCCTTCTTTATATCCTTCCCGGAAATCTCTGCTGCTTATGGAAAGTAGCACGGACCCAATGATTAATCCGAAAAATAAAAAAGATAAAATGTTCAATCGTCTTAAAGCTTGGCCTTTGGTACTCATTTCCCCTGGAATTGATTTTGATACGAGGCAAATGTAAGGATAATTTCTATTAAATCAATATTTATTTATTGAAATTCGATATTTTTTTATTCTTTGAGGTTAAAAATGGTGTTGGAAAAGGAGAAGAAATAACGTTTACGTAAAATAGTTAGTAGAATCGGAGGGGTAGGAGGCGGAAAAATCAGGATAAACCATTAACTTTGTCAGTCTTTAGCGTGAAAAAAGAATAAAAAGAATAAGTTATGAAAAAAACATTATTGATGATACTGGACGGCTGGGGAATCGGCAAGCACGATAAATCGGACGTTATTTTCAGTACGCCGACTCCTTTTATGGATCAGCTGACGGCTACTTATCCGCATGCAAAGTTGTCTACCAGCGGGGAAAATGTGGGCTTGCCCGATGGACAAATGGGAAATTCCGAAGTAGGCCATTTGAATATCGGTGCCGGACGGGTGGTGATGCAGGATCTGGTGCGGATCAACAAAGCCTGCCGTGAAAATACAATCTTCCGGAATCCGGAAATTGTAAATGCTTTTACTTATGCCCGGGACAATAAGAAACAGGTTCATTTGATGGGGCTGGTTTCTGACGGAGGGGTACACAGTTCACTGGATCACCTGAAGAAATTGTGTGATATCGCCAAAGAATATAAAATGGATAAGACGTTCATTCATTGTTTTATGGACGGACGGGATACCGATCCCCGGAGCGGTTTGAATTTTATCCGGGACCTGAAGGAACACCTGTCTGTCTCTGCCGGACGTATCGCTTCCGTGGTTGGGCGCTATTATGCCATGGACCGTGACAACCGCTGGGAACGGATTAAGGAAGCCTACGATTTGCTGGTAAATGGCATGGGAACCCCCGCCAGACATGTAGAAGCCGCTATCCGGCAATCCTATGAAGAAGGAATTACCGATGAATTTATAAAACCTATTGTACATGTGACCAGCGATGGCAGGCCGGTGGCGACGATTAAACCGGGAGATTTGGTGATCTTTTTCAACTATCGGAACGATCGGGCCAAGGAATTGACGATTGCTTTGACCCAGAAAGATATGCCGGAATACGGAATGAGGACCCTGCCGTTGTATTATTGCTGCATGACTCCCTATGATGCTAAATTTGAGGGATTGCACATTCTATTCGATAAGGAAAATGTAGAAAATACCTTGGGAGAGGTAGTTAGCCGTGCGGGGTTGAAACAATTGCGGATTGCTGAAACGGAAAAATATGCCCACGTTACTTTTTTCTTTAACGGAGGAAGAGAAGCCCAGTTTGAAGGAGAAAGCCGCATTTTAGTACCTTCTCCGAAAGTAGCTACCTATGATTTGAAACCGGAAATGTCGGCTCCGGAAGTAGCCGAAAAATTGGTGGAACAATTGAATCAAAAAGCGGCCGATTTCGTTTGTTTAAATTTTGCAAACGGGGATATGGTCGGACATACGGGGGTGTACGAAGCGATCGAAAAAGCTGTAAAGACGGTGGATGAATGCGTTGAAAAAGTAGTGACGGCCGCTCGTAACAACGACTATGATGTACTAATCATTGCAGACCATGGAAATGCAGACCATGCCTTGAATGAAAACGGTACCCCCAATACGGCTCATTCCCTGAATCCCGTGCCTTGCATTTGGGTGACGGAAGAAAAAGGAAAAGAATTGAAAGACGGGGTTTTGGCGGATGTAGCTCCCACTATTCTCCAGATTATGGGTATCCCCCAGCCGGAAGAGATGACAGGGCATAGCCTGATAAAGTAAAAAAAGGATTCATAGGATCCATCTGGGATCTTATGAATTCCCATTTTGTGAAGTATTTATGTTGCAAATCGGAGAAGTAATCGTCAGTTTTGACCTTTTGGAGAAGAGATTTTGTTGCGATCTGGCGGTGTGTAAGGGAATTTGTTGTATCGAGGGAGATTACGGAGCGCCTTTGGAAGAAGGGGAAATAGAAGAAATCCGCAAAAATTTTCCTTCGGTGCGGAAATATATGACTTCGGAGGGGATTCGGGCTGTAGCGTCTCAGGGATTTGCGGTGAAGGACTGCGAAGGTGAATGGACGACCCCTCTGGTTCATCAGCGGGAATGTGCTTATGCCATTCAGGAGAACGGATGTTGTTGGTGCGCTCTGGAAAAGGCGTGGACCGAAAAAAAAAGCAGTTTCCGGAAGCCGGAATCTTGTCATTTATATCCTGTGCGCATTACCCAGTATGCGGGATTCGAAGCCGTCAATTATCACAAATGGAAAATATGTACCGCGGCCCGGCAGCGGGGAGAGCGGGAAGGAATACCGGTCTATCGGTTTTTGAAAGAACCTTTAATCGCCAGATATGGAGAGGAATGGTATGAGGAATTGGAGTATGCTGCCGGAGAATATGCTGCCGGAAGGTTGATCCGGTAGTACCGGGGAATGAAATCTCCCTTTTTTGAGAAAAATATTTTGCAGAAAGAAAAAATAGCGCTATATTTGCAGCGCGAAAGCAAAATGGTAGATGTAGCTCAGTTGGTTAGAGCGTCGGATTGTGGTTCCGAAGGTCGTGGGTTCGAACCCCATCCTCTACCCCTAAAGAGTGTCCCGCATCAGAGACACTCTTTTTAATTTTCCGGGATTTTACTTTTCTGTTACGGTCGGGTAGTCGTATAGGGGCGGCATAGGAAGAATTTACTCCTGATTCCCATTTTGTGTCCCGACTTTTTTTGTCGCTTTCAGAATTATCTTTAATTTTACACACCCGAAAATTTAAAACGTTTTCAGTCGAAGTATTTAATAAATAAGACATAAGGAATGGCAACAGAAAAATTTTTATGGAGGCACGTAGGGCCTCGTCCCGAAGACATTGATGACATGTTGAAGGTAGTCGGTGTGAATTCTCTGGAAGAACTCATCGAACAGACAGTACCGGAATCCATACGCCTGCAAAATGAGTTGGATTTACCTGCTCCGTTGACCGAAGCGGAGTTTATGGCTAAAATCCGGGGCATAGCCGCTAAAAATAAAATTTATCGTTCTTTTATCGGTCAGGGTTATTACGATACAATATCTCCGGCTGTGATTATTCGTAATGTTTTGGAAAATCCCGCTTGGTACACTTCTTATACTCCTTATCAGGCAGAAGTTTCTCAGGGACGTCTGGAAGCTTTGCTGAATTATCAGACCATGATTGTGGAGCTGACAGGTATGCAGATCACCAACTGTTCTTTGTTGGATGAAGCTACGGCTGCTGCTGAGGCGATGACCATGATGTATGCTTTGAGAGGTAAGGAAATGAAAAAAGCCGGTGCCCATAAATTGTTTGTGGACAATAAAGTATTTCCGCAGACCAAAGACGTACTGGTAACTCGTTCAGCTCCTCAGGGTATTGAGTTGGTATACGGGGATTATGATACTTTTGAATTTACGCCGGAAATCTTCGGAGCTGTAATACAATACCCGGCTTCGAATGGTGAAATCCGGGATTATAAGGCTTTTGCAGAACGGGTTCATGCCAACGGTTCTTTGCTCACGGTTGCTGCCGATCTGATGAGTCTGGTGTTACTGACTCCTCCGGGAGAATGGGGTGCTGATATTGTTGTCGGTACTTCTCAGCGCTTTGGCATCCCGATGGGATATGGCGGTCCGCATGCTGCTTATATGGCCACCAAGGAGGAGTACAAACGGAATATTCCGGGACGTATTATCGGTGTGACTGTAGATGCTCAGGGGAATAAGGCTTTGCGTCTGGCACTGCAAACCCGCGAACAGCATATCAAACGCGAAAAAGCCTCATCGAACATCTGTACCGCTAAGGCCTTGAATGCTACCATGGCCGGTTTTTATGCTGCCTGGCACGGACGCGAAGGCTTACAGCGGATTGCGCGGCATATCCACTCTGCTGCTGTTATTCTGTCTGAAGAAATCAGTAAATACGGATATCAACTGAAACAAGATAAATTCTTTGATACCCTGCGTTTTGAACTGCCTCAGGGAGTTACTCAGGAAATGGTACGGGAAGTAGCCCTGGAACATCAGGTAAATCTGTATTATTGTTCCTGCGGTTCTGTCGTTGGGTTGTCTACCGATGAAAAAATCAGTGAGGAAGACCTCAATACGATTGTGACTATTTTTGCTGAAGCTGCGGGCAAGAAAGCGGAACCGGTGAAATTCCTGGATGATCGTACGGTTCTGGATCCCGGAATGATTCGGGAAGATGAATACATGGCGCAACCGGTATTCAATATTTACCATTCGGAATCAGCCATGATGCGTTATATGAAAAACCTGGAACGCCGGGATATTTCATTGGCCACTTCTATGATTTCATTGGGATCCTGTACGATGAAGCTGAATGCAGCTGTGGAAATGTTGCCGATTTCCTGGCCGGAATTCGGTAGCATACATCCGTTTGTTCCTTTTAACCAGGCTGAAGGATATCAGCAAATGATTCGTGAGACCGAACAGATGTTGGAAAAAGTAACAGGTTTCGCAGGATGCAGTCTGATGCCAAACTCCGGAGCTGCGGGGGAATATACCGCCTTGATGGTAATCCGTCAGTATCATATCTCCAGAGGGGAGGGACATCGGAATGTGATGTTAATTCCTGCTTCTGCCCATGGCACCAATCCTGCTTCCAGCACTATGGCAGGTTTACAGATTATTGTAACCGCAACAGACCCCGAAGGTAATATCGATGTCGAAGATTTCCGTTCCAAAGCAGAAGCCAATAAGGACAAGCTGTTCGGAGCTATGATTACCTATCCTTCTACCCACGGTATTTTTGAAGAATCCATTTGTGAATTGGTGAAGATCGTACACGATAACGGCGGCCAGGTATTTATGGACGGTGCCAATATGAACGGACAATGCGGTTTGACCAGTCCGGGACATATCGGAGCTGATGCTTGCCATCTGAACTTACACAAAACCTTCGCTATGCCTCACGGTGGCGGTGGCCCTGGCGTGGGTCCGATTTGTGTGGCGAAACATTTGGTTGACTTCCTGCCTTCACATACTGTAGTGAAAACCGGCGGAGAACAAGGTATTCACGCGGTAGCCGCAGCTCCGTACGGTTCGGTCAGTATGTTGCCTGTAACTTATGGTTATCTTTTGATGCTGGGAGGAGAAGGATTGAAGAAAGTGACTGAAATGGCCATTCTCAATGCCAACTATCTGGCTTCATCTTTTGAAAAACTGGGCTTTAAAATTTTGTTTAAAGGCAAACAAGGCCGGGTAGGACATGAAATGATCTGGGATTGTACGTCTTTCAATAAAGAGTACGGCATAACCGAGTTGGATATTGCAAAACGTTTGATGGACTTCGGTTTCCATGCTCCCACCTTGTCTTTCCCCGTACATGGGACTTTGATGGTAGAGCCTACAGAGAGTGAGCCTAAGGAAGAATTAGACCGCTTCATCGAGGCGCTGAAAACCATTCGCGAGGAAATGATTGAAGTGGGTGAAGGAAAGGCGGACAAAACGGATAATGTATTGAAAAATGCTCCCCATACCCATAAAGTGCTGACCGCAGACGAATGGACTCACACTTATCCGCGTAGCAAGGCTGCTTATCCGCTGGACTGGGTGGCTGAGAATAAATTCTGGCCTCAGGTGGGACGTGTGGATGATGGATATGGCGACCGTAATCTGATGTGTACCTGTGATCTTCTGTACGATTATATGAACGATGAGAACTAAACACCGCAGTGGTTACATCTGTGAAATAGGCCCGGAATTTTCCGGGCTTATTTTTTGTGACTGGTTATTTTAATTAAGTTGTTATATTTGTCAGGTGAATGTATGGAAATGAGTAAAGAGATTTTTCAGTTAGCGGACCGAAAGCAGTTTAAGGCAGTATTTACCCGATATAACACGCCTTTAGTGGTTTATTTGTGTAAATATGTTTTAGATACCGCTATTGCCGAGGATATTGTGCAGGAATTATTCTGTGAATTATGGACAAAGCGTCGGAAACTGGAAATCGCTACGAATATACGGGCCTTCCTTTTCCGTTCCGCCCGGAATGCTGCTATCAACTATTTGACCCGACAGAAGAAAATGACTGTGGAATTGTCCCGGCAGATGGAAAACGAAATGGTTTTCCAGGAAGATCTGGAGACGATTGAACGGGACCGGAAATTGTATGAAATGATCGAGCGCTTGCCGGAACAACGGAAAAAAATTTTTAAGATGGTTTTTTTTGAGGAATTGCGCTATCGGGAGGTGGCTTTAAGGTTGAACATTTCCGTGAATACAGTGAAAACCCAGATGGGACGCGCATTGACGGAGTTGAGAGAGTCTGCGGGGGAATTGATTTTTATTTTTATTGTAAATAAAATCCAAAAAATGCAATAAAGGTGTCACCCTATTTTCTCGTTTTGGTGTCTGTATATAAAGTCTTGGAAAAAGATGAGGTATACAGAAGAACAGATATGGGAATTAATCGCAGCCTTTCTGTGCGAAGAAGAATTGAGTGAAGAAGAGAAAAAGCAGATGGAAGCCTGGAAAGAGGCTGCTTCGGAGAATCTTAGGAAATACAAGTATTCTGAAAGTTTGTTTCGCCGAAGAAAAGAATTGCGTTTGTGGGAGCAATTGAGAACAAAACCGATGGCTCCCGAAAAAAAATTTCATTCAAGCGGCAACCGGCGTTTACTCGGAAAAGAGTGCCTGAAATATGCCGCTATCCTTTTCCCGTTTGTTTGCTTGTTGCTTTGGTGGCTCTGCCAGACTCCGCAGGATGTCGGTCGTATGCCCACTTCTGCTTTTGTGATGAACGATATTGCGCCGGGTAAGCAAAAGGCCCGTCTGTTGCTGGAAGATGGTAAGACGGTCGTTTTGTCCGACAGCACGATGGTAATCCGGTCCCAGGAGGATATACAGGTGGAAAAAGGGGGAGTATTGCAATATGCAACCCAGAACAGCAAGCAACAGCGGGAAGCTGTTTATCACACCCTGGTTGTTGACCGGGGAGCTGAATTTCAATTGGTATTACCGGATGGTACAAAAGTCTGGCTGAACTCAGCCTCAGAACTGCGTTATCCTGATGTTTTCAATGAAACTACCCGGCAAGTATTTCTGAGGGGAGAAGCCTATTTTGATGTAAAGCATAAGGAAAAGCAGGCCTTTGTGGTTTCTGCCGGAAATTGTGATGTCCGGGTATTGGGTACCGAATTCAATATTTCCTGTTATCACGAGGAATCCCAGGTTGTAACTACCTTGGTAACCGGGAAAATCGCTTACCGGGCAGGCAATGAGACCGGTGAATTACAGCCGGGATGGCAATGCGTATATGATGCGGACAATCAGACTACCGATGTAAAAAGAGTAAATGTTGCAGCTTACATTTCCTGGAAAAACGGTGTGTTTATATTTGACAATATCCGGATGGAAGAGCTGGCGAAACAGATAGAACGCTGGTATGACATCCAAGTGGTATTTGCTGACGAAGGGGTCCGGAACAGTAATTTTACGGGTGCTATGGAACGGTATAAACCGGTGAGTTATCTCCTATCCCTGTTGAATGAAACCAATACAGTCGAATGTGAGTTGGAAGGACAGACCCTGATCATCCGGAAAAAATAGAAGATCCGATTACCAAATAACCCCGGAAAATGCGGTAACATTGACCGGGGTCGAGATTAAAATCCATGGTCGGTACGGTAATACCGATGGAGATAATAATAACCTTAATTCATCAAAGTTATGAAAAAAAACAAATCCGATTGTTTTTTCGGCAAGGAAAAACGAGTCAAATGGTGTCAAATGATGCATTTAACCATTCTACTGATGCTGTGTCTGAATCTAACGCTGTCGGCTGAAGTATTTGCGCAGGCAGAGAAGTGCAGTGTGCGAAAAGACAATGTTACTGTAAAAGAGGTGTTTGAAGCAGTGATGCAACAAACCGGTTATCACTTTTTCTATAATAACGAATTTGACGTCAACCGTTTGATCAGTATTCATATTAAAAATGGCACTATTGAGGAAGTATTGCGAAGAGTGCTGGAAGGACAGGCCTATTCTTATAAGCTTGTGGATAATTATGTGATTATCAAAAAGAAAACAGAACAGCTTATCCCTCAGACTCAGCAAACCCGTCCCATCCGGGGGGTAGTAAAAGATACCGAGGGACTTCCTTTGCCCGGAGTTTCTGTGATGGTGAAAGGAGAGACAATAGGGGTGGCTACTGATATCGACGGAAAATTTAATCTGGTAATTCCGGACTCCGGTGCTGTATTGAGATTTTCATTTATTGGAAAAAAGACCCGGGAAGTGGTGGTGCAGCATGAAACTTATTTTGATATTACGCTCGAAGATGATGAGAAAATGCTGGGGGAGGTAGTATGTACCGGTGTACAGACGATTTCCCGGGAACGGGCCACAGGAGCTTTTGAAATATTGAGTGCAGATGCTTTAAATAAAACCCTCACCCCGGATGTGATCTCCCGTTTTCAGGGGAAAGTCGCAGGTGTCCAGGTAGATCAGCATAATAAATTGACCATCCGGGGGCGGGGTTCTATTCATTCCGACACGGAGCCTTTGATTGTTGTGGACGGCTTTCCCATCGAGGGAGGACTTCAATCGGTCAATCCGGATGATATTTCCAATATGACGGTTTTGAAAGATGCTGCGGCAGCTTCTATCTGGGGGGTGCGTGCAGGAAACGGAGTGATTGTGATTACAACGAAGTCCGGGGAGAAAAAAGAAAAACCGGCTTTGGACGTTTCGTATTTTCTGACCGTAAATTCAAAGCCGGAAATGAAAGATTTGCATCTGGCTTCTTCGGCTGACGCCATAGATCTCCAATTGGAACAGATTCAGAAAGGATATTGGGATCCCTATTATATGGAAGTACCTCTGGAGGGTACGACTGCCCTGCAGGAGGCTTACTATGCTGCTTATCTGAGAACGGATAGGAGGGGAGGTTATGAAGATATACTGAAAGATGCAGGATTTCAGAAGGAGGTAGCTAAGTTGAAGTCCTACGATTTTGCCGGTCAATATGAGAAAATGTTGTTGCGGAAAGCTGTCGGTAACCGGGTGAATATTTCTTTACGGGGAGGAAGTGAACGGTCTGATTACTACCTGTCCGGAGTATACAACCGACAGTTGATGGAATATGTGGGGGATAAAAACAGTGAGCTGTTGGTCAATTTTAAACACAACTATCGTTTGCTGGATCGTCTGACTTTTTCCACTGCTGTGAATGTGCAGTATCAGGAAGCTGAAAACAATGGTATTCCGGAACTTTATGCCATAGCGGAGCAGCCTTACCAAAGGTTAGTGGATGAGCAGGGGAATCGGGTTCAGAGTTATGCATTTCCAAAGGCTATTGCACAAGAGAAGGAACAGCTGGGGTATTTGTCCTACAGTCATAATTTATTGGACGACCGGGATGTGAACGATAATACGACCCATGTATTTTCAACCCGTTTACAAGGTGCGTTGAAGCTGAATCTGACAGAAGGCTTGAATGCAGAGACCCGTTTTCAGTATGAAAGGGGATATACCAACCATGAAATATACGATGTGGTTGCCAAATATTCAACCCGCAAAGAAATCAACGATCTGACTTTGGTCAATTCCGATGGTTCACTTAACCGTCAAATACCGCTCGGTGATATCTATCATCAGAACCGGACGGATTATATGGCCTGGACCTGGAGAAGCCAGCTTACCCTGAACCGCGAGTGGAACGATCAGCATAGTGTGGCCGCTGTGTTGGGATATGAAATGAGAAAATACGGTTCCCGGTTCCGCAATCAGCGTTTGTACGGATACGACCGGGTGGCTTTGACCTATATTCCCATCAATGAATCGGACCTGGTTAATAACCGGCTGGACAGTTGGGACCTGTATGGAATGTTGAGGCAGGGAGACCGGTCGCTGTTGAATGCTTTCGGAGAAAGTGATAACCGGGATATATCGGTTTATATGAATGGTTCCTACACGTTCAGTAACCGTTATACTTTTTCTGCGAGCGGACGTATTGATCAGTCGAATCTGTTTGGAAACGATTCGGATTATAAATACAATTTCATTTGGTCGACCGGTTTGAGCTGGCGCGTGAGCGAGGAAGAATTTGTTCAGGCAGACTGGATCAATCAGTTATTGCTGAGGGTTACTTACGGTATCGGGGGAAACATCAATAAAAATTTCTATCCCGTATTGATGGGAAGAAAAGGGGTATGGTCAGGAAGCGGTTTGCCCTATATCCGGTTGACGAATCCTGCCAATAAGGACTTGACTTGGGAAAAAACCACCACTTTCAATGCCGGACTGGATTTTAGTTTTTGCTCCTACCGAGTAAGCGGTAGCTTGGACTATTATCATAAGAAAAGTACTGATTTGCTGGGAACTGTATCCCTTGATCCGACGAATGGTTTTGCTTCTGCCACAAAGAATTTTGCCTCTATGCTTAATCAGGGATTTGAATTGAGTGTAAATGTCGAAGCGGTGCGTACAAAAGATTTTACCTGGGATCTGAATTTCAATGTCAGCTACAACAAGAATAGGGTGGAAAAAATAGAAGTTGCAGGAAATGCGGAAGAGGATTATCTGATATCGGAGGCGGCCGGGGTGGTGGTGAAGGGAAAACCCTTGAACCGGCTGTATGCCTATCGCTATGCCGGACTGGACGATCAAGGAGAGGTGATGTTGTGGCAGCAGGGGAAGAAGGTACATTTCTCTGAATATGAGCAAAATCCCGACGATCTGGCCTTTATGGGATCCACAGAGGCTCCCTGGTATGGAGGTATTTCAACCGGTCTGACTTATAAAGGAATTACTTTGGCTGCCAGCGCTACCTATAAATTCGGACATAAATTCCGTTTACCGGTGGCAAGTCCGAGTGTAAGCTGGTGGCCCATGGATAATATCCGGGATCGTTGGAAGCAAGCCGGAGATGTAACCGACGTACCGGTATTGACCAAGGACTGGAAAACTCAGAGCATCATGGAAAAATACTATACCTACTCGGATATCCATGTAAGGAATGCCTCCTGGGTGCGTTTGAACGAGTTGTCATTGGGATATCAGGTGCCGGGAGAAATGCTGAAAAAATTGCCGGTAAAGGGATTGAGTGTACAGTTCCAGGTACGCAATGTATGCCAATGGACGGCCAATAAGGAGCATGTGGATCCGGAATCCATACCTCCGCTGGTCAGTAACCTGTATGTCTATTCCGGTTACTCCTTCCCTCAACCCAGAAGTTTTATTTTAGGTGTTAAATTAACTTTTTAATCCGATGATGATGAAAACGAAAAAAAAATATGGCTGGTTGTTGATACTGAGTGTATTCCTGTCGGCATGCAATAGTTTCCTGGATGTAGATCAGAAAGGACATATTATTCCGAAATATATAGAAGATTATGATCAGATGTTGAATGATTTGCAGGGAAGTATCACGAATCCTTTATTGATGAGTCCGGAAGTTGCCCAAACTGAAACAGCTTTCCTGCAGGCCTCCCTGCCCAACCGTAAAGGATATATTTGGGATGATTTTCAGTATTTGACAGGTGAAAACGATCCGGATTGGAATAGCTTTTATGCAAGAATTGCTGTTTGTAATGAAATTATAGAGCATGTCGATGAGGCGGAGAGCCTTACGAAAGACGAGGTCTTGCGGAGAGTCGTCAAAGCGCAGGCCTATGCAGACCGGGCAAAATGCTATTTTGCATTGGTTAATATGTACGGAAAACCTTATTCTCCGGCGAACCAAGCAACTCCGGGAGTTCCTTTGGTATTGAAAAATGATATTTTGCAGGTCAGTCAGAGAGCTACGGTAGAAGAGGTGTACGACCGAATTTGCAAGGACCTGGATGTTGCTACAGCATCTGCCCCCCCGGTTGTAGATATTAAAGCGAATAACCGTGCCTCTTTGCAGGCGGTATGGGCGTTTAAGTCGAAAGTATATCTGTTTATGAACCAGGTTGATTCAGCTTACCGTTGTATTGAGAAAGCATTTGCTCTCTCGGAACCGGAATTATATAACTACGAGGAAATGTATGATGCTTCAAAAGAATACGTTTGGGATGCCAATAAACTTCCCCGGAATTATTATGAGCATAAAGAGATCATTTGGTACGGCGGATTAGTGAGAAATCTCTGGGGAACCAGGGTGTTTTATACTGATGAATTGAAGGCTTTATATGACCGCTACAACGACTACCGCTATCTGATGTTCGCCAGCGATCTGGATAACGGAACTTTAAAACCTTACGATAAAACCCGTTATTACAGTATGGTTGCCCGTACATTTGCCGTTTCTGCTGCGGAGATGTATTTGTTACGAGCCGAATGTCATGCCCGGAAGGGAGACATCGGAGGGGCGATGAATGCTTTGGAAACCTTACGGGTTTCCCGTTTTACCCCGGGATACGATTGCAGGTTATCGGCCTCTTCCCGGGAGGAGGCTATCGGCTTAGTAAAAGAAGAACGGCTGCGTGAACTGGCATTTACCGGCATGCACTGGTTTGATCTGAGACGTTACCGGACTTACGGGGAAAGTATACCGGTTTATACGCGAACGATCGAAGGGAAGACTTATACCCTGGAACCCGGCAGTAACCGCTACACTTTGTCTATTGCCCGTTATGTGATTGGTAAGAATCCGAATATCGAACAAAATCCGAGATAAATATGAAATACAGCATGAAAAATATGTGGTTGACAGGAATTGTTTTTTTGGCATTGAATGCCTGTAAACAAGAGCCTGCCTATGAAATAAAGGGATACTTTCCGGGAGCCCCGGACGGAACGATGGTATATCTGAGTCAGGATTCTGCTCCCATCGTGAACGGAAAATTTGTTTTCAAGGGACGGACGGACTTGCCTGAATTTACGGCATTGAAAGTAAGGGGTATCAATAAATATGGGATGCCCGATGATAAGGGGACCCGAATCTGGTTGGAGAATGTCGGAATGAAGGTAGAATGTCTCTGGGATGCTTTGCCCGATATATACAGTTATTCGGAGCAAATGAAAATTTCGGGTTCCGGTTTGAACGACCTCTATCAGAAGTATCGGAGGGAGAGCCAGAAATTGGGTTCCCGGGACAGTCTGTGGAAGATCTACCAGCAGGTATATCTGTTTCCTTCTTTTGAATGGAAAGACGTAGATGTGGAAGCCGGTATGGAAGTCATGCAGCAAATGAGGTTGTTGAGTGAAAACCGGCGTAAACTGTCGGAGAGGTTTATTGCAGAACATCCGGCTTCACCGGTTTCCCTGGAGTTGTTGACAGGGTTACTGCGGGGGCAGGATTATACGGTGGCTGAAGCGGAGGAAATGATGGCAAGGTTGGATCCTGCTTTGAAAAATTTCCCGGCATATACGAAACTGAGAAAGGTGTTTCAAGACTTTGTGCCTACCGCCAGGGGAGAAAAGTATATGGATGTGATTTTGCTCAACCGGGAGGGTAAAGAGGTGAAATTGTCCGATTATATTGTTCCGGGAAAATACAATATGTTGGAATTCTGGGCCTCCTGGTGTGGCCCTTGCCGGGCAGAAATTCCTCATTTGAGGCATGTAAATCAGGTGTTGGGCAAAGAGTTTCATCTTATCAATATTTCTATCGACGAGAAGGATGCTGCCTGGCAGAAAGCCATAAAAGAAGAACAAATGATCTGGACTCAATTGCGGGTTCCTGGTGGGAGTCGTGGAGAAGCGTGTCAAAAATACAGAATTACGGGAGTCCCTTATAGCTTGATACTCGATGGAGAAGGCCGGATTGTTGCCGGAGAGTTGAGGGGAGCTGAACTGGATATTGTATTGAACCGTTTACTGGGGGATAAAGCCCGGAAATTGTAATCTAGGGGGGAGTGTCCGAAGAAATGCGGGCACTCTCCGGTTTATTTGAAAATCGAGAAATTGACACTTCCGTACTGCCGGTGTTCGCTGAAACGGGAACAAGAGGAAAAATGGACGCTGGCAGGATGTTCAATGATAGCGATACCATTTTCTGCCAGCAACCCGTTGTCGAAAATAGCTGCCGGTATTTCCTCGATTTTTTCCAGGTTATAGGGCGGATCGGCGAATATGAGATCAAATTTCCGGCCTTTCAGTTTTTTACAAGCGAGGAATGCATCGGTTTTAAAAATTTTTATATTCTTGAATCCCAGTTCTCCTGCGGTTCGTTTGATAAAAGCGTAGTGCTTGTAATTGAGTTCGACAGATACAATCTCTGCTGCTCCGCGGGAAGCGAATTCGTAACTGATACTGCCGGTTCCGGAAAACAGGTCCAGGACTTTCGTATCTTCTATATCTATGTAATTGGTCAATACATTGAAAAGATTTTCTTTGGCAAAATCGGTCGTAGGCCGGGCAGTGAAGTTTTTATCCGGAAAAATCTGCCGCCCTCGGTGTGAACCGCTGATTATTCGCATTTGTGAATGTTTAATAAATGAATAAAATAGGCGCTGTTGGTTGCTTTATTTTTTAAAATCCGGTGAAGGGAAGGACATTCGAGCAGAGTGAGGTGAGGAATGTATTTTTCCAGGGCAGGCAAAAAACGGGGATCTTCCGTGAGTTTGCCAGAGAGGGTAGCCCGGACCGTATCGGGGGCCATCTTCAGATTCTGAAGACAGTTCAGCAAGTAGTACAGAAAATCGGTTACGGATTGGTAACCGAAAGAGTTAAACAAAACGACTTTGTTGTGTTTGAAAATCAGGAGATCGAAATAACGGTCCTGCATATCGATGAAAATCCGATCTTCCTCCATAGAAACATCGGAAAGGGCATGCCGGATAAACGGATAAGCGCTGTTTGACAGAAAAGCGTCGGGGTAATTCCGGTGGAGGAACTGCAGCAGATGCCCGGGCATTGCTTCTGCCAGGTAAGCGTTCATGGACCGGATTTCCCGGTACAATAAGGTAGCTCCGTTTTCAAGGGGGAGGCAAAGCCGGTAAAACTCGGCGAGATGGTCTTTCATAAAATGAGCGGCCGGAATCAGAATTTTCTCACGGATGGAAAACAAAAGGAATACTTTTTTGTAGGAAAGTTTCAAGAGTTCTTCTTCTTCCGGAATCCGGCTGATTCTTGCGAAGATTTCTTCCCGGGAAACGAGGTTCAGAGGTCTGAAGCAAAGCACCAGGAGCTTGTCGGAAGAATCCTGGATACAAAACGAAAGTCCATCCGTTGCAAAACGGATGGACAAACTATACTGATCTGAATTCTTTTTTACAAAACTTGTATCTTCGTAATAAATATTTTGCATGAAAATATTTAATTATTCCCAGTTACCTACATTGTTGTTTGCTTCTTTCAAATCTCCCACTTTCAGTCCGGGGTATTTTTTCAAACGTAATCTTTCTCCGTTTTCTTCCAGTATGGATTCTTTATACTGATCGTAAATATCTTCAAAGATAACGGTATTCGAGACTTTAGCTTCGAATACGGGTACCTCCACTCCGGAATCGGTTTTGATGATGCCCGATCCCATCACGAACTGGTGTTTCTTATTGGTGAAGGGAACATACCTCAGATTGTCGATGGGATAATTCTTGCCGAATACGTTTTCCAGTGCACTCACTTTAATTTCGTCCCGGACGATAAATCCTTTTTTCACTCCTTCGGCTTCGGTCATTCCTGCCTCGATCTGCTCGTCAGTCAAAGAACCGATCTGACGGATAATTTTTACAGAATCGTATTTTATAAAATTGATCAAGGTGTCGAAACTGGAGGTATAACGATTGTAAACGCTGCGGTAAGCATCCTGGGCCGTACGTATATCTTTCAGTCTCTGAATGATTTTATCCTTTCTTTGTTCTTTGATTACCTTGAATCTCTGAGGTACCATGATACTTTCATAGCATTTATAACCGAAGAATACGATTACGGCAGCTAAAAGAATCTGAATAATTAGCTTTTTCATATTTAAATTTATTTTGTATATTAATTACGTTAAACAATCACTTCAAGTTTGTGCCTCTTCTCTATTAATTATATCTTTACACTAAATTTCAAACGATAGAAACGCAACATTGAAACTTCAATCCTGCTGGCAAATTTAGGAAAAAATTTAAATTAAAGACTATATTCGGCTATTAAATTTATAGATGATAGAAAAACATTTTGAGGAGATTGTGTTAAAAAATCTGGGTTTTGAGTTTTCTCCTTCCCAGAAAGAGGCTATGGATCGTTTTTCCCGTTTCTTTTTTTTGAACCGGGAAGATTCTTTGTTTTTAATGAAAGGGTATGCCGGAACGGGAAAAACCTCTTTGGTTGCGGCCCTGGTAAACACTCTTTTAGGGTTCCGGTATAAAGTAGTTTTACTGGCTCCGACGGGAAGGGCGGCTAAAGTCTTTTCCGCCTATTCAGGACAAGCGGCTTATACGATTCATAAAAAAATATATCGTCAAAAGTCTTCCACTGAGGGAGAAGGAAATTTCGATCTGGGGTTTAACGGAGGAAGCGATACCCTTTTTTTTGTGGATGAGGCGTCGATGATTTCTAATTCGGGAGAAGAAAGTAATTTCGGCAGCGGGCGATTGCTGGACGATCTGGTCGAATATGTATATAACGGCCGTAACAATCGTTTGGTGCTGATCGGTGATACCGCCCAGTTGCCTCCGGTAGGCTTGGACATAAGCCCTGCTTTAGACCCCGAACATCTCCGCATGCTCTACCATATGGAGATTTTTGAAAGTAATCTGACCGATATTATGCGGCAGGCGGAACAATCGGGGATACTTTTCAATGCTACCGCCGTGAGGCGGATGCTGGGGAAAGGAGAGGCGGATCTGCTGTTAAAAGTAAGCGGATTTCCTGATGTTTACAAAATAGACGGATCGGAATTGCTGGAAGAAATTGAAAGCTGTTACGGCAAGTTCGGCATAGACGAAACGATGATCGTTTGCCGGTCGAATAAGCGGGCGAACCGTTTCAATGAAGGGATCAGGCGCAGGATTCTTTACCGGGAGGAGGATTTTTGCAGCGGGGATAAAATTATGATCGTAAAAAATAATTATTTCTGGGGAAAGGATTACGAAAAAATAGATTTTATTGCCAATGGGGATATCGCCACCGTGTTGAAGGTAGAAAAAAAGGCGGAGCTTTACGGATTGCATTTTGCCCGTGTACGCTTGATGATAGCCGGATACGAGGACGAACTAACGGCCTGGGTGATACTCGATACCCTGACTTCCGATTATCCGGCTCTTACCTATGCAGAGAGCCGGCAATTTTACCGGGAGGTCGAAGCCGATTATATGAATTTTGCTTCCCGCAAAAAACGATTTGAAAAAATCAGGGAAAATGAATATTTCAATGCCCTGCAAATCAAGTTTGCTTATGCCGTCACCTGTCATAAGGCTCAAGGCGGTCAGTGGGACGCCGTCTTTATCGATCAGGGATGGATAACGGACGATATGTTGACGGATGAATACTGGAGGTGGTTATATACAGCGGTAACCCGTGCCCGGCAGCGGTTGTATTTTATCAACTTTAAAGAAGCTTTCTTTCATCCTTAAAGTGGCTTTTTCAGCCTCCGAAGGGAGCGGAGCCTGTTTTGTTTTTAAGCAGGGATCCGGAAGAGAAAGGTAAAATTTTCCCAGCATTTCCGCTTCCACCGAATGAAGGGTGAAGGGAGGGTAGAACCGACGCCCTGGGAAACGGTCTGGAACCGTTTTCAGGGCGTCTCAATTTCTACTGGGAGCGTTCGCTCTCCCGGGGAATACCGGCTAAACCGGTAAGGTATCATTCGATTTTTAAATCTTTAATAATGGCTTCGATTTTATGGTTGGCTTCCTGTTGGGCGCGGTCGAAATCCGCTACTTGTTTCATCTGAGCCCGGGCTTCGAAATAGAATTTAATTTTAGGCTCAGTACCGGAAGGGCGTACCGAAAGCTTACACCCGTCTGCCAGGAAAAATTGCAGAACATCGCTGGTTGTCGGAAAATCTAAGGATTTTACTTGACCCGTTTTGAGATTCGTTTCTTTTAAATCGGCATAATCCTTTTTGATAACTACCGGACTTCCGTTTATGGTTGCCGGTGTATGATGACGGAAGCGGGACATCATGTCCTTGATTTCCTGAGCGCCCGATAATCCCTTGCGGACGATGTAGATCATTTTTTCCTGAGAAAATCCGTATTGGGCGTAAATTTCTTTCAGCAGAGTATATAAGGTTTTCCCGTGATCTTTAGCCCAGGCGGCAATTTCAGCCATGAGTGAAGTGGAAGATACGGCATCCTTATCCCGGGTGAAAGAACCGGGCATAAAACCGAAAGACTCTTCCCCGGCACCGATATAGCCGTCGGCTCCTTTCTTCCGGATGATATCGGCAATCCATTTGAATCCTGTATAAACGTCGTAACAGACTACCCCGTTTTTCTCGGCGATCTCTTTGATTAATTCGGAGGTTACGATGGTTTTGATGGTATACTCGTTTCCTTTCATCCGGCCCAGCTCTTGGCGACGTCGGATAATATACCAGGTAAAGATAATGTTGGTTTGATTCCCGTTTAACAAAATCCATTCCCCCTGATCGTTTTTGACGGCTATACCGATACGGTCTCCGTCGGGGTCGCATGCCATGGCCAGATCGGCATCGATCGCCCGGGCTTTGTCCAAAGCCATTTGAAAAGCTGCCGGTTCTTCCGGATTGGCGGAGGCGACTGTCGGAAAATCTCCGTCCGGAATCATTTGTTCGGGTACGGTAATAATGTTGGTAAATCCCCAGTTGCGCAGGGAGGCCGGAACCAGCTCATAAGTAGTGCCGTGAAGCGGGGTAAAAACGATTTTAAGGTCGTGCTGATGACGAATGGCTTCCGGCGACAGACTCAATGTTTTTACCTGGTCGAGGAATTTCTGATCGAAATCTTTTCCTAAGATTTTGATCCTTTCCGGTACTTTGGTGAATTTTATATCGGTTACTTTTACTTTTTTGACTTCTTCGATCACGTTTTTATCGTGGGGGGGTACGAGTTGGGAACCGTCGTCCCAATATGCTTTATAACCGTTGTATTCTTTAGGATTATGGGAGGCGGTGATGATTACCCCACCTTTACAACCCAGTTCGCGGATGGCAAAAGACATTTCCGGGGTAGGGCGCAAGTCTTCGAACAAATAGGCGGTGATGCCGTTTGCCGAGAAAATGGCGGCAGTCGTTTCAGCAAAATACCGGGAATTATGCCGGCAATCGTGTCCGATACATACTGATTTCTCTTGCTCGTCCGGAAACATTTTGTTGATATAGTTGGCAAACCCCTGGGTAGCTGCTCCTACAGTATAAATGTTCATCCGATTGGTACCTGCTCCCATGATTCCCCGTAAACCTCCGGTTCCGAATTCGAGATCGTTGTAAAAGGAATCGATCAATTCCGTAGGGTCCGAAGCGTTCAACATTTTCTGTACTGCTTCGCGAGTATTGGGATCGTAAGCGTCATTGAGCCAGGTTTCGGCTTTTACTCTTGCTTTTTTGATAATTTCCGTCTTTTCCATAATCAGTACGTTTGATAATTATTGTTTGATACAAATTTATAAAAATAAAAAAAAAGCTCCGCACGGCAGAGCTTTTTATTTTTTCAAAAGCGGAATTAAGATCTCTTTTCTTTAATTCTGGCTTTTTTACCGGTTAAATTACGGAAATAGTAAATTCTGGCTCTTCTTACTTTTCCGACTTTATTTACCTCAATTTCTTTAATGAACGGCGAATTAATCGGGAAAATTCTTTCCACTCCTACACTACCGGACATTTTTCTAACGGTGAACATTTTATTGACACCGCTGCCTTTAATCTGAATGACAATCCCCCGGTACACCTGGATTCTTTCTTTATTCCCTTCGATGATTTTGTAGTGTACACTAACGGTGTCTCCCGGTGCAAATGACGGCAATTCCGTCGGGCTAGGATTTGCAAATGCCTGTTCTGCAATTTTAATTAAGTCCATGATTTTTTATTTATTCGTTTATCGAACGCAATATTACTGCCTGAGCCTTTTTGTAAGAGATTACGTACGTTGTTATTCTTTTTAGTATATAGCCTCGGATGTCCAGCGATCCGTATATACCAATGGTGGCGCAAAGGTAGAAAAATATTTTCTATCGCCAAAGGTTTTCCTGTTTTTTGGTTTTATCGGATCAGCATTCCCCGACCGGTTCCTTTACATATTTCCCCCGGTTTTTTATAAGCTTACGCAGAATACTTTATGAATTTTCCCCGATAGAGTATAAGCATAAGACGGGATTTCCCTGTTTTAATACGGTTTTTAAATCCGGGGGATAATCCGCCGGAATATTCCCCTCGAAAACATTTGGGATATACCCGATTAAAGTGGAATCGCAATAAGCTATAAAATGTCCGTACGGATCGACGGTTTCATCCGATTTGGTATAGAGGATGTTTTTTCGGAGGTCCACCAGGGCTTGTTTGTATTCACCCCGGTCGAAAAGAGAAAGATAGATATATTTCTTACCTACGATAGTAAAAAAGGTCAAGGTCGTGTAATTTCCGAATCGGTTTTCCACTTTACTTTCGACGTTTTGCTTATCGCTTTCCGGTACCCGTCTTTTTCCGAAATCGAAATAATAAACGTGGGTAAGATTACCGCTTTCATCCAGCACATATACATGATCGTCAATCGGTTTGTGGTAAAATATCCCCTGAGTCGTTTTTTGGAATCCGAACCCGGAGAGTCTGAAGTTTTCATCCGTCGGAGAGTCGTATTGAAGAAGGACCTTTTCTGTTTTCAAGTTGTTTCCGGTCAATAGGAGCTGATCAGCCGGGCGGTTCTCTTTTCCGAGGGCCGGCAGACTGAAAATGAACTTGCCGTGGGATAAACATTGGAACGCATCGGAGCGGAAAGGCATTTTTACGGTTTGAAGGTGTATACCTGCCGAATCGTATTTCAGCAAGGAGAGGGTTTGATTATCCAGTACGTAAATATTACCCCGGGGGTCGATACTGAAATCGGAAATGTCGACGTATTCTCCCGGCCCATGACCTTTTTTCCCGATATGCTGTTGTAGTCTGCCGGTCGAATCGTATACCGTCAGTTTTTTTAAGAACTTATCGGCTACGTATATTTTGTTTCCGAATAAGAGAACTTTATCGACCGAGCTGATTTGATCTTTTTCTACTGCCGGTTGAAGGGCAATATAGCGGGGCCGGCCTACTACTTCAAATCCCGTTTCGGATAAATTCTTTTCGGTCAATTTATCCATGGGGAAGGTTTCGCTTATACCAGGCGAGTCTGTACCTGGACGGCATCCTCCTAAAAATGCCGTGAAAAGAAGAAAGAAGAAAAGTCGGTTCATCGTAACGGATTTAAAATTATAGGTCATTCGGAAATAGTGAAATAAATCAAAGTGGTATATGTTAAATCTATATTAATTTTTTAATTAAATACATTTAATGTATATGTCAAGAAAGTGTCTTAAAAATTAATTACATCCCTTATTATCCCGACAACTTTCGTAATTTTTATAACATCGGCACACAAAACCGCTGAGAAATACATGTTCTTTCGGGCCGGTACAATTAGCACTGCTTTCTTCGGAACCGGCTTTGTTAAGGAGCGAAAGGTTTCGGTTTAAGAGTCCCGTATTACTCTGGTCTTTTCGAGAGAATTCTACATTAAACTATAAGAAAGAAGTGCTCGAAATACTCGCGGTAATAAGTAATATTTTTTCATATCTGTGAGATTTTAGTTGCTATGTGCTGCGAATATAATTTATTTTATAGATATCAAACTATTTTTCGGTATATTATTGAAATATTTTTTATTTATTCGGATGGGTAGAGGGTGAAAAAGTTGTTTTTACACGAAATGTTCATTTCCAAGGGGTAATCGCTTCGGATTTTATAAGCAGGGAGAAAAGCGGAAAAGAGGTTGGGGAAGTATTTCCCGGCCGGGATAGAAGCGGGAAGCGGATCTTCGCCGGAAATAAGTATAAAAAAAGTGCCTGATTCCTTTCAGACACTTTCTTCCATCCGCGGGGATGTTTCATTTTTATTGAGTAACTTTTTGTTTGTCTCCCATTGCATTAATGATGGTTTTCAAATACCATTCGGGCAGCGGAGGATTTTCCACCTTCGGATTTTTCTGTCCGGGTATCGCGGTTTTTACATTACCGTCCATATAGCGTGCGAAGAGATAACCGTAGAAGTCCCTCCAGGTATCTACCAATTGATTTCCGGTATTGCAGGAAAAATCGGTCAGATAAGCAACGGCCATCGCGCGGTCCTGGCCGATTATACTTTGGGCAGCTGCGTCCGTCATGAGGGTATAAGCTTTGTATTTGGTTTCCAAAGCCTTTTGTTTATCCCGGATATCGGGATGAATGAGGTTGTAACGGGTGTAGGCGAAATTGGTAACCTGGTTGAATACCCAGAAAGCGGCTTTATCGGTAAATTGCATCATGTTTCCGTTTCCTACGGCAAAAGCGTGAGGAACTTCGGTAGAGGAGGTATACATCGGAAAATACACGGTGCTGGCAGCATCGTCTACGCCGAACCAGAGAATGCCTCCTATTTCGTTCGGCAGCCAGCTGCGGCTTTGGGAAACAAAAGTAAATCCGGTCTGTTGGGTGGCGGTAGCTCTTTCATTTACGTAGCTTGTTCCATCCACTTTATAAGTCATGGGTCTCCAGCGGTAAGGGCATTCGTAGGGGCCGGCTCCCGGATCTTTTCGCATATCCAGTTCCGTGCCTTCCAGGTGATTGCGCATAAAATCCATAATCTCCAAAACGTCTACCTTGCGGGAAGGTTTTACCCACAAGGGCATACGGTTGGTGGCATATCCTTTTTCGTCTCTTTGGATGCCGGTTCCTTTGGCGTACTCCCAGTATTGAGCCATATCGGGGTTGATTTCGTTGAAAAAAGCCCAAACCCGGATCTCGCAGGCGCGGGCTCCGCTGAAGTCTACCGGTGCATAGGTATCCGAAAAGCTGAAATCGCTGTTTTTAGCATCGGCCGGGTAGAACCCTTTCTGCTTGGCAAAAGAGATCACGTCTTTGGCATACACGGTCGTGATGTTTTTATCGTAGATGTTGTCGATCTTATCGGAGGAAACCGAAGATTTCCCTTCCAGCGGGAAAGTCGTAATCCGGGCCTGATTGGCATGAGCAGACACATAGCCGTCCGGAATCATCCGGGCTACCCACACGGCGCCTTTTTCTCCCTGTCCTTTTCCGATCATTTCCAGTATCCATACTTCGTTCGGGTCACAGATGGAAAAAGATTCTCCTTCGCTGGCATATCCGTAATTCTCCACTAATTGTGTCATCGTGACAATTGCTTCCCGGGCATTCTTAGCCCGCTGCAGGGTCAGGTAAATCAGACTGCCGTAGTCGATAACGGCTCCGTCCTGAGCGGAGAGTTCGTGACGTCCGCCGAAAGTCGTTTCTCCTATGGCCAACTGATGCTCGTTCATATTCCCGATCACATTGTAGGTATGAGCGACCTGTGGTATCTTTCCCAGGTATTTTCCCGTATCCCACTCGTACACATCCACCATACTTCCGGCCGGCCAGTCGGCAGCCGGCCAATGGTATAATTCTCCGTACAACACGTGGGAATCCGCCGAGTAGGTGATACTGGTTGAACCGTCTTTGGTGGTGGATTTCGTAAATAAGAAATTAGTGCAGGCCGATACTTCGGTCAGACTTCTAGCAAAAATAAAAAGCAGTAGGTAATAAAGTTTATTCATCTTATATGATTTTAGCTTGTTATCGGATTCTGTCATATGATTTTAAAATAGCGATGTCTTTGATAATACCGCGTAAAGCTAGCCAGGTCAGGATAACACCCACCAAAGGAAAACAGAAAGCGAGCTGTATCTGACGTTGAGCGTCGATTTCTTCCATCCTGTTGCTGACCTGAATCCACATTAAAACCAGCATACCCAGCAGTAGAATGATATTCATCATGCAAAGTCGGAGTTGCAGAAAACGTTTTTTATACAAAAATAAAGTAACTAGCGGTAATGCTGTAATCAGGAGATTGAGAATGAAAGACATCCAATTGTAAGCGATGAAAATCGGTTCTTCTCCGGTCTGAAGGACTTTGGTGGTATAAAAAGCGTAGGTATCGCCTGTGGGAACAATAAGCAAAGCCACAGGCATAAAAAACAACAGGCCGGTGATGATGGCCGTCAAAAGCAGAAATAAAGTTTGTATTCGTTGAATCATGGTATAAATTAAAGTTAAATAGGTTTCCTTATTGCCGGCTTAACTGTTCCAGGGTATAACGGATCAGTTTCTGCATATAGCCGTGATAATCTGCCGATGCGTCTCCCGTCATCCGGTTGGCGATAATGAGGCAGATGGTCGCCGCCTGATGCCCCAGCAGGTTACATAAACCGGTAATGGCAGCACTTTCCATTTCATAATTCGTCACTTTGAATCGGTCGTAGCGGAAAGCTGTGATTCGGTCGTTGATGCCGGGCATGGCTAAGGGAAGGCGCAACACCCGTCCCTGAGGTCCGTAAAATCCTACCGCCGTTAAGGTTACTCCTTTTAGCGTCCGGCCTTCGGTGTGTAGTTTTTTTACCAGTTGGGCGGAAGCGTTCACCACATAGGGACGGGCGGCAGATTTGGTCCAGTCGCACTGTTCGATAAAAGCTTCTTCAAATTCCCGGTCGGTGATATTTTCATGATCCGCATAGAAACGCAGTACCCCGTCACAGCCTATGCTTTTTTCGGAGATGACGAACGAATCTACGGGAATATCGGCTTGTACCGATCCGGAGGTGCCGATCCTTACGATGTTCAGACTTTTTTTCTCCGGTTTGATTTGTTTGGTTTTCAGATCGATATTGGCCAAAGCATCCAACTCGTTGATGACGATGTCGATATTGTCCGGCCCGATGCCGGTGGAGATCACCGATATCCGCCGGTTTTTATAATTGCCGGTGACGGTATAAAATTCCCGGTTGCTTCTTTCCAGTTCGATGTGATCGAAAAAAGAAGCGATTAGAGCTACCCGTCCGGGGTCCCCGACCAGAATGATATGGTCCGCGAGGTGTTCCGGTAAGAGATGAAGATGGAAAATACTTCCGTCATCGTTGGTGATCAGTTCGGAGGATAGGATAGGCATAAAATTTATACTATTTAGATCGGTTATTTGCTTCTTGTTTTATTGGCAGTCCAAAAATAAGAAGGTTTATGAGATAAACAAAATAAACGTATTAAATTATTCACGCTTCTACCGGATAAGCGGATGAATTTTTTGGGGGGAGGGAGGATCTCTTCTTCGCGCTTACCGCCGCTTACCGGAAAGTACATAAAAAATCCCCGGCATTTTATTTCCGGGGATGAGTCTGATCGGTAAAGCTTTTATTTTGCGTAAGCAATAGCGCGGGTTTCGCGGATCACCGTTACTTTTACTTGGCCCGGATAGGTCATTTCGTCCTGAATCCGTTTGGCGATGTCGAAAGATATCTTTTCCGCTTCGGCGTCGGAAATCTTTTCACTGCCGACCACGACTCGTAATTCACGCCCCGCTTGTATGGCATAGGTTTTTACTACACCGTTGTAAGACAGAGCTAAATCTTCCATGTCCTTCAAGCGTTTGATGTAGGATTCCACGACCTCCCGCCGGGCTCCCGGCCGCGCCCCGGAGATGGCATCGCAAGCCTGAACGATGGGTGCGATGAGCGTAGTCATTTCCACCTCTTCGTGATGGGCGCCGATGGCATTGCAGATATCGGGTTTTTCTTTGTATTTTTCTGCTAATTGCATACCGAGAATAGCGTGCGGTAATTCGGGTTCGTCATCGGGTACTTTACCGATATCGTGTAATAAGCCGGCCCGTTTTGCTTTTTTTACATTCAATCCCAATTCAGCCGCCATGATGGCACAAAGATTGGCAGTTTCCCGGGCGTGTTGCAGCAAATTCTGTCCGTAGGAAGAGCGGTATTTCATTTTACCCACCAGACGGATTAATTCCGGGTGTAACCCGTGTATACCCAAGTCGATGGTCGTGCGTTTTCCGGTCTCTATGATTTCTTCTTCGATTTGCTTTTTAACTTTGTTTACGACTTCTTCGATGCGGGCCGGGTGAATGCGTCCGTCGGTAACCAGTTGGTGTAAGGATAAGCGGGCGATTTCTCTTCTCACCGGATCGAAACCGGACAAAACGATAGCTTCCGGCGTATCGTCTACGATAATTTCGACTCCGGTGGCTGCTTCCAAAGCCCGTATGTTGCGTCCTTCCCGGCCGATGATACGTCCTTTGATTTCGTCGGAATCGATGTGAAAAATAGATACGGCGTTTTCCGTAGCGGTTTCCGTGGCAACCCGCTGTATGGTTTTGATCACTACCTTTTTAGCTTCCATATTAGCGGTCATTTTAGCTTCTTCCATGATTTCGTTGACATACGAAATCGCTTCCCCTTCCGCTTCTTCCTTCAAAGAATTGATCAGTTTTTCTTTGGCCTGTTCGCCGGACATACCTGAAATCGCTTCCAGTTGCTCGATTTGCTGTTTTTTGATTTTATCCAGTTCGGAAGCTTTCTTTTCCAGTAACTCTTTCTGAACGTCGATATTGACTTGTAAAGATTGCAGGTCTTTTGATTTGCGTTGTATTTCTTCCAGCTTTTGCGAAATAAAAGATTCCTGTTGTTTCAACTTGTTTTCCGCCACCAGTAATTTGTTGTTGCGGGCTGCCGCCTGTTTTTCGTGTTCCGCTTTGATCTGGAGAAATTTTTCCTTGGCCTGTAATATTTTATCCTTTTTGATGACTTCTGCCTCCGCTTCTGCCTCTTTTATGATATTCTGGCTTTTGTGTTTCAGTGAAATCCGGATTACGATATAGCCGATGACGATGCCGGCCACCAGGGCCACCACCCCTGCAATAAGTATATTTGTCATATTTTCCATGTATTGATTAAAATATTATTAGTTATATGTATTTGGAAGCATTCCGGTAATTTCCGGAAGAACTTCTGGTTTTTTACAAAAAAAACCCGCACTATTTCATTTAAAAAAACCCCTGTATGACACGGGTAGAGCTGCCATTTGATTCAGACTTCCACTGTCCCGAAGGAACTCCGAAGAGTTGAGGCCTGTCTTAGGCAAATAAAGCATCCGCTCTAATTGTTTGAGTGTTGAGTTTTTCGTTTAAATTCGAAATAATGCGGGAATATCTTTATTTAAATTCAAAGAACGCTGTATTGATTACTCTTTGATCAATTCATCAATTTTTATATTCATTTTTTCAATTTCATTCAATATCGGTTCCGTATCGTTTCTTTTTTCCGTTTGGATCAGCGCTACTGTATGCTGAAAAGCCGTCAGGTAAAGAAAGTCCAACGGATCGGCTTGTGTGCCGTATTTTGCCTGAAATTTTGAAATCATATCATTAATGCGTTTCGATGCTGCCCGGTAAATTTCCTCCTCCTCTTCACTCCTGGCGATTATCGGGAATTTTTTATTAGCGATGCTAACATGAATCGTAACGCCTGAATCTTTCTCGCTCATAAATTAATTATTCAAAAGAGCAATACATTTGTCGATCTCCCGCACCAATTGGTTAATCCTCATTTTCGCCTGGTAACTCCCGTTACCCCCGCCGGAAATGGCATTAGCCACCTTGGCTGTGTTTAATTCTTCGTTTAACTTCCTGTTCTCACTTTTGAGGCTTTCCATTTCTGTCAACAGTTCGTTTATTCTGTTTTCCTGATTTTTGTTCCTTTCCAGTGAGGATATATATAATTTTATTAACCTTTCAACTTTAAATTTTAACTCGTTTAAAACGGCTTCCTGTCTTCCAGTCATAATTTATCGTTTTCACGACAAAGATAGATTTTTTTCTTTAAATTATCAATAGTGTTTCTATATTTGCGTGATAAAATAAAGATTTTTGTGATGAAGCGGAGGAGAAGAGAAGGAATATTTTTCCTGATGTGTTTTTGGATTCTGGTAGGCCTATCCGTTGAAGGCCAGGTAGTAAGTGAAGCTTTGCCGCTGCATGGCGTTCCCTTGTTAAGCGGAGGTTTCGGGGAACTCCGGTCTACGCATTTTCATTCCGGAGTGGATCTGAAAACCGGAGGACGGACAGGGTTGGCTGTGCTTTGTGTGAAGGACGGGTTGCTGGCCCGGGTGAAGGTTTCTTCTACAGGTTATGGAAAAGCCCTCTATATGGAACATGCTGACGGAACGACCACCGTTTACGGACATTTGGAGCAATTTAACGGAAAAATCACCCGGCTTGTGCGTGAACGGCAATACCGTCAGGAAAGTTTTGCCGTAGACCTGGAGGATGCCAAACAGTACGGTCTTTTTTTTAGACGGGGGGATACCCTGGCCTGGAGCGGAAATACCGGATCTTCCGGAGGTCCCCATTTGCATTTCGAATACCGGGATACCCGTTCCGAACGCCTGATCAATCCCTTGCACTATTTTTCCATAAAAGATCAGATTGCGCCCGTTATCCGCAGTCTGTACCTGTACGCGGTTACCGATTCCGGACGAGTCCGGCAATTGCAGACGATTACTCCTCGGCGGGTGGGAAGCCGACGGTATGCGGGGGGACAAATCGGGGTTCCCGCCGGCCGGATCGGTGTAGGGTTTTATCTTACCGACGCTATGAACGATTCCTGGAATAAGCTGGGGGTGTATAAACTTCGGCTGGAAGTTGACGATCGGGTTGTATTTCAGCTACAGGCCGACACGGCTTCTTTCGACCAGAATAGGTTGGTAAACGATCTGAAAGATTATACGCTGTATCAGGAAAAGGGGCAGACGGTATACCGCTGTTTCGGTAATTTCGTTTCCCGTATACTGGGGGTGGAGTGTATCGATAAAGGACATATCAAGGTGGAGAAAGGAGAGGAAATACCGGTTCGTGTGGAGGTTTCCGATATAAATGGGAATCGGTCGGAGATGAGTTTCAAGCTCAGGGGAGGTGAAAAGCTGCTGCCCGAGGATAAAAAAATAGTCCATTATGAACAGTCTCATCTCTTGCAGGAGGGACCTTATTCCCTGGAATTGAAAGCCGGTGCTCTGTTTTCTTCGGTGGAGCGTGTGGTGCGGACCGATTCCCTGACCGATAACGAAGGTATGTTGCGAAATGTGTTTGTGACGGCTGAGAAAGAGGTACCCCTGTCGGTGAATTCCGTATTGCGGGTCCAGGGGAAATACGATACCCGAACGGTGATATGCCGGGTAGGACCCGGGCAACGGTTGGCTGCGCTTCCCACTTTTCGGGATGAAGAAAGCATCTATAGTTTCGTCCCGGTTTTAGGACGTTATACCGTAGTTCTGGATTCGGTGCCTCCTGAAATTATTTACAAGGGAAGGAGGGGAGACCGTTTCCGGTTTCAGATCAAGGATCTGCTGTCGGGGATTGCTTCCTGGAGAGGAGAAGTGAACGGAAAATGGACTCTTTTTGAATATGATATGAAATCAGGTATGCTCTGGTGTAAACGGAATGAACCTGCTTTTATAAAAGGGAAAAGCAATCGGATCCGCTTATCGGTTACCGATGGCGCCGGAAACAAAGCCCAATGTGAAATAAAGGTAGAGATCACCCCCTCAGAATAATAAAGAATCTTAAAATAATAAATTAAATACGGATAAATTTTAAAATATGGAAAAAAAGATCGATCGATGGCTACAGGAAGGGAAAATCGAAGAGGCGATGCAGGCGCTGGAAAAACATCCGGAAATTGACCGACAGGAAGAGCTGTTGCTTTTACTGGGAGAGTTGTATTATAAACAAGGAAAAACCATAGAAGCTCTGAATAAATTCAATGCATTGTTACGCCTGAATCCCGAACATAAAAAAGCACAGACTTATGTAGAAATGATCAACAATGTGCTGGATTTTTATTACAAAGATCTCTTGAATCCCTGAATCCTTTCGGTGTATGCGGGAGAAGGCTGAAGCTGAAAGTGCTCCCCGATAAGGAAGGGAGGGTGTTTTGATTCATATAATATTGAGATAGTCCGTATATGGCTAACTCTTATTTTTATGATGGACGTTAATGGTTGATATAACTATTAATATGTGTTAAAATGTTAGTTGTTGTTCAAACAAATAAACACTATTTAACCTAAAGTCTTCTTTTAATCTTAAACGGCTTTCCTTCAATGGCAAAAATAAACTTTTAGTTTTATTGGTGGTGTAAAAACAATTCAATTTGTTAATAAAACAGCCCCAAAAACTAAAATATTTTGCTATGAATAGACAAATTTTGTTGCCCTATTATCCGTACGGGTTAAGGAGTATATGTCTTAAAAAACCGAGCGAATCTTTTTTGATTAAGGAACTGAATGAAGCCTATTACGAGGCATTGGATTGGTGGGAACGTCCGTTTCAGATCCCTTATCATTCGCCTCAATTCCGAATTGTATTGCATGCTTTGGAGGATATTTCCCGTCCTTTAAAAGTAAATAACCGGGAAGTCGTCGCTTCGGACGTAATATGCAGGATCGTTTGGGAAAATACACAGGCTTTGAAGGATGAAAGTGATCCTTCCTGGATAGTCGAAACGGTAGTCAACTATTTCAACAATGCGTCCTTTTGTCCGTTTCCGCGGGACATTATGAATCAACTTTATTACCTCCTCCATGCACTTCATTTCGATCTTTCCGGCTTTATAGGCAGAAACGAGGCTGTACGGGCATCAAAATTGAAGGTCGATCCGTATGAATTCGACAAAATCGTTCTCTAGAATTCGTACAATATGAAAGATGATACCCCCGATGTTGGACGAAGGCGGGATAACTGTTTTCAGGGAAAACAGGGGGGGCTTTCCCGGCGGAGTACAATTCCGCTGGGGTATGCGCCTCTTTTCGCTTTACAACGGAGAAATGCCTGGAAGCAGAAATAACGCTTTTAGGAGGCGGTTACGCTCGGGAGAGGAAAAGAAAACGGGCGAATTTTAATAAAAAAAGTTAAAAATACACCTTATATTTCTATTTTACTAATTTTGTCAGAAAAATAGTTCCCAGGAGGTAAAGAAAGGAAAATGAAGAAGAGATTCGAAAAAGGATATTTTGTTCGGGGGATGGCGGGTGAAGTTTCTGATATGTGAATAGTTTAGCCGATGAAAAAGGTTGTTTGGTTTTTATGTTTTTGCTTAGGAAGTCTGCCTATAACGGGTCAGGTATATTCTGAAAATGATTGGGAAAATTATATCCCTCATGAAATTTATCCGAAAGAAAATCTGGATATTACCAAATTATGCGTTCAATACCTACAGACCTTCCGGTACGATCGATCGGATACCTCCCGGGCGGTGGTTTCGGAGATGATTTTGCAGATCGGAGAAAAGCTTTCGAAGTATTCCAATTATACCTTATTATCGAACGATTCTATTGTGGAGGAGGAAATGAATTCGGAACTCACTATAGCCGATATTATTTCTGCTTCCGTTGAACGAACTTATGAGGCCGGTGACCGGAGTATGATTTATAAAAATTATCCTCCCGGAAAGATATCGGTTCAAAATAATATTTTCCGTAAGAAATATGTATACGAAGAACCTATACCTTATTTTGACTGGAAAATTGAAGCGGATTCTCTCTGTGTAGCGGGATATATGTGCCGGAAGGCCGTCGGTCCCTTCCGGGGACGGCTGTATACGGTTTGGTTTACGCCTCAGATTCCTATTAACAACGGTCCCTGGAAATTATGCGGGTTGCCGGGTTTGATCCTGAAGGCGGAAGATGCCGAAGGGGCTTATACCTTCGAAGCTTTTTCGGTTTATGAAGTATCCTGGAATAAACCGGTTTACCGACCGGTTCGCAGGGGAGAGATCCGGACTACCCGGGAAAAATTTTTACGTTTCGAAAAAGAAACGATGCAGAATTTACGAAAACGACAGGAGAATATTCAGGCGATTTATTCCCGGAAGAGCAAACCTGCCCGGTCCCGAAAATCTGCTTACAATCCCATCGAACTGGAATAGATACCGGTGTGTGGGAATTCCTTGCATAAAATTTTTACATTTCAATTAATTGCCTTATCTTTGTCCCCTCTAATGAAAAAAGTATAATAAATTAACAATCAAACCGCTTTGAAAGGAGGTGGCCTTATTCCGGGGAAATAACGTAACGAAACTATACTGTAAGGGTAGCATTTATCCTGCTGATTGCCGGATAAAAGTAGGTTCTGCGGACAGAGGTCTGAAAGGAATAAAGAGCAGGGGAGCGAAAGGAGCGGAAATGTTTAATTGTTAAAATAGAATATTATGATTATTGTACCTTTAAAAGAAGGCGAAAATATCGAAAGAGCCTTAAAAAAATTCAAAAGAAAATTCGAAAAAACCGGAGTCATTAAAGAACTGAGAGATCGTCAGGCATTTACCAAGCCTTCGGTTCGGCAAAGGCAACAGCACTTAAAAGCCGTTTACAAGCAGTCGTTGCAGAGTGCTGAAGAATAAAATTTTAGTCCGGAGGTTTGTTTTTTCCGGACTAAACGTTTATTTTTAGGTACGATTTCAAAGGATAAACGTATGGAAATTGAGCCTTTTCTGAGTTATTTGCAGGATATAAAGCGGTATTCGCCTCACACATTGACGGCTTATAGGGAGGATTTGGAGCAATTTCTGTCGTATTGCGGGACGATAAACGAAGTACAGGACTTTCCGGATATAACGGCTAAGATGGTACGGGAGTGGGTGGCCATTCTGATGTCGGGAGGGATGCATCCCACTACGGTCAGGCGAAAACTCAGCGCTTTGCGCACGCTCTTTAAATACTTGTTGAGGGAAAGAAAAGTGGAGGACAATCCGACGGAGAGTGTGACTCTCCCTAAATCGGGAAAGCGTTTGCCGGTATTTGTGCCGGATTATCAGATGGATGAATTGCTCGACGGCGAGGCGTTGCAGGGAGGATTTCCGGAGTTGAGGGACAGGTTGGTTCTCCTGATGGCTTATCTTACCGGGATGAGGCGTTCCGAGTTAGTGGGGCTGAAGCTGGGGGATGTGGATTTTTCCGGGGAAAACCTGAAAGTGACCGGAAAAGGAAACAAACAGCGGTTGCTTCCTTTGGCCCGGGAGTTGCTGGAAGATATGAAGTGTTACCTGGAGTGGAGGAAAAGAATCGTTTCTCCGGAACACGACTATTTTTTCGTAACGGATAAAGGAAAGCCCGTGTATGACAAATTTATCTATCGTTTGGTCGTCAAATATTTGGGTACTGTCACTACGCTGAAAAAACGGAGTCCTCATGTACTGAGGCACACCTTTGCCACCCAGTTGCTCAACAACGGGGCTTGTATTGAAGCTATCCGGGAATTGCTGGGTCATGCAGATCTGGCGGCTACGCAAATATATACGCATAATTCTTTTGAAAATTTGATCAAGGTGTTTAACCAGGCTCATCCGAGAGCTTAAAATTAAAGGAGGAAATACTATGGAAGTAAGAATTAATTCTGTCGGTTTTTCTGCAAGTTCGCAGCTTGAAGATTTTATCCAAAAAAAATTCGCTAAGCTGGAAAAATATAATGACGGAATCCTGAGTGTAGATGTTGCGTTGAAACTCGAAAAAGACGATAATCTGGAAAATAAGGTGGTTGAGGTCAGCGTAAATATTAAAGGCCAGGATGTTTTTGCCAAGAAGAATGCCAAGAAATTCGAAGAAGCCGTCGACGAATTGTATGACGTATTGAAACGTCAGTTGGTAAAAATCAAAGAAAAAGAGAGGGAAAAATAGTGGAGGCGTACGGTTTATCGTTTCTTCGGCGGGGAAGAGGAGAAGAGATAATAAACTATAAACCATAAACTTTAAGCAAAAATAATTTTGCAACACGAAATTATTTTTCTATATTTGCACGCTCGATAATCGGGCTTTTCTGGCATATTGTGATTAAAAGCAAGGTAGTCAGGAGGTTGAATAAAGGACACAGATTTTTTGTAATAAATTGTTTAATAATAAAATTGTTTTAGAGTTATGGCTAAAGAAAAGTTTGACAGGTCAAAACCACACGTAAATATCGGTACTATCGGTCACGTAGACCACGGTAAAACTACTTTGACTGCAGCAATCACTACTGTGTTGGCAAAAAAAGGTCTTTCTGAATTGCGTTCATTCGATTCTATCGACAACGCTCCGGAAGAAAAAGAGAGAGGTATTACTATTAATACTTCCCACGTAGAATATCAGACGGCTAACCGTCACTATGCTCACGTTGACTGTCCGGGTCACGCCGACTATGTGAAGAACATGGTAACGGGTGCTGCTCAGATGGACGGTGCCATTTTGGTGTGTGCCGCTACCGACGGTCCGATGCCTCAGACCCGTGAACACATTCTTTTGGCCCGTCAGGTAAACGTTCCGAAGATCGTTGTATTCCTGAATAAAGTGGATATGGTGGACGACCCCGAAATGTTGGAACTGGTGGAAATGGAAGTTCGTGAATTGTTGAGCTTCTATGGATACGACGGAGACAATACGCCGATTATCCTGGGTTCCGCATTGGGTGCATTGAACGGTGAAGCCAAGTGGGAAGAAAAAGTGATGGAATTGATGGATGCCGTTGACGAATG
This sequence comes from uncultured bacterium, assembly GCA_905216195.1. Lineage (GTDB taxonomy): Bacteria > Bacteroidota > Bacteroidia > Bacteroidales > Marinifilaceae > Culturomica. Next base: position 60,164 of record CAJMSX010000003.1, read on the forward strand.
GATTCCGCTGCCTCCGCGTGACAATGAAAAACCGTTCCTGATGCCGGTTGAAGACGTATTCTCCATTACCGGTCGTGGTACGGTGGCTACCGGACGTATCGAAACGGGTATCGTGCACGTAGGCGATGAATTGGAAATTATCGGTTTGGGTGCCGACGGCAAGAAAACCGTATGTACCGGTGTTGAAATGTTCCGTAAATTATTGGATCAGGGAGAAGCCGGCGATAACGTAGGTTTGTTGCTTCGGGGTATCGACAAGAACGAAATCAAACGGGGTATGGTATTGGCCAAACCGGGTTCAGTTAAACCGCACAAGAGATTCAAAGCTGAGGTTTATATCCTGAAAAAAGAAGAAGGTGGTCGTCATACTCCCTTCCACAACAAATACAGACCGCAGTTCTATCTGCGTACAATGGACGTAACCGGTGAAATTACTTTGCCCGAAGGAACCGAAATGGTAATGCCGGGAGATAACGTAACCATTACCGTAGAGTTGTTGACTCCGGTAGCTTGTTCACTCGGTCTCCGCTTCGCTATCCGTGAAGGCGGTCGTACCGTAGGTGCCGGTCAGATTACTGAAATTCTTGAATGATAAATTCATAAAAACCAGGGGTAGTTTTCGGACTTCCCCTGTTTTACGGATGTAGCTCAGTCGGTAGAGCATCGGTCTCCAAAACCGAGTGTCGGGAGTTCGAGCCTCTCCATCCGTGCCAATAAAATTTACTTCAAATGAATATTAAAACTTACTTCGCAGAGGTATATAATGAATTGGTCCATAAAGTGTCCTGGCCTTCATGGAATGAACTTCAGAGTAGTGCTACCATCGTAATGATTGCTTCCGTCATTATAGCGATCGGTATCTTTATTATGGATTTCGTATTCAGGCATGTTATGACCTTTATTTATCATATGTTTTATTAATAATCCGGAAATCTAAGATGGCAGACATTAAGAAAAGATGGTATGTACTTCGGGTGATAGGAGGCAAGGAGAAGAAGGTGAAGGAGTATATCGAAAGTGAAATTGCCAGTTTGGGGCTTCAGGATTATGTTTCTCAGGTTTTGATACCCACCGAGAAGATTTATCAGGTACGTAACGGAAAAAAGATCAGTAAAGAACGGAATTTTTTCCCGGGTTATGTGATGATAGAGGCTGCTTTAGTTGGTGAAATCCCCCACATGCTTCGTGATATTACGAACGTGATCGGCTTCCTGGGGGAAACCAAAGGAGGTGATCCGGTACCGATGCGTCTGGCAGAGGTCAACCGAATTCTCGGAAAGGTAGACGAGCTTGCGGAACAGCCGGAAGAAATAAGTATCCCTTATTTCGTGGGCGAATCCGTTAAAGTTACGGACGGACCGTTCAACGGTTTTACCGGTGTGATAGAGGAGGTGAACAGCGATAAGAAGAGATTGAAAGTTATCGTCAAGATTTTCGGTCGTAAAACGCCACTCGAATTGAGTTTCATGCAGGTAGAGAAAGAATAATTAAATTTTTGAGAAAAAAATCATGGCAAAAGAAGTTGAAGCAATTATTAAGCTACAAATCAAAGCTGCTTCCGCTAATCCTTCTCCCCCTGTTGGTCCTGCATTAGGTTCTAAAGGAGTCAATATTATGGACTTCTGTAAGCAATTCAATGCAAGAACACAGGATCAGGCAGGAAAGATTATTCCGGTAATTATCCAGGTTTACGGAGACAAGTCTTTCGACTTTATCACCAAACAACCTCCTGTTGCTGTTCAGCTTTTGGAAGTGGCAAAAATCAAATCCGGTTCTCCGGAACCCAACCGTAAAAAGGTGGCTTCTATTTCCTGGGATCAGGTTAAACAGATCGCAGAAGGGAAAATGAGTGATTTGAATGCTTTTGAAGTGGAAAAAGCAATGAGCATGGTAGCTGGAACTGCCAGAAGTATGGGGATCACCGTTGAGGGTGAGAAACCTTTTTAATGAATTTGTAAAATACTTCAAACGTAATGAGTAAACTGACAAAAAATAAGAAGTTAGCTTTAGAGAAAATCGAAAATGGTAGAGTTTATACCATTGAAGAAGCTGCTAAACTTGTGAAGGAGATTACTTTTACCAAGTTTGATGCGTCAGTTGACATGGACGTTCGTCTGGGAGTAGACCCGCGTAAAGCCAATCAAATGGTGCGCGGCGTTTGTACCTTACCCCACGGCACCGGTAAAGAAATCAGAGTTTTGGTGCTTTGTACCCCCGATAAGGTGGAAGAAGCTAAGGCTGCCGGAGCTGACTATGTTGGATTGGAAGAGTATATTGAAAAGTTGAAAGGCGGTTGGACCGACATCGACATCATTATCACTATGCCTTCTATCATGGGTAAAATCGGTGCTTTAGGACGAATTTTAGGTCCTCGTGGATTGATGCCTAACCCCAAAAGCGGTACTGTAACTATGGATATAGCCAAAGCCGTTACCGAGGTTAAGCAAGGAAAAATCGATTTTAAAGTTGACAAATTTGGTATCGTACACACTTCCATCGGTAAAGTAAACTTCGAACCGGAAAAAATCAGAGAGAACGCTCGTGAATTTATGAACGTGATCAATAAACTGAAACCGGCTTCCGCAAAGGGTACTTATGTGAAGAGTGTGTTCCTGTCAAGTACAATGAGTCCCGGTATTAAATTAGACCTTAAGTCATTACTTGATTAATTATTAACCTTTAAAGGACCATTTGTAGAATGAAAAGGGAAGAAAAACAAGTAATCATAGACAATTTAACCGAGCAGATTAAATCATACAAGCATTTGTATGTGAGCGATATCTCTGAACTGGATGCCGCTGCTACACAGGATTTGCGCAAAGAATGTTTCAAAGCCGGGATTAAACTGATTCAGGTGAAAAACACCTTGTTGAAAGTCGCTCTCGACGGCCTGGAAAACAACTACGAAGACCTTTATGGTGCTTTGTCGGGTTCCAGCGCCATCATGCTTTGCGAAACCGGAAACGCTCCCGCGAAATTGATCAAAGAATTCCGGAAGAGTCACGACAAACCTGTATTTAAGGCTGCTTTTGTTGAAGAATGTGCCTATGTAGGTGAAAATCAGCTGGATGCTCTTGTTAGCATTAAATCCAAAGAAGAATTGCTGGGAGACATTGTATTGCTGTTACAATCACCGATGCAAAAACTTATCTCTTCTCTGGAATCAGGGAAGAATACTATCGGAGGCGTGTTGAAAACGCTGGAAGATAGAGCGTAATTTTATTTATTATCCGAGTAAAAAACAATTTAAATAATTATCGAAATGGCAGATTTGAAAAAACTTGCAGAGGAATTAGTTAACCTGACTGTAAAAGACGTAAAAGAATTAGCTGACATCTTAAAAGAAGAGTACGGAATCGAACCCGCAGCTGCTGCTGTTGCCGTTGCTGCTCCGGCTGCCGGTGGCGCAGGTGAAGCTGCCGCCGAACAGACTGAATTTGATGTGATCCTGAAATCAGCAGGTGCCGCTAAATTGGGTGTGGTTAAATTAGTAAAAGAGTTAACCGGTCTGGGACTGAAGGAAGCTAAGGAATTAGTAGACAAAGCTCCCTCTCCTCTGAAAGAAAAGGTTTCTAAGGAAGAAGCTGCACAATTGAAAGCTCAACTGGAAGAAGCAGGAGCTGAAGTTGAACTTAAATAAGCATAGAACCCCCGGGTTTTAAAGGTTTAGAGTCATTATTGACTCTAAACCGTTTTGTTGTTATTATTGTTTAGGTTCCAAAAAATTAATAGATGTCTTCAAATCATTCAAATAAAAGAATAAGTTTTGCATCCATAAAAAATCAGTTGGAATATCCTGATTTTCTTGAGATACAATTAAAGTCGTTCAAGGACTTTTTTCAATTGGGAACTACCCCCGAAAACAGAAAAAACGAAGGCCTTTACACCGTTTTTAAAGAAAACTTTCCCATCACCGATACCCGGAATAATTTCGTACTGGAATTTCTGGATTATTTTATCGATCCGCCCCGGTATACGATAGACGAATGTCTGGAGCAGGGATTGACTTACGGTGCGCCGTTGAAGGCAAAACTGAAGCTGTATTGCACGGACCCCGAACATGAGGATTTCGATACGGTCATCGAAGACGTATATCTCGGTAACGTTCCCTACATGACTCCGAAAGGAACTTTCGTCATCAATGGTGCGGAACGGGTTATCGTGTCTCAGTTGCATCGTTCTCCCGGTGTATTTTTCGGACAGAGCGTACATGCCAATGGTACTAAACTATACTCAGCAAGAATTATTCCGTTCAAAGGTTCGTGGATCGAATTTGCTACGGATATCAATAATGTGATGTATGCCTATATCGATCGCAAGAAGAAATTACCCGTGACCACTCTTCTGCGGGCGATCGGTTTCGAAACGGATAAGGATATACTGGAAATATTCGGGTTGGCTGATGAAATTAATGTTTCTAAAACGGGATTGAAGAAAGTCGTTGGCAGACGTTTAGCTGCGCGTGTTTTGAAGACGTGGGTGGAGGATTTTGTGGATGAGGATACCGGTGAAGTCGTTTCTATCGAGAGAAATGAAATTATCGTGGATCGTGAAACTGTTCTGGAAAACGAACACATAGATCCTATTGTGGAATCGGGAGCCAAAACGATTCTGTTACACAAAGAAAAACAAAATCTGGCGGATTACGCCATTATATATAACACACTGCAAAAAGACCCCTGTAATTCGGAAAAAGAAGCAGTGATGCATATTTACAGGCAGTTGCGTAGTTCGGAACCGCCTGACGAGGCTACGGCCCGCGATGTGATCGATAAATTGTTCTTCTCCGATAAACGCTACGACCTCGGAGATGTGGGACGGTATAAGCTGAATAAAAAATTAGGTCTGGCAACCGATCCTTCCGTCAGGGTGCTGACTAAGGAAGATATTATCGAGATTATCAAATATTTGATTAAGTTGCTGAATGCCAGGACGGATGTAGACGATATCGACCATTTGAGCAATCGTCGGGTGCGTACTGTGGGCGAACAATTATACAATCAGTTCGGTGTCGGGCTGGCCCGTATGGCGAGAACGATACGGGAGCGGATGAATGTCCGGGATAATGAAGTATTTACGCCCGTCGATCTGATTAATTCCAAGATATTGTCTTCTGTAATTAACTCTTTCTTCGGAACGAATGCTTTGTCCCAGTTTATGGATCAGACCAATCCGTTGGCGGAAATTACCCACAAACGCCGTATGTCGGCTCTGGGACCCGGCGGATTGTCCAGAGACCGGGCCGGCTTCGAGGTGCGCGACGTTCATTATACCCATTACGGACGTTTGTGTCCGATTGAGACGCCGGAAGGACCGAATATCGGTTTGATTTCTTCGCTTTGCGTATACGCGAAGATCAACGAGCTCGGGTTTATCGAAACTCCTTACCGGAAAGTCGATAATGCGATGGTAGATTTGTCGGCAGAAGGCGTAAGGTATCTGTCGGCCGAGGAGGAAGAGGGATTGGTGATCGCTCAGGCGAATGCCAAAGTGGACGAATCGGGACATTTTGTGAATAAACGGGCTAAGTCGCGGAAAGACGGCGATTTTCCGGTAGAAGAGGTGGAAAAAGTAGACTTGATCGACGTTGCTCCGAACCAGATTGCCTCCATCGCGGCTTCTCTGATTCCTTTCCTGGAACACGACGACGCCAACCGGGCCTTGATGGGTTCTAACATGATGCGTCAAGCCGTACCCATTATCAAGCCGGAGGCTCCGATTGTGGGAACCGGTCTGGAGGGAGACCTGATCAAGGATTCCCGTACCCAGATTGTGGCTGAAGGCCCCGGAGTCGTGGAAGCGGTGGACGGACGCCGTATCGTTATCAAATACGATCAGACGGAGGAAGAACGTTTTGTTAGTTTTGACGGAGATACCAAGGAATATATATTACCCAAATACAAACGGACGAATCAGAGTACGACCATTACCTTATGTCCGATTGTCCGGAAAGGCGATCGGGTGGAAGAAGGGCAGATCCTGACGGAAGGATATTCTTCCGAAGGAGGAGAGCTGGCGTTGGGACGTAACCTGAAAGTAGCTTATATGCCCTGGAAAGGTTACAATTACGAAGACGCCATCGTGATTTCCGAAAATATCGTGCGAAATGACGTATTTACTTCGGTACATGTGGACGAGTATTCGTTGGAAGTACGGGAGACCAAACGGGGATTGGAGGAACTCACCGCCGATATTCCCAATGTGAGTGAAGATGCCACCAAAAATCTGGATGAAAACGGTATGATCCGCATCGGTGCCCGTGTGGAACCCGGCGATATTCTGATCGGGAAGATTACTCCGAAAGGAGAATCGGATCCCAGTCCGGAGGAAAAATTGCTGAGGGCGATTTTCGGAGATAAGGCCGGAGATGTGAAGGATGCTTCTCTGAAAGCTTCTCCTTCGCTGAGGGGAGTGATTATCGACAAAAAATTATTCCAGCGGACGATTGGCGACCGGAAAACCAAGGCGGCGGGCAAAAGTATTTTGGCCGAGATCGATGAACAATTCGAACGGAAAGTGGGCGATCTGACCAATCTTTTGATCGAAAAATTATTCGAACTGGTGAACGGGAAAACGTCTCAGGGAGTGAAAAATTACCTGAACGAGGACGTGATCGGCAAAGGGGTGAAATTTACCTTGAAAACCTTGCAGAACCTGAATATGCTGGAGGTAAATCCGAATAAATGGACGACCGATAAGCAGAAAAACGATATGATCCGGGATTTGCTTCACAATTATGTGATCAAATACAAGGAGATCGAAGGGCAGATGAAACGGAAGAAATACAATGCAACCGTCGGAGACGAACTGCCTTCCGGTATTATCAAAATGGCGAAAGTTTACGTAGCCAAAAAACGGAAATTGCAAATCGGGGATAAAATGGCCGGACGACACGGAAATAAGGGTATTGTTTCCCGGGTAGTGAGGGTGGAAGATATGCCTTTCCTGTCAGACGGTACGCCGGTGGATATTTGTCTGAACCCGTTGGGTGTGCCTTCCCGTATGAATCTGGGACAGGTATTCGAAGCGGTATTGGGTTGGGCCGGAAAAGAACTGGGGTTGAAATTCGCTACTCCTATTTTTGACGGAGCTAGTCTGGACGACATCAATGCTTATACGGATCAGGCCGGTGTGCCGCGTTACGGGACCACCTATCTGTATGACGGCGGGACCGGAGAGCGGTTTGACCAGCCGGCGACGGTGGGAGTCACTTACATGCTGAAATTGGGCCACATGGTGGACGATAAGATGCATGCCCGTTCGATCGGACCGTATTCGCTGATTACTCAGCAACCGTTAGGAGGTAAAGCCCAGTTCGGCGGACAACGTTTCGGAGAGATGGAAGTTTGGGCCCTGGAAGCTTTCGGGGCTGCTCATATCCTGCAGGAAATCCTGACCGTGAAGTCAGATGATGTGGTCGGAAGAACCAAGACTTATGAACATATCGTGAAAGGGGAGCCCATGCCTACACCGGGATTGCCCGAATCTTTCAACGTGTTGTTGCATGAGTTGAGAGGACTCGGATTAAGCGTTAACTTGATATAATTTACGATTTTACGGTTTACCGCTTCCCCGATGTATACAGGAGCGGTAAATCTGAAATCTAAAATCCATAAATATGGCCTTTAGAAAAGATAATAATGCAAATAAGCCTAAGAGCTTTACAAAAATAGCAATCGGTCTGGCATCTCCTGAGGAAATTCTGGCACATTCCAGCGGACAGGTGTTGAAACCGGAAACTATCAATTATCGTACTTATAAGCCTGAACGCGACGGATTATTTTGCGAAAGAATTTTCGGTCCGGTAAAAGATTATGAGTGCCATTGCGGAAAATATAAACGTATTCGTTACAAAGGGATTGTCTGTGACCGTTGTGGAGTAGAGGTGACGGAGAAGAAAGTAAGGCGGGAACGGATGGGACATATTCAGTTGGTCGTACCTGTCGCTCACATCTGGTATTTTAAATCCCTGCCCAATAAGATCGGTTATTTGTTAGGTTTACCTTCCAAAAAACTGGATTCTGTTATTTATTATGAAAGATATGTGGTCGTAAACCCCGGTATTCTGTCCGAAAGAGGAATCAGTAAACTGGATTTTCTGACGGAAGAGGAATACATCGATTTAATGGATTCCCTACCCGCGGAAAATCAGCATCTGGACGATGACGACCCCAATAAATTCATTGCCCGCATGGGAGCGGAGGCTATCGGTATGTTGCTCGAAAGGCTGGATCTGGACGATCTGTCTTATGAATTGCGGCATAAAGCCAATACCGAAACTTCGCAACAGCGGAAAAACGAGGCGCTGAAGCGCCTGCAAGTGGTGGAAGCATTCCGGGAAAGCAAAGAAATCAATAAGCCGGAATGGATGATCGTCAAGGTACTGGCTGTTATTCCGCCGGAACTTCGTCCTTTGGTACCTTTGGACGGAGGACGTTTTGCAACTTCGGATTTGAACGATTTGTATCGTCGGGTGATTATCCGGAATAACCGTTTGAAACGATTGATCGAAATCAAGGCTCCGGATGTGATTTTACGGAATGAAAAGCGAATGTTGCAGGAAGCCGTAGATTCTTTGTTCGATAATTCCCGCAAATCCAATGCGGTGAAGATAGAAAATAATCGTCCTTTGAAATCCCTTTCCGACAGCTTGAAAGGAAAACAAGGACGTTTCCGTCAGAATTTGCTGGGTAAGCGTGTGGATTATTCCGCCCGTTCGGTTATCGTAGTCGGTCCCGACCTGAAAATGCACGAATGCGGTTTGCCGAAAGATATGGCGGCTGAATTGTATATGCCTTTTATTATCCGGAAACTGATCGAACGCGGTATCGTCAAAACGGTAAAGAGTGCTAAGAAAATCGTGGACCGCCGCGATCCGGTGGTTTGGGATATTCTGGAAAACGTACTGAAGGGACATCCGGTGTTGTTGAACCGTGCTCCGACTTTGCACCGTTTGGGTATACAGGCTTTCCAACCGAAATTGATCGAAGGAAAAGCCATTCGTCTTCATCCGCTGGCTTGTACCGGATTCAATGCCGACTTCGACGGGGACCAGATGGCGGTTCATCTTCCTTTGGGAAATGAAGCGATCCTGGAGGCTCAGATTCTGATGTTGTGTGCTCATAACATCCTGAACCCTGCCAACGGAGCCCCTATTACCGTCCCTTCCCAGGATATGGTATTGGGATTGTATTACATCACCAAACCGAAGAAGGGAGCGAAAGGAGAAGGATTGAGATTCTATTCACCGGAGGAAGTGATTATTGCTCTCAATGAAAAGGCGGTGGATTTGCATGCGCAGATTCAGGTGAAAATTAACGATATCGATAAGGACGGTAATCCGATCCGTCACATGATCGATACGACGGTAGGCCGTATTATTTTGAATCAGTATACTCCGAAAAATTTCCCTTACATCAATACCTTGATTACCAAAAAGGCCTTGAGGGATATCATCGGAGACGTATTCAAGAAATGCGGAGTAGACGTGACGGCCAAATTTTTGGACGACATTAAAGACCTGGGTTACCGGAAAGCATTCGAGGGAGGACTTTCGTTTAATCTGGAAGATGTAATTGTTCCGGACGAAAAGAACGCCCTGTTGCAGGAGGGATATAAGCAGGTGGAAGAAGTAATGAATAACTATAATATGGGATTCATTACCAATAACGAACGTTATAATCAGATTATCGATATCTGGACCCATGTCAATGCCAATCTGACTTCTACGCTGATGAAGCAACTGGCTTCTGACAAACAGGGCTTCAATTCGATTTATATGATGCTCGATTCCGGCGCCCGTGGTTCGCGGGAACAGATCCGTCAGTTGGGCGGGATGCGTGGTTTGATGGCGAAACCCCAGAAGTCGGGGGCTACGGGAGGGCAGATTATCGAAAACCCGATTTTGGCTAACTTTAAGGAAGGTCTGTCGGTTTTGGAATATTTTATTTCCACCCACGGTGCCCGTAAGGGGTTGGCCGATACGGCTCTGAAAACGGCGGATGCCGGTTATCTGACCCGCCGGCTGGTAGATGTGGCTAATGACATCACCATTACGGAAGAGGACTGCGGCACATTGAGAGGGGTAACCATAGCCGCTATTAAAAACAATGAAGAAGTGGTATCCTCCTTGTATGAAAGAATACTGGGACGGGTATCCGTACACGATATTTATCATCCGCATTCCGGTGAATTGCTGGTGAAGTCGGGAGAGGAAATTACGGAAAACATTGCCGCCTTGATCGAAGATTCTCCGATCGAACGAGTGGAAGTACGTTCTGTATTGACCTGTGAAGCGAAGAAGGGGGTATGTGCGAAGTGTTACGGTCGCAACCTGGCTACCGGACGTCTGGTAGAAAAAGGAGAAGCTGTGGGAACGATCGCTGCCCAGTCCATTGGAGAGCCGGGAACTCAGTTGACTTTGAGAACCTTCCACGTGGGAGGTACCGCAGGAAACATTTCTACCGAAAACTCCATGAAGGCCAAATATGACGGTATTGTGGAATTCGAAGAGATGCGTTCCGTAGAGTATACGATGGAGAACGGACAAAAATGCGATGTGGTGGTAGGACGTTTGACTGAGGTACGTATCGTGGACAAGAATACCAATATCGTTTTGGTGTCTCACAATATTCCTTATGGGGCGAAAGTGTTCGTGAAAAACGGTACCGAGGTGAAGAAAGGGGATTTGATTTGCGAATGGGATCCGTTCAATGCATTGATTATTACCGAATTCAGTGGTAAGATTGCTACGGAAAATCTGGTTGAAGGAGAAACCTACAAGGAAGAATCCGATGAAACCACCGGTTTCCGTGAAAAAGTTATCACCGAGTTCAGGGATAAGACCAAAGCTCCTGCTATTCTGATTCTGGATAATAAAGGAAGTGCAGTGAAGAGCTATAACCTGCCGGTGGGGGCTCACATTGTGGTGAAAGAGGGGGATCTGGTCACTTCCGGTAGCACTATCGTAAAAATACCGAGGGCCGTTGGAAAGGCAGGTGACATTACGGGAGGTCTTCCGCGTGTTACCGAATTGTTCGAAGCCCGCAATCCGTCTAATCCGGCGGTGGTATCGGAAATCGACGGAGAGGTGACTTACGGCAAAATCAAACGGGGGAACCGGGAAATTATCGTTACCTCGAAAGCCGGAGAAGTAAAGAAATATCTGGTGTCTTTATCCAAACAGATTCTGGTACAGGAAAACGATTATGTACGCGCCGGCACGCCTTTGTCCGACGGAGCCATTACTCCGACCGATATTCTGAACATCGAAGGACCGATCAAGGTACAGGAGTATATCGTAAACGAGGTACAGGATGTATACCGCATGCAAGGTGTGAAGATCAACGATAAACATTTCGAGATCATTGTCCATCAGATGATGCGCAAAGTATTGATTCAGGACTCAGGAGATACCCGCTTCCTGGAAAACCAGATAGTGGATAAGACCGAGTTCATGGAAGAAAATGACGAAATGTTCGGCAAAAAAGTCGTGCTGGATGCCGGGGATTCCGATCGGGTAAAACCGGGACAGATTATCTCTGCCCGAACCCTGCGCGATATCAATTCTCAGTTGAAGCGCCGCGATATGAAGATCGTCCAGGCCCGGGATGCCGTCCCGGCCACTTCGGCTCAGGTATTGCAGGGAATTACCCGTGCGGCTTTACAGACTTCCAGTTTCATCTCCGCAGCTTCTTTCCAGGAAACGACGAAAGTATTGAATGAAGCAGCTATCTACGGTAAAGTGGATCCGCTCGAAGGACTTAAGGAGAATGTCATTTGCGGTCACTTGATTCCCGTCGGAACCGGAATGAAAGAGTTCCGCGGATTGGTTGTCGGTTCTAAAACGGAAATGGAACGACTGTCCGGCAAATAAACTAAACTTTCATTATAACAGGAAGGCACCTCTCGGGGTGCCTTTTTTATTTTTTATTCCGGCTGAATGCAGGCTTTCTTTTCACATTCGATGGTTCTTTGGGGTGAATGTTGTATTTTTGTTTAAAATATATTTTATGGAAGAGAAACAAGAACAATTAAACATCGAATTGAATCAGGAGGTAGCTCAGGGTACTTACGCCAACCTCGCTATCATTTCACATTCCAGTTCCGAGTTCATCCTGGATTTCATACGGATCATGCCGGGGGTTCCTAAAGCGGAAGTGAAGAGCCGGATCATTCTGACGCCTGAACATGCCAAGCGGCTTTTGCTGGCGCTACAGGATAATATCCGCCAGTTCGAAAAGGGACGAGGGAAAATCAATCTTCCCGAGGAAAATCCTCTTCCCCCGGTTTTTCCGCTGGATCTGGAGCCTAAAGGGCAGGCTTGATCCCTGTGAGAGGTAAACGTATCGTGCTGACAAATCCTTTGGGACGGGCTGCCGTAAAGGCAATGGTCCCTCCATGCATTTTCACGATCTGGCACACAATATAAAGGCCCAGCCCGTGTTCTCTGCCGGAAAGCATGATGGAATCGGTTTTGCCGTTGCAAATGGACTCCAATTTTTGCAGGAGAGAGGCTTCCATACTTTGGCCGTTGTCGGAAATGGTTAAGATACAGTATTCTGTTTTTTGTTCCAGTTGCAGGGTAATGTCGCAGCCTTCCGGGTTGTGGCGGATGCTGTTGAAAAGCAAGTTTGTAATACCTCTTTGCAACAGGTGGGGGTTACCTTCGATCATCAGTTCCTGGATGTCCGTTCCGATTTTAATTTCTACGGGGTAACGTTCGTCGGCGTAATTATTGAGAAAGTCGGCCATAATTTCCCGGCAGAATCGCGTCATGTTGAATTTTTCGCTTTGGGTCAGAAAATCGTCCCGCTCCAAACGGGAAGAAAGATTGAGATCATTGATCAGTTCCCGCAGGTGAACGGCTTGATTGCGGATAATGGCTGCCTTTTGAGTCACAGGGAGGGGAAGGCTTTCATCTTCGGCTATTTGTCCCGAATAGCCGAGTATGGCGGCTAAAGGGGTACGGATATCGTGGGAAATTCCGGCCAGCCAGTTTTCTCTGACCGTAGCCCGTTTTTTCAATAAGGCCGAGGTTCGGTTGAGGTAAACCGCTACCTCTGAGAAAGTACCTTTTTCGGGCAAATGTACCTCCTTTCCGTCAGCAACCTGTTGTATGCTTTTCAGTATAGGCCGTAAGGAGCGAAACATCCGCTTTTCTATCAGGAAAAACAACACTAGAACGGTTAATAACTGTATGATATAGGACCAGAAAACAAACCAGGAAAAATTGCGGATGAGGAAAGTCGGAAAATAGGTCGAGAATTTACCGTAACTTCCGACAGGGAATCCGATTACCAGCAATCCTTCCGGATTTTTTCTGATAAATACGGGATAGTTTTTCAGATAGGACTTCGACATGACCGCCACGTCGCTCAGGTTGTAGTGAAGAGGAATACTGTCGGGAAGGAAGAGACTCCATTTTACGTTTCCGCTTTCATTGTCGATCAGCATCACCCAAACCTCTTTTTCTTTCAGTATGGACTGAATCGGGGGAGCCAGCCGGAAATTGTCGTTTTCTTTGACGAGTTTTCGTTCGATGGCCTTCAGGATCATGGTCGGATGGGAACCCCAGCCGTCTTTATGCACAATATAAAGCAATAAAATCAGATAAGTGAGAATTCCCGTTACCAGCATGAGAAGCATCAGGAGCAGACTGCGTCCTATCACCCGGTTCATTAATTTAGAAAATCCTTTCATAACCTCTGAATTAAACGATCAGTTTGTAGCCCAGTCCCCGGACAGTGACTAAAGAATCGGGAGCGGACGGATTGATTTCGATTTTCTCACGGATGCGCCGGATATGGGCCATGAGGGAATTCTCATACCCGTACAGGTTGTCGCCCCAAGCGGAAACACAGAGTGCATCGATGGTGACGATCCGGTTGGCCGCTTTACTCAAATGGATCAATATGGCGTGTTCTTTGGCGGTTAAGGGAAATACGGCTCCGTCACTTCGGAATACTTCTGCTTTTTCGAAATCGATCAGGGCGTGAGCCAGTTGAAGCTGGGATTTTTCATTCTTATAACAACGGCGTAAGATGGCCGTAATTCTCAGTAAAAGCTCCCGAGGAAGAAAGGGTTTTACCATGTAGTCGTCACCTCCGGCATCTAGACCCGTATACAAATCCTCCGGACGGTCACAGGCCGTCAGAAAGAGAACCGGGATATCGGAGGTTTTCCGGATTTCTTTCAGGAGGTCATAGCCGCTTCCATCGGGAAGCATCACATCGAGTACGGCTATTTCCGGCATTTCCGATGCCAGGATTTCCAGTGCATTTTTGATACTGCCGGCCGTGCAGATAAAATGGAATCCGGCTTCCCGTAGAATACTTTCCGTCATTTTTAACAGTTGCGGTTCGTCGTCTACGAGCAGGATTTTTCTGTTTTTCAGATAATCGGATGTCATATTCATCGTTGAGGTTTGTACAAAGATAACTATAATTGTTTTAAATTATCTCCTTTATTCTATATAGGTCCCTTCCGGAAAGGAGTGAAAGGGAAATAGCGGAAGGGAGGAACGTCCCTGTAAATGCTTGTGAATTAGTTTTCTGTGTAATTGTCCATTGGCATCCTTACCCGGAGAGAGGGATTGGCGTTTTGAAAATGTAAGGTAAATGTAAGGATGGCGTAAAGTTCAGGTAAGGTAGATGGAATATTTTTGTATCGAATCCAAAGGGTTTGAATAGAATTGGTTATATTAAAACGATAAGTCATGAAAGAGTTAATTTTTTTAGTATTGATGTTATGTTCTTTGGGAATGAAAGCGCAGGATTATACGGTAAAAGGGGTGGTGAAAGATTCCGTCACCGGCGAGCCGGAACCTTATGCGACTATTCAGGTCGTTAGGAAACCCGATTTGAAGAAACCGGTAAAGATGTTGGTTACAGATGATCAGGGAGGCTTTACTTTTGACCTGGCTTCTCCGGGGACTTATGTTTTTTCCCTGACTTCAGTCGGACGAAAGCCGCTGGTCAAGGAATTCGGTGTACGAGAGGGTCAAAAGACGGTAGACCTGGGAATTCTTTACATTACGAACGATGTGACTCAGTTATCTGAGGTTGTGGTGAAAACGAAGAAACCTCTGGTGAAAAACGAGCTGGATAAATTGACTTACAGCGTATCCGAAGACCCGGATTCCAAGACTAGTAATGCGTTGGATATGTTACGGAAAGTGCCACGTATCACGGTAGACGGAGAAAATAATATCCGGTTGAACGGAAGTAGCAATTACCGGATTTATATCAATGGAAAACCCTCGAATCTCCTGACGAATAATCCGGGACAAATCTTGAGAAGCATGCCCGCCAGCAGCATAAAAAATGTGGAAGTCATCAGTGATCCCGGAGCGAAATACGATGCGGAAGGAGTAGGGGGAATCATCAATATAGAAATGGGAGGAAGCGGTATGGAAGGCTTTATGGCGACACTGAATGCCGGTGTGAATAATTTCGGCGCTAACGGCGGAATTTATGCGTCCGCTAAGCTTGGGAAGTTTTCCCTTTCTGCCAATTACGGCTATCAATATATGAAGATACCTGCGAATACGACCCGGACTACCCGGGAAGATTTGACGAATCCCGACCGGAAATACCTGTATACGATCCACGATATGCGTCAACGCTTGCCTTTACAATACGGGGTGGTGGAAGCCAGCTATGAAATCGATACGTTCAATCTGATCAGCCTTTCCGGAAATTTGTACGGGGGGAACGTAAAAGCCAAATTCAATTCCCGGACCTGGATGGAAAGTGCCGAAAAAGAGCCCGTATATGCCTATCATCAGGACGGAAAAGCCAATACGGATATAGGAGCGCAGACTTTCAGCCTGGATTACCAGCATACGGCCCGACGGAATCGACAGGAACTCTTTACCTTATCGTATCGGTTCGACCGTACACCTAAAAATTTCGGTTCGTTTTATTATTTATACGACCTGGAAGGGAATGACCCCTATGTGGAAAGTATCAGCCGCTATCAGAACCGGGATAATAAAGCTTCGACGAACGAACATACGTTTCAGGCCGATTATGTGAAACCTTTCCGGCAAATGCATACCCTGGAAGCGGGAATAAAGTATATCTACCGGAATAACGACAGCCGGGGGGATTATGAAGTACGCAATTCCGAGGAGGAAAACTGGCGGCCCGATCCCTTGTTGCAGGACGAAGACTACGAACACCTTCAGCATATTTTGGCCGCTTACACCAGTTATGGCTTAAAATATAAGAAATGGGGCTTCAAAGCCGGGGTCCGGGCAGAGCACACCCTGCAGAAAGTGCATTTTCATACGCATGCGGAAGAAAATTTCAATTCGGATTTTACCGATGTAGTGCCTTCTGCTCTGATTGCCTGGCAACCGAGTATGTTCCGGAATGTTCAATTGACTTATAATATGCGGATCAGCCGTCCGGGCATTTCTTATTTGAATCCCTTCCGGCAAATCATTACCCCTTCGGATGTCACTTACGGAAATTCTGATTTGAAATCGGAGAAAAATCATACGCTAGCCTTAAGCTTCAGTAGTTTTTCTCAAAAGTTCAATGTGAACTTAAGTGCCCGGTATAGCTTTACCAATAACAGCATCGATCAGTATCAGTTTATCGATGCCGACGGAGTTTTAAATACCACTTACGGAAATATCGGAAACAATCAGTTGGCCGGTGTAACGGCTTTCGTCAACTGGAATGCTTCTCCTCAAACCCGGGTCTATATGAACGGGGATATACGTTATGAAAAATACAGTAGTAAAAAGGGAGGAACCAATATCTATACAAAGGGAGAGAGTAAGGACGGAGTGACCGGAAGTATCTACCTGGGAGTCCAGCAAAGTTTTAAATACGGTTTCCGGCTGAGTGCCAACGGGGGATATTTTGCACCATCGGTTTCTTTACAGGGGAAAGGGATTTCCGCTTATTATTACAGCCTGAGCCTGGATAAATCTTTCCTGAAAGATCGTCTGAATGTGACGCTCAGTAGCAGTAACTTCTTCGAAGCGGACCGTACCTATAAAACTTCCACTTCTACTCCTTATTTGCGCACCCGGAGTGAAATACGTATGAAACCCCGGATGTTTGCCCTGAATATTTCCTGGCGGATCGGGAATCTCAAGGAAAGAGTCAAAAAAGCGTCCCGCAGTATTAAAAACGACGATTTGAAAAATGTGAAGGAGGAAAATACGATGGGAACGTCTACAGGCACCAAAATGTAGGGGGTAGCTGCCGGAAGCATCCGGTAATACTTTGAGGCCGATGAGGCCTATCGAAAAGTCAAACTTTCGGTAGGCCTCATTTTATTCCAACCGGTGGTTTTCTTCCATTGCCTTACTCGGGGCTGTATGTATTTTAGGCGGAGGGTTGGTAGCCGAAAAAGGGAGCCGTTAGCGTAAAGAAAATCTCCGGTGGTTGAGACGACCGGGGGATAAAGGGAAAAGAAGCGCCGGGTTTCCGAAACAAAATGAAAGAAACAGAGGTTTAACAGGTAGATAAATTAATTTTTCAGGAGATGGCACGGTTGAAAAACATTCTGCTGATCGGCCGGATTTTTTTAGGCATGGCTTTTGGGATTTACGGCTACCTGCATTTTACTTATACGGCCCGGGGTCCTGGCTATCTACGGCTGCTGTTTTCGGGCTTATCGGCGGAGCGCTTCTCGTGTCGGCCAAGGGGAAAGGGATGAGGAAATATAAGCGGAAAAATGTATGAATCAAATACTTTTAAGGGATTTGCGGAAAGTATTCGAACCGAGCCGGGTGTTCAGTTCCGACCTTTATCGGGAGATATACGGAAGGGACGGTTCTTATTTCGATATAACCCCGGAGGTGATTGTTCGTCCGGAAAATGCAGAAGAGGTTCAGCAACTTCTGGCGATTGCCGCCAGGCATCGTACAGGAGTGACTTTTCGCGCCGGCGGTACGTCTTTGTCCGGACAAAGCGTAAACGACGGTATTATTTGCGAATTACGTACCGGATGGAAGAACTGTCAGATTCGGGAGGACGGCCGCAAAATCTGGTTTGAGCCGGGATTAACCGCTTTGCAGGTCAATACCTTGCTTCAAAAACATGGGGTAAAGATCGGTCCGGACCCCGCCTCTGCCCGTGCGGCTATGATGGGGGGAATTTTGTCCAACAACAGCAGCGGTATGCAAACGGGAGTCCGTTATAATTCCTATCATACGCTCGGCAGTATCGAATTTATTCTGGCGAACGGTCACCGGTACCGGAGCGATTCGGTGAATGACCGCAAAAAGTTTGAAGAGACCGAACGCGAATTATGTCGGGGACTGACGGAAATACGTCGGGAAATCCTGAATCAGGAGGAAGTCCGGGAACGGATTATCCGCAAATACAAAATCAAAAATGTAACGGGATACAGTGTAAATGCTTTTCTCGATTTTGAGCATCCTATGGATATTTTCGCTCACTTATTGATTGGCGCCGAGGGAACCCTGGGGTTTATCGTTTCAGCGGAACTTTGCACGATTCCCTTGTATCCGGTCTATAGTTCCGTTATGCTCTATTTCGGCAATGTAACTTCCGCAGCGGCTGCGGCTCCTCATTTGGCGGAGAGCGGTGCTTTGTCTGTCGAAATGATGGATTATGCTTCACTCGCCAGTTTTTACGGCAATACCGGCTTACTTTCGGGAGCTACTGCTTTGCTGGTAGATTACGGTGCGGATTCTGCAGCCCGGATGCAGGATACGGTTGCCCGCCTTACTCCCCGGTTGAAAAGGTTGAAAGGAATCTGGAAAACAGAGGATTTTACGCATACGGTGGCGGAGCGGAAAAAGCTGTGGGAAATCCGCGACGGTATCTTCCCCTGTGTAGCCGGAGCCCGGACACCAGGAGATACGGTTATTCTGGAAGATGTGGTGGCTCCTGTAGAGAAGCTGGATGTCCTGGTCGAAGGGTTACAAAGGTTGTTTAAAAAATACGCTTACGCAGGTGCGATTTTCGGGCATGCCCGGGACGGTAATGTACATCCTTTGGTAACCTCCGGTATGAAGAGTGAAACCGAACGGACCAATTTTGCCCGGTTTATGGAGGATATGGTCACGCTGGTACTTTCCTTGGACGGTTCTCTGAAGGGGGAGCACGGTACCGGCAGGGCAGTAGCTCCTTTTGTGGAAAGAGAATGGGGAAGCGAAATATTCGGTATCATGCAACGCCTGAAAAAATTGGCAGACCCTCTCGGTTTGCTCAATCGGGGCGTGATATTGAATCCGGACCCTCAGGCTCATCTGCGCTCGATCAAAGAAATGAATCTTTTCGGAACAGAATTAGGTTACAGCCGGGCGGATACCTGTATCGAATGCGGTTTTTGCGAACATGTCTGCCCTTCCCGCTATGTGACTCTCACTTCCCGGCAGCGTCTTCAAGCCCGGAGAATTATGAAACGGACGGGCGATAAAGAACTTGAAAAGCAATACAAATACATCGGGGAAGAAACGTGTGCAGCAGACGGGATGTGTCAGTTGCCTTGTCCGATGAAGATCAGTACGGCTGTCATAACCGATGCGCTCAGAACCCGGCATCTATCCGGCAAACAGCTAAAATTACTGCATTACGGAGCCAAGCATTTCGGGGCTTTGGAGTCGGATCTACGGGGCGTTTTAAAATGGACAGTAGGTTCAGAAAAAGTATTTTCGCCCTATCCCCTGATCTGGGCGACCGGTGTCTTGCATAAGATGTCCCGGCAAATGCCGCATTGGTCTCCTCATTTTCCCAGACCGCATCGATTGGAATTCCGGGAAGAAAAAGATCCCCAATACATTTATTTCCCCTCCTGTGTGACCCGTATTTTCGGAAGTTCTACTTTGGGGAAAGACGATGTGATGACGGTTGTTTTGCGAATTGCGGACAAAACCGGCATAAAGCTCCGCTTGCCGGAAGAAGCCTGCGGCTTATGTTGTTCTCAGATTTGGGAACATAAGGGAGATCCTGAGGGCCGGAAGCAGATGGCAAACCGGACCATCGACCGTTTTTATGCTTGGTCGGAAGGAGGACGGATACCGGTGTTTTGTGATACGACCTCCTGCACCCATACCTTGATTCATGAGACTGACGGAGAAATACTGACGCCTGAGAACCGGAAGAAATTCCAGCGCTTGCGAATTATGGATATCACCCAGTGGCTGGATGAATGTGTTTTACCCCGTATGAAAGATATTATTCCCAAAAAACGGATATTGCTTCATCCGACCTGTGCGTGTCAGTTGATGGGGTTGACGGCGGTGATGCAACGGATTGCCGCCAAATGCGCCCGGGAAGTCGTTTTACCCGACGACTGGAGTTGTTGCGGGGCTTCAGGTGACCGGGGATTTATCTTTCCCGAACTTTCGGAATCCGCTACCCGGGACGAAAAGCGGGAAATCGGAGCCGGGGATTTCGATGGGTGCTATTCTTTGGCGCGAACCTGTGAAATCGTGATGCAGGATCAGATCGGACAGGCTTACGAGTCTATCGTTTATCTGGTGGACGAAACCATCGGAATGGGGTATAAACAACCGGGGATTTTCCGGGAAGACTGATAGAAAAAAGAGGAGGTATCCGAAAGAGTGTTTCCTGCCGAAAGGAAGATCCGGTTTGTGCCGAAACGGTTTGCTGGGGAGAATAAAAAAAGAGGATGCCCCGTTTGGTGAAGTGACCCCTAAAAGTTTTTTGTCTAACTTTTTGGGGGCAGCTCATTGGCCGGAACACCCTCTCCGCCGAGTCTAACTGTTATCTTTCGTTCTTTTCCATACCGGGATTCATCTCAGTAACCATGGGAGGAATCGGCAGGATGTATTTCGGACTTTCCGGTTCGAGCGTATAAGTCTGCTCGCCTACCGTATGGATGACGGTTTTCCGGAAGCGGGGGTCTTTGTTCAATCGTTTCAGGTCAATTAAACGATAGAGGCTGTTGAAGGCAAACTCCCTCCGGCGTTCTTCCAGCACTTTTCTCAGGGCGTCTTCGGGACTGGAGGCCTTTTCATCCGTATAATCTTTGATACGCTTCTTTCTCAATTGGTTCAGTTTGCTCATGGCGGAACTTACGTCGTTTTTCCGCGCGTAACATTCTGCGGCGATCAACAGCATTTCGGGAACGGAAGAGCTGACATTCATTTCGATATAAGGGGCCCAGATGAGATCGTCTACCCAGTTCGAACCGATTTTGTGAGTGAAGAAAAGTTGTTTCCGCATATCGTTCTCCGTATAAATTTTCAGTAAATCTTCCGAAGCGAATACTTTTCCGGATAAACCGTAGGTGGCCGGAGTGTAACGGATATTGATATTTTCCGGATTCTCGTCAGCATCCGGATAATCGGTTCTGCCTACCGTTTTGTCGGGGTCTACAATCTTTAATACCGTCATATCCAATACCTCGTTGTTGAGTTTGAGGGCGTCTTCCGCTTTTTGTAAAGCCATGTCGTAATTTCCCATATACAGGTACATGCGGGCGGAAAGACCTAAAGCGAAGGCTTTGGAGCCCCGGTAAGGGAGTAAATTATTTTCCGGGAGGTATGTTTCCGCTTCTATCAGGTCGGATTTGATCTGGTCGTAAATGCGTTGTACGCTCGCCCGGGTGATGGGCGCATTGGTAATGTTTTCGTTCAGTTGTAAGGGTACGCCCGGATCGCTGGCGGCCGTAGCCGGATCGTAATGTTTGGCATAACCGTTGACCAATCCCAGGTAATCGAAAGCCCGCATGACATAAGCGTCCGCTCTGACCCTATTTTTATAGTTTTGGTCTCCTTTCGATCCCATGATCTGATTGATAACCACGTTGCTGTAATAAATCCGGTTATAACTTTGCAGCCAGAAAATATCCCATTCCGCGGGCCCGTAGACCTCGGACTGAAAAGTGTAAAGATTGCGGGTAGCATTTGGCATTTCCTCGAAGCCCGAATACCCTTCCTCGGGAAGGTAGGCATCGTCCGTCATATAATTCATATAGCATTCGACAGCTTTGGTCATTTGCTGGTAGTTCAGTAATTGTTCATATTCTTCCGCTTTTTCCGGAATAGAGACTCCCTTGGGTTTTACATCCAGGAAATCATCACATCCCTGGCTTAATAAAGCAAATAGGATGAGTAAAAATAGGGCGTGTTTCATATGTAATTATTTATTAATGATTCTCGTATATTTTTCAGGGGTTAAAAACCGACGGTCAAGCCCAGCATATAGGTCGGAGCTTCCGGTAAAGTTCTGGCCCCTCTACCGTAGGTGCTCGTCGTATAGGCTTCCGGGTCAATGCCTTTGTTATTGGCCGCCCACCACCAAATGTTGCGGGCCTGAGCGCGGAGGGTTATACTCTGAACAGCCATTTTCTTTAAAATGGATTTGGGTAATTCATACGTCAGAGTAATATCCCTCAATTTGATATAATCCGCTTTCAGAATGTGTTTGTCGGCTGCATACCATAGTTGCTGCTTTTCCTTGGTAGCCAGTCTGTTGGCTCTCGGAGCCATGCCCGCTATTTTTTCGTCACCCGGATTCTTCCAGTATTTCAAAGAGCCTCGGTAGAGATTGGCCCCGACGGTGGCACCCAGATAAGTAGCAACCGCATCCCGCATCACATGACCTCCGTTATAAATGAACATAAACGATAAGCCGAATCCTTTATAAGTTAGAATATTGGTCATGGAAGCCGAATAAGGGGGGCGGGTAGTACCGGAATACACCAAGGCTTCTTTGTCATTGATAGCGGATACTTTTTCTCCGTTTGCGTCATATACCAGGGGATCTCCGTTTTCAGGATTCAGTCCCGCCCAGCGGTAACTGTATAAACCGTACATGGGATGGTTTTTGGAATTTACCAGTTCGGAAACGTAATTCCAGGCCGTTTGGGTCTTATTGGTTAACTCGATAATTTTGTTTTTGTTATAACTGAAATTAAGATTCGTGCGCCATTGAAAATCCGGGGCCTGGATGTTGAGGCTGTTCAGGCTCAGTTCCAAACCGGTATTTCTGAGGCTTCCGTAATTCAGTTTGATGGTGGTCCAACCGGTCGTAATGTCTACTTTCAGATCGCCCAATAAGTCGGTACTTTTCCGGTTATAATAATCGAAAGAGCCGTTCAGCCGTCCGTTCAGGAAACTGAAATCGACGCCGACATTGGTAACGGCTGTCTTTTCCCAGCGTAAAGCAGGATTGGGCGGAGTTTTAACCGAAGAAGAAAAACCCTGTTTCCAATCGCTGTATCCCATATCCTGTATGGTCATGTAAGGGCTGGTTTGTTTGGAGACATTTCCGTTGATACCATAGGTAAGGCGAAGGGCAAGACGGTTCAGCCAATGGATGTCGTTCATGAAATCTTCCTGAGAAATAAACCAACTGCCGCCTACGGACCAGAGAGGTTTCCACATGTATTTCGGATCCTGACCGAAAAGATTGGATTGGTCTATACGAATACTTCCCGTGATGGCATACCGTTCGTTGTAGGTATAAGAAGCATTGCCGTAAAAGGCGACAAACCGGTCTTCCGTTTCCGAAAACTTATTGTAGTTTTTATCTTGCCAGCTATACCGTCCGCTTAAAGATTCCGTTCCGTTAATACCTATTCCCAGTTGTTTAATGTCCACGGGTTTATATCCCAGAGTATTTTCGTCGAATCCCATGCGGTAGGCGTTGGACCAGGTGGATTTGATCGCTCTTCTTTCCGCACCGAGTAAGGCCGAAACATGGTGTTTTTCTTTGAACGTCCGGTTCAGGTTCAATTGTGCTCTTAACGTATAGGAACGCATATCCCCTCTGCGTTCGGAAATCTGCGTTCCCTGAGGCACATTATAAGTAATGGCTCCGTTGGCCGGATTTACCTGAGCGGCATCGTTTACCATGCCCCGGACGTAAGAGGAATTTTCTTTATATGTTTGAATATTCCGGTAGTCCTGATTCTCAGTCTGATAAAGCAAATGAGCGTCCAGTCCTTTCATCAGATTGATCTTGAAGCCGAGTTGTATTTTATAGTAAGAGGATTTATTGGTCAGCTTTTGCCGGTCCAGTTCGTCCAGCGGACGGTAGGTTTCGTCTTCCAGTCCCAGTGAGATTAAACGCTGGATTTCATATTCCGATTTTCCGTTTCTCCAAATTGCTGAAGAACCGTCCTCATTTTTCAACATCATGTAGGAAGGTTGAGAGGTAAGGAGTTTCATACCCGTTAAGCCGTTACTTCCGTGTTTCTGGGTGAAACTTCCGGAGATTCCTAAATCGGCGGTCAGCCAAGGGAAAAATTTAATGCTGTTTTTTAAATTGAATCCCAGCCGGTCGGAATCCTGTTTTTTCTCATAGGGCTTACTTCCCAGGTAATTCACGGAAGCCATGTTTTTAAACTTCTCCGTTCCTCCCGATAAAGCGATATTATGCTGGTGGGTAAAGGCTACGCGCAACAGTTCGTCTTTGATTTGGGAACGGTTGCTCCGGTGCCGGTAAACGTCCAGTTTTCGTTGGAGTTCTTCTTCGGAAATGATTCCTTCTTCCTGCTGATAAAACAGTTCGGTTACTTCATCGATAGAAGTCCGCTTGTTCAATTGGTTGTATTTCGCATGATAATCGTTGAATAAATTCCGTTTGAGATCGATCAGTTGGCTACTGTTCATCAACTTCAGATAGTCCATATCCGGAAGCGGCTGGAAAGAAACGGAACCATTGTAAGTTACCCGGGTTTTCCCTTCCCGTCCGGATTTGGTCGTAATGACGATTACGCCGTTGGCGGCTCTGGCTCCGTAGATGGAAGCAGCGGTGGCGTCTTTCAGGACAGTCACGTTTTGTACGTCGGAAGGATTGATAGCAGCCAGTTCACCTTCGTAAGGAACTCCGTCTACTACATACAGGGGAGTTTTTGTGCCGTATACTGTGGAAATACCCCGGATGGAAACGCTTCCGTTGTATTGCACGAGTCCGGAAACCTGGCCTTCGAGCCGACTCAGTATGCTGGTTTCCAGTTTGTTTTCTATATCTTTCGGACTGACCACCGCAAACGAACCGGTAGCTCTTTCTTTGGAAATCGTCTGATAGCCGGTGACGATAACCTCTCCCAAATCTTCGGTCGAAGGTTCCATTACAATTTCCAGCTGGTCTTTTTCGCCTACTCTGACTTCTTTATCTTTCATACCGATGTAAGTAAGCACTAAAGTAAGACCCGGTTTATCCTCGGTGGTCAGTTCGAATGTTCCGTCCATATCGGTGGCGACTCCCGTAAGCGTTCCTTTCACCAGTATGGAGACTCCGATCAGAGTTTCTCCCTGCGGATCTTTCACCACACCCTTTAGGGTTCTCTTTTTAGTCTGGGGAAGCGAAGACGCGGATGTCTGACTTTTTCGGATCACGATGACATCATGAGTGATTTCATAACTCAGTCCGGTATCCTTCAACACATCCTGCAGGACTTTTTCCAGGGATGTATTTTTGTAATCCAGATTCAATCCGGTGATTCCGCTTACATCGTCAACGCTGAAGAAGAATACGATATCCGTTTTCTTTTCCAGTTCCCAGAATACTTGGGTCAGAGAGGCGTTGTTCAGAGTCAGGTCCACTTTGACATTCTGCGCATGGATCACTGCTGATGCCTGTAAAGCATTCGTAGCCAACAGGAGAATACAAAATTTCATCACCGTCAGCACATTTAGCACATTTTTTCCAATTTTTTTCATAAATTTGTTAGTTAATTAATATGTGATACTGAGCGGTTCACACCACGTGAACGCTGTTAAACAGGTGGCGCACCCCCGCCATCTGTTTATTTTTTACTGAATATAATCTGTTTGTCTTTTATCCGAACCTTTATTTTCTGCGTCGTCCGGAGCACGTCTAAAATAGGATCTATGGATTCCGTACGTTTCAGTTTCCCCACAAAAGTTATATCTTTCAATTCCTCGGCTTCGTAAACGACCTCGAAATCGTACCATCTTCCGAGCACTACCATAATGTCCTCCAGCCGGTCGCCTTTAAAAATAAACCACCCTTTCTGCCAACCTACATAGGGACTGACATCTACATCCTTTACCGTAAGCTGATGCGATTCTACGTTTAATTCCGCTTGCTGGGAAGGCTGGAGCTGGTAGAACGAGTTCCCGGACCGAACCTTCACTTCTCCTTTTACCAAGGTAGCCTGGGCGGTTTTTTCATTCCGGTAGGCTTTCAGGTTGAATTCCGTTCCGGTTACCAGAATGTCCATGCCGGCCGTTTTTACGATAAACGGGCATTCGGAGTTAGAAGCTACTTTAAAATAAGCTTCTCCTTCCAGCCATACTTCCCGTTTTTCGGCAGTAAATTTCGTCGGAAATTCCAGTTGGCTTTCCGCATTGATAAATACTTGCGTGCCGTCCGCCAATACCAGCTGATATTCTCCTCCTCGAGGCGTGATAATTTTGTTTCGGCCCAGGGGTTCCCCTGTTTTTTCTTTCCGGGAAGTATCTTTTACTTCTATTTTCTGGTGGTTGATCTCCAGACCCTGAATTTTCATTTTTTGGTTTTTATCGTCGGTCAGATCGATGTTCCGCCCGTCGGATAAAACCAATACCGCTTTGGAGGTTCCGGGCTGAATGGGGGTGTTTGCTACGGTTTCAGTAGCGGTTCCCGGTACAGGAACAGCCGGACGCAACAAGAAGAGTCCCGCGATCACGGCGGCTGCAGCCGCCGTGGCGTACATCCAGTAAGC
This sequence comes from uncultured bacterium, assembly GCA_905216195.1. GTDB lineage: Bacteria > Bacteroidota > Bacteroidia > Bacteroidales > Marinifilaceae > Culturomica. Next base: position 86,801 of record CAJMSX010000003.1, read on the forward strand.
CAGGATAGATTTACGGGATTTTGTTTTTGCTTCGAAACGTTTCCAGTAACGTTTGGTGTCGATTGCGGCCCGTGCCGCTTCGTGCCTCCGGTAATTATCCTCCTGTACGAGCCGTTGATAGAGCTGCTCGTTAGCGGCAGATGCTTCCCTCCAGGCCTTTAATAAAGCCTTGTCTTCCTCTCGTTCGATTCCTCCGAGAATCTCCTGGGCAATCAGCCGGATTATTTGCTGGTAGTTGTCGGCGGTATTCATGAGCAGTACTATTTATCGAACAAATCTCCGAAACGGTCGATAAGCCAACGATCCAACCAGGATCCGCGAGCGTTTCTCATGACGATACGTCCTTCCGGGTCGATGAGGATGCAGGTCGGGATGCCCCGGATCCGGTAAGTGCGGGTCAAGGGGCCTGCGAACCCTTTCAGATTGGACAATTGGGGCCAGGTAATGTGATGTTCCCGGATCGCCTTTTTCCAGGCCTCGGCTTGGGTATCCATAGATATTCCTAAAACACCGAATCCGTAAGGGCCGTATTTTTTCAATACTTCCTTTACGTGAGGGATGTCTTTTTTACAAGGACCGCACCAGGAAGCCCAACATTCGAGAAGTATATAATTTCCTTTACCGATAAAATCGGACAGATTTTTCTTTTCTCCTTCCGGCGTCATCAGGGGGAAATCGATATACATCGCTCCTTCAGCCGTATTTCGGAAGAGTTCCGCTTCCTGTTCCACTACTCTGCCTATGGGAGATTGCTTGACCGGATTCGGAAACACGGCCCTCATGCTGTCGATCTGGCTCACCGTTAAGGAGGACAATACTTGAGTCAGGAGATAAAAAGCAGCCTCGGAATTCCGGTGATTTTTCAGAAAGCAATGCGTATAAGTGATTCTTTCCCGGTTCATACTGTCCATTTTACGGGTCAATTCTATTCCCTTTTCGAAATAAGCTCTGGAATAATCCTGGGGCTTGTTTCCGAGATAATTTCCGTACTCTGCAAAAATTTGCCGGTCTTCCCGGTCGAAACGATTTGAATTTTCCATATATTCGGCAAAAATCCGGTTCGACGGAGTACCTGACAGTCGATAATGATCGAAGATCCGCCGGGAGGATTGAATACTGTCGTAGTTCGCTTGTAAACGGATGACCCCTGTTTCTAGAAAAACGGGTAATTTTATCCGTCCTTTCGGTTGGGTATACGCTTTACCTACAGATAAGTTCGCCAAGCGAATGCCTTCGCTTTTCCCTTTCAGCGAAAAGGTTTTCCCGCTTATTAAAGCGCTGTCTATCAAAGTGCGGGAAGTATCTGCGTATTGCAGAAAAACATAATTGCCATCGACATCACCTTCCAGATGCCCGTCGATTCGCCATTCCGGCTTCTGACAGGCAGTACACCCCAGGCATAAGGTCAGAAGAAAGAATGAAATTTTTACATACCGGTTCATACGTTCGTTAGAGTTGATTATTACTGTTTGCGTGTTTTAAATACACTACATCTTAATAACAACTGAACTTTCCAAAAAGATGAACGGGAAGGTAAAAATTATTTCAAAAGATTAAATTTTAACAATAACAGCAATCCGTAAAGCTGATCCCGGAGCAGGATTTTTAGTTTACGATAGGCATTGTATTTTAATTTGCGGACCGAGTTGACCGAAATGCCGAGTTTATCCGCTATTTCCTGATTCGAAAGCCCCTGCAGGCTGAGCAGGATAATGTGTTTGGTTTGAGGGGAGAGCTGATCGATCGCTTGGTGTACCAGCTGATAAGTTTCTTCTTCTATCAGGTTATCGCGGAAAAACAGGTCTGCTTCCTGTCCTTCCCTTTGAGCGTATGCGGCAACCACATCCTGATGTTTGATTTGATTCAAGGCCAGATTGCGGGCAGTCGTGTATAAAAAACCTTTTATTTTCTCCAGGGAAAGAAATACGGCTTCCGAATACCACAAGCGGATAAAACATTCCTGGGCGATGTCGGCGGCAACATCTCCATCTCCGACGTATTTTCTCGTAAAAAGAACGAGGGAAGGGAAATTGTCGGTAAAAAAAGCCTTGAATGCTTTGTGATCTTTTTTGTTTAGTTCTGCTACTAATTCCATCTCACCGAATTCTCTGCAAGAAACCCTGTTTACATTCGGGGTCCCAATTTCTGAAAAAAAATCAACAATACAAAATTCCTCTTTTCGAATATTTTAGAGGGGAAGGATAGGGAAGGAAGAGGAAAGAAAACCCGGCTGAAGAGAACCGGGTTTTCAAGGTTTTTTTATTTACATTTCTCCAGAATCTCCCGGGCCACGGTGCCGTTTACATTTCCGGCTTCGCCGTAGGTGGCATGGCGTTCGTTGAAGCGATGTTCGATTTCGCGAATCGTCTCTTCTCCGATATTTTCTTCACTTAACCGGGTGGAAAGGCCCAGATTCCGGAAGAAGCTTTCCGTTTTTTCAATCGTCCGGTCGATCCGTTCGTCTTCCGACCCTTGGGTAATACCCCACACCCGTTCTCCGTACTGGAGGATTTTATCGTGTTTTTGCAAACGTAAGGTGCGTAGGGTACCGTTGAATACGATAGCTAAAGTGGCTCCATGAGTTAAACCGTGTAAAGCGGTGAGTTCATGACCGATCATGTGGGTGGCCCAGTCTTGAGTAACCCCCAAAGCGATAAAACCGTTCAGAGCCATGGTTGCGGACAACATAAAATCGGCCATCAAATTGTAATCGTGCTGATTTTTCCGTATTTGCGGAGCGATATCGATAAGCGTACTCAAAATGCTTTCCGCCCACCGGTCCATCAGCCGGGATTGACCGGTTGTCGTCATGTATTGCTCCATGACGTGTACGAAAGTATCGGCTAAACCGCAGGCAATCTGATGAGGAGGCAAGGTAAAGGTCGTTTCCGGATCCAGTATGGAGAAGACTGGATAATTGCTGTAAAATGGATATTTTTCCCGGGTTTCGTGCCGGGAAATTACGGCTCCGTTGTTCATTTCCGAACCGGTAGCCGGCAATGTCAATACCGTACCCATAGGTACGGTCCGGTAAAAGGCCCCTTTTTTGACCAATTCCCAGGCGTCACCCTCATAACATAAACCGGCAGAAATCAGTTTTGTACCGTCCAGTACAGAACCTCCTCCGACCGCTAGCAGAAAATCTACCTGTTTTTCTTTTCCCAATTCAATCGCTTTCCGCAAAGTTTCGATTGCCGGATTGGGTTCGATCCCCCAGAATTCGACATATTCCCGTCCTTCCAGTGCTTTTATTACCTGATCGTATACTCCGTTTTTTTTCACACTTCCGCCTCCGAAAGTGATCATGATGCGTTTGTCTGCCGGAATAGCCTTACTCAATTCGGCAATCATCCCTTTCCCGAAGATTAAACGGGTAGGATTCTGAAAAATAAAATTGTTCATATCGGTAGTTTTTAGTTTGTTTTTGCGCTTCTCCCTACAAAGATAAGATCATTATTTCATATATTTATGAATATTCCCGTATAATCCTTCCTTTTCCCGCTCCGCTTTTCCAGAGAGACCGATTTGTTTTTCGGATTGCGTCTTTCCTTACCTCCCGATATTTCTTTCGGGAGGCAAGAATACTGAATTCCGTTTTTTATGGAAGTCTGTGTTTTCCTCCGGGCCGTATGGCACGAGATTGATATAACTCTTTTTTCAGGCCGGCGACGAGCTGTAACTCACATCCTTCCCCGGGTATACCCGATTACTTTTAACTACCTGCTGATGGAATTTACCGAATCTGAAAACATCGGGAGAAATTTTGACCGATGCTTCTCTGATTTTAGTAATTACTGAAAATTTAAGGGAGGAAGAGAAGGCTGGGAATCGTGTCGGCCGACCGCAGTCCCCCTCTTCCTTTCTATTTTTTAATTTTAGCTTTAATTTTTTATTGTAAGGAATTGATTTTCAGAAGGCAATGAACGGTATTATTTTTTCTTAAAATAATATTGCATTATAATATAGTTTATATTATAAACTATATTATATTTGTGCATATTTTATATGTACAAATAGCGGTTTTTTAAATGCATCTTTTAAAGGCCGGCGAAGAGGAATGTATCATGAATGAATTGTAAAAAGTATGAAGTGGAAAATTCAAGTATTTAAAGCGGAACGTTTCCGGTATATTTTTCGAAATTTCGGGAGAAAGAAAAAACAGACGTTTTTTACCCTATTATGTATTACGATTTCTGCTTTTTCGATTTTGATAAATATGGCTTTGGCTAATGGAATTCAGTGGCGGCTGAGGGAGGGAATTTGTCAAACCATGTCCGGTCAACTTACCTTGTATGGAAGCGGGGGCGCGGATATCAATATATTGGAATCGCAGTTGAAAGAGCAACGAAAGTTTCAGTGGAGCGATGAAGATGCGCGTCGGTTGAAAAGGGCGTTTGAGGGCCTTTCCGTTTACCGGAGGATTCGTTTCGGTTCTCTCATTTCTTATGGAGATGAGACTTCTTATATTTTTATTCATGCTTTGGAAAAGCCTCATTTGGATAAAATAAAAAATCTTCTGGTGATATCCCGAGGGAGGATGCCGCAGGAAAAAGGAGAGATATTGATCGGTGAAACTCTGGCCGGAGAGTTACATTGTCAGGTAGGCGATTCCTTATTACTGGTTGCAGAAAATACCTACGATTATATGAGTGATGAAATCGGAATCGTATCGGGTATCTTTGAAGAAAGGGGCTTGGCTATTTTTTTTAATTACATGGGATTTCTGCCCTATGGGATGGGAAAGGAGATCGTCGGATTGGAGGGGGACGAGACGTTGGAAGTGATACTGAATCCTGCCGATCATGCAGAGCTCTCGGAAAGGGAACTTCACCGCATGGATCGTTATATAGGCGGAACCGGGAAAGAAGTAGCGCTGGCGACCTGGGACAAAACGATTCCTCTTTTCTTTACTATTGTGCGTGTCTGGGAAGCCGGCGGCCTTTTCACCCGTATCATTTTTATCGTTTTCAGTTTGGTAATCCTGGTCAACCTGACTTCCTTGATTGTCAATTCCCGGAGAAAGGAATTCGGAACTTTATTAGCGATGGGGTTCTCCTGGAAAGAGATTACGGCTATGCTGTGTCTGGAATACTTTTTTCTGGGCTGTATCGCTGTGGGGATAGCCGTAGGGATGGTAAATTCGGTTTTCCTTTCGTTGCCCGAGGCGGGACTCACCATAGCCTCTAAAGATATACAGGCAGCTTTGATGTCCGACGTCCTACGTCCTTTTTTATACCTGAAAGATATCGCGTATGTCTGGCTACTTTTTAGCATGACCGTTTTAGGGGCCGTAGGGATCAGTATACTCCGGATCAGACGACTCTCTCCTGTTTTTTTAATCAAAACGTTTTAATTTTCTGTCACTATGGATTTATTTATCAAATTAGCCATTCGCAACGTACACCGGAATTTTCGTTCCGCTTTATTGAACGGTTTGGGAATCACTTTAGCGGTAGTCCTTCTTCTGCTTATTTTTTCCCTTTCGCGGGGTATTGAAAAACAGATCGTGGGCAGAAGCATCCGTTTCGATAGCGGAGCCTTGGATTTTACGTTCAGCAAAAAAACGGCAAGTACGCAGAATCAGGTGCAAGGCGATAGCCTCTTCCGGGAAATTCGGCATACCCTGGAGTCTCATCCTGGGGTAAGCGGATATACTTGCCGGGTCTATCCTTCGAATGCTTTATTGTATTCCAGTGAGCATACGCAACGTATCCATATCGTCGGTATCGATACGAGCGAGATCCCTCTGCTGACGGAAATGTTTAAGATCTTGGAGGGAAATCCGGCGAATTTACACAAGGGAAAGCACATGGTGATCAGTAGTGGAATGGCGGAAAAATTCCATCTGAAAATCGGAGACTCCTGTCCGATTATGCTGGAATCGGTGGACGGTTCGATCAATCTCGATGATTTTGTGGTGGCGGGCATATTCCGTTATACCTCCTTATTGAATAAACATAACGTTTATATGAGTTATGAAGAAGCCCGTCGGTTGTATAATTGCCGGTTACCCACCAGAATTCTGGTCAGCTTGCGTTCTTTGGAACAGGTGGATGCGGTAAAAAAGGATGTATTGAGCCGGCTGAAGGGAATAGCCGATGGGGGGGCGGATACAGTATCTCCGGTAGGAATCAGGCTTTTCACTTATAAAGACCATACGGGTTTTGCCAGCTCTCTTTCAGGGATCAATCGGTACGGTATGTCCGGTGTCGCTTTTTTTCTGGTTGCGATCTCCTTCGTCGGGATTTGGTCGATGCAGACCGAGAATATTCAAAAACGAAAAAAAGAAATCGGTACTTTGTTTTCTTTCGGTTTTTCCAAAAAAGCCGTGAAAAAGATATTTCTTTTTGAATCTCTTTATATCAGCCTGCTATTCTCCATACCGGCAGTTTTGATTTTGACGGTATTTTTAGGTGTGATCCATGTCCGCCAAGGAATTTATCTGGGAGAAGCGGCTTCTTTCGCTTTCGGTTCGGCTGTCGTCGATCCGGTTTTAACCGGAAAAGATGTATGGGGGACTTTATGCTTTTCTTTAGGTTATCCTTTGGTGGCGACGTGGTTTGCTTTCGGAGCCATCCCTAAAAACCGCCTGATTTCGATGCTGAGGGAGGAATAATTTCCTTGGCGTCCCTTGGATGTATTAATAAATTTATCTGTTGAATGATGATGAAAACACTGATTTTACTCTTGATCTTTTCTTTTCCGTTGGAGAGTTTTTCCGGGTTTCCGGCGCTTCCCGAACGTAGGTATGCCTGTGAGTCCGGAGACACCCTTATTTCGTCGCTTCCGGATTATCTGGCTTTACTCGATCGAAGTTTATACGTGGGAGAAGCCAGCGTACGTATGGAAATTTATAAAAACGGGAAAATGATTAAATTCTACGGTATGCAATTTTATCGGCGGGGGAACCTGATGCGGATGGAATTTACCGAACCGGCTCCTGAGAAAGGACGCAAAATGCTGAACGACAATTCCAATTTATGGATGTATCTGCCCCGCACCAGTAAAGTTATGAAATTGCCTTTCAAACAATCTTTTATGGGAAGCGATGCTTCTAACCGCGATTTATTGAAAATCAATTTTCAAGAAGATTACGATTTGCTCCGGGCGGTTCCGCTCGGCGATACTTTGGTTCGACTGGAATTGAAAGCCCGGGATCTGACGATTTCCTATAATAAAGTGATTGTCTGGTTCGATCTACAGAAACAAATCATTTCCCGTCAGGAAATGTACAGTCTTTCGGGTAAGTTGATGAAAACCATGATTTACGAGCAAAGCAAAGTCGTTGGTGGAATATCTGTGCCTTCCCTTTTGCTTATACAGGATCAATTGCAGAAAAATACGTTGACGAAAATGTATTATAGTGATATGAAACGCCAATGCGGCAAACCGGCCGAATATTTTACACTGGGTTCACTGAAACGATGAAAATCATGTACCGCTTCTATTTTCTCATTCCGGTTCTCCTGGGTTTGCAGACATTGAAAACCGCGGCGCAAAAACCGGAGGTTTCCTGGCAGGTGATTTTGGAAACCAAGGGTGAATATAACGATTTAAACCGCCATTCGCGCGTGAACCCGGAGAATGTAATGAATCTCAGGGAATTTAACTCGCTTACGCAATTGTATCCTATCCTGAAATTTACGGACGATTTCCCTCTTTTCCGGACTACTTTGCAAATGGAGGCGGGAATCCGTAATTACAACTTCGCCCAGGATTCTACGGATTTTATTTTTCAGGAATTGTATATCCAATGGTCCATGCGGGATAAACATTATCTTGTAATCGGTAAGAAACGGTTGGATTGGGGAACCGGTACCATTTGGAACCCTACGAATTTTTTTATTCAGAAGGATCCGTTGAGAACTCAAAATCGCTTGGAAGGAATTTTCATGATCAATTATACTTTTCTTTTTGCCGGCAGTGCCTGTAATTTGTATCTCTTTCCCGATAAAGACCGGAAAGATTTCAAATTCGCTTTAAAATACGAGTATACGGGCAATCGGTTCGATGCCAGTATTTCTTTTCTGGAAAACGGTAAATATCAGCAATTCGGGTATGATTTCGCTTACGGCGGGAACCGTTTTACGCTCTATGCGGAGGGGGTATGGAAAAATTTCACCAAAAGTTTCCGTATCCGGAAGGACGGCAGCCTGACACCTCCTTATGCCAGAAAGAAAAAATTCCGGGGCGAATTCGTGGCGGGAGGATCTGTCAATCTGAGTAGCCGGTGGAGCCTGCTTGCTGAATATCGTTATCGTCAGGATTATCCGGACCAAAGACAAATGAAGTGGTATTCCTGTCATCTTCCGGCAAATCCGGAACTGTTCGATCCGGTAAGTATGGGACGACACAGTTTGTTTTGTAACCTCGGATTCACCGACCTATACGACCGCTGGTCGGTGACCTGCCGGGCTTTTTTTGATCCTTCTTCCCGCCAGTGGACGATTTCTCCTCTGGGTATCTGGAAAATGAATAATTTTCAACTGGAACTTTCGGCTATGGGTTTCGGACCCTCGCTTTCAGTATACGATCTGCAAACTACATTATTAATCAGTTGTTATTTTTAAAGGATGGAAACGATAATCAAACTCGAAAATATCGATAAATTCTACCGTAACGGTAAGATTTGTAATCCCGTGTTGAATCATTTTTCTTACGAATGGAAAGATAAATGCTTTACGGTCCTGGCCGGTCCTTCGGGATCGGGAAAGTCTTCTTTACTGAATATCCTGGCTACATTGGATGAGCCGACAGGGGGGCGTTATTGGTTACGGAGCGAAGCAGTCGATTTCAGGAATAAGAAAAAATTAACGGAAATCCGGAAAAAGAATTTCGGTTTCGTATTTCAATCGTTCAATTTAATTCCTGTGCTGACGGCTTTGGAAAATGTAGAATTACCGCTCACCTTGTTCGATTACAAGGCCGGCCGGCGAAAAGAGATGGCCGGGGAAGCCCTCGCTTTAGTGGGTTTGGAGGACAAACTGAAGAGAAAGCCGGGGGAGCTGTCGGGAGGAGAACAACAACGGGTGGCCATAGCCCGGGCTATAGCCCGTCGTCCCTTGATCGTGTTTGCCGACGAACCGACGGCTAACCTCGATAAAGAGAATGCTTTGCATATTATCCATCTGATGCAGACGCTGAATCAAAAGGAAGGGATGAGTTTTATTATCGCTTCTCACGATGAGAAAGTCATACAAATCGGAAAAGAAGTGATTCGGTTGGGGTAAGGAGAAGGCTATAAAGCTGAAAGTAGGTATATACATTATAAAATAAAATAGTTTATATTTGTAAATTGTAAACGATGTGAAATGAACCGGTTGAAAAAAGGATTATGGAAGACAGAAAACTGAACGAAAGGGAAAGCTTAGAGCTGATTACCTGCATGATACAAAATGCCCGTGCTCATCTGCGGGCCCGAATGAATGAGAACAGCCTGTTGATCGTAGGGTATGTCAGTGTAATAGTAACGCTGGGGGTATGGGTGTTACAAATCTACGAATATGTCTGGGCCTCTTTGTGCTGGCTGATCATCCCCCTGGTATGTTATCCTGTTTCCCGCTATCTTTCGGTGAAAGATCCGCTGAGCGTCAGGTCTTATATCGACCGGACGATAAGTTATGTTTCCATACTGTATATGGTTCTTTGTACGGTTCTTCCTTTTTCTACGTTTTGGGTAACCTCGCCTATTCTCTTTTTTGAAGGAATATTGGTTTCTCTGTGGATCATCCGGTGGTTTGGGGAGGGATCGCTGGCCTGATAGTGGCGCACAGTCTTTTGTTTTTCAGCGGACAACTTTATCAAACTCCTCTTTTTGCTTTGGTGTTGATTGTTACGATTCTGATACCGGCTCATTGTTTTAAAAGGGCGGTTTCGAAAAGTTCTTTCTGTCATGTTTAAAGAGTTGAATCCCCTATTGCATTCCGAGCTCCGTCTGGCCGTCATTTCTTTGCTCGTTTCCGTCGGGGAGGCTGATTTTATGGATATTATGGAGCAGACCCATTCGTCGGGCGGTAACTTAAGCATTCAAATAGAAAAACTCAGTAAGGCGGGTTATATCGAGGTGACTAAAACCTTTAAGGGAAAACGTCCGTGTACCACTTGCAAACTTACCCCAGCCGGTCTTCAGGCTTTTGAAGAGTATGTTGAAGCCCTGAGGACATATATACAAAAATAGAAGGAAAACGCCACAGTCCCCTCGCCCGGAAAGAAAGATCCCGAAGGGTTCCTCTTATAAAAATTTTTTCTTTCCGCCTACAGGTATACCGAGCGGAAAATTGGAGAAATCAGAATAATAAATAACTTTGTCGTGTGTAATGTGGTAACGATAGAACGGTAAATGAGAGCGGTGCTGAAATATTTGTTTTTGTGTATGTGGTGCTTATTCCTGACGGGCCATAGGCCGGTCGGGGATTCTCAGGAATCGGATTCGACGAAAACCAGAGTGCAGGAAAAGATGATCCGGAATTTTCGGAGCAGTTTGGGTTTCACCTATTTATCGGGAGACGATCGGCTACCGGATCATGCCGACAGTCTGTTGAGGGTATTGGAGGAGCGGGAACAATACGATTCCTATTTCGAACTGGCGAGAATATTGATTAAATCGCGGGTGTTGCGGGGAGAAACCCGGATCGCCATTGCAGAAAGCGACCGGATGTATTCCAAGGCAAGCGCTTTGAAGTATCCTTTCGGTCAGGCGTTGGCTCTCAATGCGATCGGAGAAGTCTATGCGCTTACCGGGAGGAACAAGGAGGCCGGAGATGCTTACCGCAAGGCCCTGGAGCTTTTTGATTCCCTGGAGCAGGATGAGGGGTTGATAAAAATTCTGCTGGTGGAATTGTCCGAATACTATCTTCGCATGGGGAAAGCGGATAAAGCTGCCACTTATATCGCCCGCCTGAATAAATATCCGCTGGAAGGCCAGTCCGAATCGGAAATTGCCGTACGCTATATTTTCAATGCCAATTATAAATTTGCTACCGGTGCGCTGGACGAGACTCGGGCATATTTGGAAAAGGCCCGTAAATTTTTACCGGAGGTACCGGTCGGGATCCAACTGCATTTTTTTCTGGCTGAGGCCGCTTATTTGGAAAAAGTAGGAAAAACCGATGAAGCGCTGAAGGTATACGACCGTTTTTTTCACATGAAAGAAGCGAAAAATAATAGCGGTTTGTATGTAGTGGCCATGAAAAATAAGGCGGATTTACTGGTAAATTCGGGTAGAAAAGAAGAGGCGTTCCGACAACTTGCTTCGGTTTACGCCTATATTAAGTCCGCTTTCGAAAAAAATTATCCCAAAGAAATCGATCAGTTGACCTCCCGTTTCCAGGCCGATCAACTGACTTACCAGAACGAACGTGACCGTCATTTGTCTTTCCGCTATTATACGATCGGCATTACTTTATGTGTGCTGCTTTTACTATTATTTTCATTTTTGAGCTGGAAAAAGATATTCCGTTTGAAGCAATCAAAAGCGAATTTGGAACAAATGAAATGTAAGGCTGAAAATGCCATAAAAAGAAAAAACCTCTTCCTTTCGAATATGAGTCATGAGGTGCGTACACCTTTGAATGCTATAGTCGGATTTTCCGGTTTACTGGCTTCCGGAGAGACGGAAGAAGAGGAAGAAGCCCAAAGGGAATATTGTGAAATCATTAAAGTAAATTCCTATCAGTTGTTGAAGCTGATCAACGATATCATTGATTTTTCGGATTTTGAAGAAGACCATATCCGGTTTAATATCGGAAAGCACGATGCCGTGGCGATCTGTAAAGAAGTAATAGAAACCATGTTGGCTTCTTATCGGATCGGGGTGGATATGCGGTTGGAAACCGATCTTTCTTCCCTGGTGTTGGAAACGGACGACTCCCGTCTCCGTCAGGTATTGATCAATTTGTTGGTGAATGCCATGAAGTTTACCCAGGAGGGATCCATTGTTTTAAAACTGGAAGTGAGCGGGGAAGATAAACCGATGGCGCTTTTTTCCGTAACGGATACGGGTTGCGGTATTCCTTTGGAAAAACAAAAACTGATTTTCGAACGGTTTGAAAAACTGAATGATCGGGTACAGGGAAGTGGGTTAGGACTTTCGATCTGCCAGTTAATCGTGAAGTATGTGAAAGGCCGTCTTTGGATAGACCCGGACTATACAGAGGGAGCCCGTTTTTATTTTACTCATCCTTTAAAATGTGAATCACTTTTACACTAATTACCTATGAAGAGAGTCCTGTTCGTCGTTGGTTGGCTTTTTCTGCATCTGATTTCTTTAGGTGCAGAAAAAGATACGATGACCAAAGAATATAGGGACAGTATTGTCCGGGTGATCGGGCAACTCCCCCGGGACAGTGTGCGTTTACGCTTTTTAAGGGAAGCGGCTTACCGGCATCAGTACCCCCCTCTCGATTATTTCTTTGCCATGCGCTTGTATGAAGAAAGTCTTTTTCAGGAGAATCGGTTTTATGAGAATCAAGGTGCTTATTATTTGGCTTCCTGTTACGATAAAAAGCATGATCCGGACAGTTTGAGCTATTGGGTAAATAAATTGGAGGACTTAGCCCCTCAGATCGGTTCGTGGGATTATTATCTTGAACAAAAGGCGGCTATCAGTCGTGCACTTGCTTCTAAACGGAAGATCGCAAAAGCGGTGTATATCGCTAAGGAAGTGTTAGAGGAGTCCCGGGCCAAAGGATGCAGAAACGGGGAAATTGCAGCTTATAACAGTTTAGGGTGCGCTTATGCCGTATCCAGTCGCTTTGACGAAGCTTTGATGGTACTTTTAACAGCCTACGAACGTTTTACCCCGGATACGAAAACCAGTCTTCGGGTAGATGTATTGTCCCGGATAGCGGGAATATATGGAAATTCCGGATTAGACAGTCTGAAAATTCCTTATATGGAAGAAATGGGGCGTATCTTGCAGGAAACCATAGAAAGAGAGCCTGAAGCAAAGAATAACTGGACTAATATGATTATCGACTGGGAAGTAAAGTATATTATGCATTTCCTGAACCGACGGGAATTTCCTCAGGCTAAAATACATATCGAGCGGGCGAGGGCTTTGCTCGATACGCACGTGGATCCGGTTTTCTGGCTGAATGTCCAATTGGTACAATTACAGTATTATTCGAGGACCAGGGAATACGATAAAAGTATAGCTTTAATTGATGAAGTAACTCCTATCGTATTGGAGAATTATGTATCTACTTTCGGGGTGCTGATCAATTATAAATCGATTACCCAACAAGAAAAAGGGGATTTGGACGGAGCTATAGCAACACGCCGCTATTTAATACGGACTCAGGATTCCCTAAATAATGCTTTTTCGGCCAGTCAGCTTCAGCAAGTAAAAGAAATTTATCATATAGATGAATTATTGCTGGAAAAGCAGAAAATCAGTAACACCAATTTGATTCGGGTGTTAAGTATTCTGGCTTTGATTTCGGGTCTGATTCTTCTTTTTTACGGGTATACCCGTTATCTTTCCCGGAAAATCGTTCAGGCGGAAAAAGCCGCAGCTGAAGCGGCCGTGCGGATGGAAGCGGAAAATCGCGCTAAGGAACGGTTGAGGACCGAGATCAGTCACGATGTCCGTACTCCCTTGAATGCCGTGGTGGGATTTGCCGAGTTGATGACCGATTCCGGACAGAATCTGGATAAAAAGAATAAGGAGGAATACAGCAGGATCATTCAGGAGAGTGCGGGACAATTGTTGGAGTATGTGAATCATATTCTCGAACTTTCCCGATTGGAATCCGGTAAAATAAAGTATGAAGAAACTTCTTGCGAATTTATTCAACTTTGCCGGGAAGCGGTAAGTAAAGCCAGCCGGATCGAGAATAATACGGTAAGGGCGTTTTTGCAGACCGGAATCCAAATTCAGATGGTTCGTACCGATGAAACCAGTTTGTTGGCTTTGCTCGGCAGTCTTCTCACCGGTATTTCCGAAAAAAAACCGGTTACTCGGGAAACAATCCTGCGGGTAGACTAGAATGAAGAAGGCACATGCTTGGTGGTTCAGGCGGTAAATACTCCTTTAGCAGAGCCGGCTTCCGGAAATAAAATGACGCTGATCCGGAATGAAATCAACACCCATTTGGTTTGTTATTTCGGAGGTTCCTACAAAATATATTCACAGACAGAAGAGGGACTGACCATTGTTTTTACTTATCCGGTTTTGTGAAACCGGACATCGGAACATAACCTCAAATAAAAGGAATTCGGCATCTCTTTGCCTTCTTCTGTGGAAATTGGCAAAAAAGAACATTTAAGAAAGCCATAGGGACCTTTTTCGGCAAAAAAATCTTTTGGAAATGGATTGTTGTCCCTCCCCGAAGCCGCCAAAATAAAGGAGTTGTTTCAAAAATCGGTATTCGGCGTAAAATTGTCTGGTAGTACACAAGAAGGGATCGGAAAAATTCTGGCCAATATCGGAAAAAAGAAAGATTTCGAAAAAATTCTGGATTTGCTCAGAGTTTTAAACGAACTTTCGCTTTCCTGGGAACTGGAAATGATTTCCCTGTTACATACTCCCGTTCTTAAGCAGAAGGACGAATGTGCAAAAATAAATACCGTTTACGAATATGTACTTAAAAATTACCACAATCCGATAAAGCTGAGCGAAGTATCTGCTTTGGTCAATATGTCGCATTATGCGTTCTGTAAGTTTTTTAAACTCAGAACGACTAAAACTTTTGTGCAATTTTTGAATGAAGTTCGTATCGGAATGGCGTGCAAATACTTGGTGGAAGGCAAAATGAATATTACCGATATCGCTTACCAGTCAGGTTTTAGCAACTTATCCCATTTTATCCGTCAATTTAAAAAATTGATTGGGTCTACTCCTTCCGAATACCAGAAAAAACTGAATAATCATCAAATTTGAAACGCTCCGGTCCGAGTGCCGGGTCTCACGCGGTGATTCGCGATTGTTAAACAGTCCGATATATTCCGGGCGAATTTTACGGACCATCTCCGTGTCAGTAAAGATTTTTTAATTATTTTTGTGTCGGTATAGCCCTTGAAGTGTATGAGCAGACTGGCCTCCTATTTAAAACAACCTTTTTGCCGTAACCGGAATCCCTGGGTCATCATTGGGATTCCCGTAATTGTCGTAATTTTTGTTTTAGCTATTTTCGAACCCTTTTTCTTCCGTTTATCGAGTTTCGGGCAATTTAAAGTTCTGCTCGGTTTTGCTGGCGTAACGGTCCTCAGTTGTTTCATCGTGCAATTTATTTTCCCTTGGTTCTTCCGGCAATTTTATTCGGAGAAAAGCTGGACATTGGGGAAAGAATGGCTCCATTATTTATTTCTCCTGCTTATTTCAAGCGTATTTGCAACATTTTATGATATAGGGATTCTGCAAAAATGGAATCTCTATAATTGGATGTGGAATATCGCTGTAGATATGGAAGCCTGCATAAGTATTGGTCTGATACCAGTAGTTATTATTTTTTTGATATCGAAGAACGGGATGCAGAAGCAAGATCTGGCTGAAGTGGAAAGGCTTAATCGTATCCTTCAGCAGAGGATCGGCGAAATTCCGTTAAAATCCCGTAAATTGACCTTGTTGGGGACGACGAAGGAAGCGATAACCGTGGAACCGGAGAATCTTATCTTTCTGGAGGCATCGGGGAATTATGTAGATGTGTTTTATTTCGATTCGGCAGGAATAGTTCGGCATAAGTTATTGCGGTCGACAATCAAGTTGATGGAAGATATATTGGGTTCCTATGATTTTCTTTGCCGTACGCATCGGGCGTTTATTGTCAATGTACGTCAGGTCGTCAGTGTCAACAGTCATACCTCCGGTTACAGGCTTTTGTTTGCAGGTACCTCTCATGTTGCCTATGTTTCCCGTAATTATGTGAAAATATTCAAAGAAAAAATGGCCTGAATAAAGTTTGCATTTCGTCCCTTTTTTCTGTGATAAAAAGCAGGAATCCGTATTTTGTCCCTCTTTATGCCTGTTTATCCCGTTTTTTAGGAGTATCTGATTTTCATGCTTAGGTTTGCCTCGAATTTTAAAAATGAAAGTCATGAAAATCTGTTTAATCTTTGCTGGTCATCTTCAAATGACAAAAATTTCGCTAATTTTTTTGTTGGTTGTTTTTTTAGTCCCTTCATATGCTCAGACTCCGGTTAGTATTAAAGGACAGGTCCGTTTTCCCGAAGGGGGAGGTTATTATGTAGTGGTGGTGTCGCCGGCATATACCGTCTTGACTTCCCAGTATTATAAAACGGAGGATTTCCGGACGGAGGAAGTGTGTGCTGAGAAATTCATCGTACAGATTTATTCGCCTTATGCCGTAGGGACTAAAAATTTTCCTCTTAGTAATGAACGTAGAGCGACTGTAATCGATATCGGATTCGTTGAACTCGGAGGGGAGGTGATCTTGCAAGATGTAACGGTGAGGACCCGGCGTCCCACTTTTAAAGTTACGGAGGGTAAGATGGTGCACGATATTGAACATAATAGCGAGTATCAAAGTTTGGGGTCTGTGGTGGATATTTTAAAAAACCTTCCTTTGATCCGTGTCGAAAACGACTTGGTCGGGGTATTCGGCAAGAAAAATACGCTTATTTTGGTAAACGGACAACCGAGTAAAGACAATAACTGGGAATTTATTCAACCGGAAAATATCAAATCGGTGGAAATCTTGACCAACCCTCCTGCTCAGTACAGTGCCGGCGGGGATGCAGTCATCAATATCGTTACCCGTCACACGCCTGCGGGTGGGTTAAACGGTCATGTTTTTGCTTCTGCAGCTAAAGGTGAATATTGGCGTAGTAATAACCGTTTTCAATTGGGATATGCGAATCAAAGGCTGAATTTTTATACGAATATCGGATGTCATCGGGACAGGAGACTGTTTGTGGAAAATTACGAACGTTATTTTGATGACGGAGCCGAAATGCAAAACGAATTAAGACAAAAACGGACGACCTATCCGGCGTATCATCTTTTGCTCGGAGGAGATTACCGGATTGGGGACCGACATACGTTCGGCATACAGTATCAGCGGATACAGCAGAAGTCGGAGCGGTTTACCGATAACCGCAGCGATTTAAGATTGTCTTCCGCCCATTTGAGCCGCTTTCTCACACAAACTTCTGTGGGCCAGGAGGTAGGTCGGAATATTTATGATCTGAATTATGTTTTTGCGATCGATTCTCTGGGGAAGAAACTTTCGGTAGGCATGGGATATGTGGATTATAACTCCAGGGAAGATTCCGACATTTCCGAGATAACCGATGACTCTTATTACAAAGCCAAAAAGAGCGATTCAAAAGCGGATATCGGCCTTCTGACCTCTAATATCGATTACGAGCATAGAACTTCAAACGGTTATGTTTGGAGAATCGGAGCGTATTTATCCCGATTGAAAAACGATAGTCATTATTCACTTTACCATATAGCAGCCGAGATGGAAAAAGATCCTGATTTTTCTAATGGAATCGTATTTAAAGAAAACAAATATGCTGCCTATCTAGGTGTCCGGAAAAACTGGAACCGTTTTTCGCTATTGGTAGGAGCGAGATATGAGCATGCCGGTTACAAAAGTACCGAAAGATCCAAAGTATATAAGGATTTTTTTCCTTCGGTAGAAATCGAATACGCTGTCAGTGAAAAATTACAAGCCTCTCTTTCGTATTCCCGAAAAATCAGCCGACCTGCCTTTCGGGACCTCGATCCCTCTACGATTTATATAGATACATTAACGTATTACGTCGGCAATACCGATCTACGTCCCGAATATTCTCACAATATTATATTAAATGCAGTTTACAACCGTTATTTTATACTTTCGTTGGGTTACAGCAAGGTCAGGGATCCGCTTTATATGGCGATCAGAAAATGGCAACCGGATACCAAAATATGTATTGCTACTACTGAAAATCTAAAGTCAGAAGAAATTTGGACGCTTTCGTTATCCGCTCCCTATCAGTATAAAGGCTGGATAACCCATAATTCGATAGGACTGACTCATAACCGGGTTCGATTTTATATCGACGGTGTTTTTCATCAACCCTGTAAAATGATGTTCTATGCGTATTCTTCCCACAATTTCAAACTTCCCGCAGGAATAAGTCTCTTTTTTACCTATCAATACAATTCTCAGGGACAAAGCGGAATTTTCTCTTTCAATAGCCGGTATATTCTGAATGCCGGGACTTCGATGTCTTTCTGGAACGATAAACTTTTACTGAGCGTACGTTACGACGATATTTTACATCAGGATAAAATGCGGAACCGTGCTGATCTGGACAATGTAGACTTTACTTATCGCTCCAGGTACGATAGCTCTAGTCTGATTTTCTCCGTCCGGTATAAATTCGGCCAATCCTCCAAAAGTTATAAAATCAAAAACAATACGGCAGAAGAACAAAAGCGGATAAAATAAAATTTCCCGCTTGCAACTGGAGTGGCAAAAGGCGGAAGACTACGTGGTCGGGTTGTAGGGTGGAAGGAATGAAAATCAACGGTGGATCAGCGGGTATTTGTTGTTGAAGCGGTAACCGATCCCTAACATTAAGAAATTAGGTGTCTGAAAATTTTGTATATTGTAGCCGATGTGTACGAATGAATTCCGGGTCACTTCGATTTTCAGAGCCAGTAATTGATAAAAGGCCTTGAGATCGCCTCCCCCGTGTAGGACGTTGGTGCCCATCCCGATACCCACCGTAAAGTAGGGCATTATATATTCGAACCGTCCGGAAAAACCCAGAGCCAGTTGTTTGCTGAACGGAGGTTTGGAAAAACTCTGAGTGGTTCCGATAATGTAGTCCTCGGTATTTACATTGGCACTGCCGTCGTAAACGCCATCTACCGCCAGCCCCAGCCGGAATTTGTATCCGAGGTTGTACATCGCGGCGAAAGAGAATCCGGCCACTACATACGCATCCGGGGAGGCAATCTGGCTGTTTTCTAAAATAAAACCTTTCCGGCGCCAGGATCCGAACAGAACCAGGTCGTAACTGAAATGACGAGGGAAGGCCGGTATAGGAGGCAGATATAGGGGCTGATGCAGGTAATCCTCTTTTCTGTTGAAATTATACACTAACCCCAATTTCCAGCCTACGGTATTCACGCCTGCATTGGGTAAACGGGTATTGCCGTTGGAAAAGTGAGTCAAGGTGATTCCGGTATTCAGGTCCCAACGGGGCGAAAGCATCCAGTTCAGATAAAAATTGGTGTTGATATAGGCATTTGTCCGGGATCCGATCACTTTATTGTAAGGATTGGTATCGTAATGGTAGGGTTTCCAACCAAACGATAAGCCGAAATTCCATTCGTAATTGAACGATACGCTCCGGGAAAGACGAGCGATACGGGCTCCCTGAAACAGATAAAAGGTGATCGGTTCGCCTAAGTATTGACGGTCGCCGAAAGAATAATAAGCCAGTCCTATTCCCTGATAAGCTCCCCCGTATATCCGGTCGGCATAAGTATAAGGGTGAAACTGAAGCGAGTATTTCAGGTGAGCGGAATACGAGTTCCTGTAAGGTTGCCCGTATATATTTTCTCCCCGTAAAAAAGAGTTTGTTGCAAAAATATAAGCAGGACGGAATTCCAGGCCCAGTCTATGGATAAACCGGCGCGAAAAAGAAAGGGAATCTATGGCTGAAAAAAGGACATAGGGGTTGTTTTTTTTATCGCTTGTCGATACCCGGGCGGAATCTTTTCCGTTTTCCGGATTGTCCATACTACCGTCTGCAAAAACCCTGCCGGATAAGCAAAGTATTGCACCCAGAACCATCGCTATTTTCCACATCGGCCAATCGCTTCTCATATACCGAACCTTGCCGTTCCTTGTTTTTAAGTGTATTTCCGGGAATTTTCCCAAATATTTGGCAAATATAACGATAGTATCGGATGAAAAAGGGATAATTTGAAAATTTCTTGGCCGAAAGAAAAGAGGGAATTGGATATTTCAGTTATTCTGTATGTGAGAGAAGAGAAAATCGGGAATAAAATCGGGGGTTCTATCAAATACAAAATGCGCTGTGAAAGAAGTACGGGAAAGGTATGGGCAGGAACGAAAGGATTTTCCCGGAGTAGGGGAAGTCGTTACCTTATGGTAAAAAAGGCGTATCCGATCAACACACAATAAAAAGAATATTCCGGGGGCTTTTATAAGGAATATTTTGTAGAGAAATGATCGGAAAATAATTTTCCGGGATTTCAAAAATATTACCTTTGTCCACCATATATTTATTACGATAATACATGAAGCATTTCATACTGTTTATGTGTTTATGGGGCCTATCCGTTTCAGGGTATGCGCATGAAACAGATAGTCTTGGCTGGGCTGAGGCCGATCGGGAAATGCTATCCGGTAATTATGAAAAGGCCTGCAGGCTTTATAAACAAATATTCGAGAAGGTAAATGTGACCTACAATGAAATAAATTCCCGGAAAGCTGAAGATTTACGTAAAATTTACTCCATCGATGAATTGGAGTTGGCTAATAGCGTACAGGCAAACTATTTGTTACGTTTGTGTTGGATAATCGGCCTGGGGCTTATTGTCGTATTTGTAGGGTGCGTATGGTATATACGGGAGCAAAACAAACGAATCTTTCGTTCGAGGATCCAATTGTGCCGGGCCAAAATGATGGCTGAGGAATCCATTCGTAACAAAAGTCTCTTCCTATCCAATATGAGCCATGAAATCAAAACGCCCTTGAATGCTTTGTCCGGCTTTTCAGAAATTTTGACCATGCCGGGCATTGACGAAACGACCCGCGCGCAATGCAATGAAGTGATTCAGTTGAACTCTGAATTGTTGTTGAAACTGATCAACGATGTGGTTGATCTTTCTTGCCTCGATATAGCGAATATGAAATTCAGGATTCAAAGGTGTGAAGTTGTCGCTTTTTGCCGGAGTATCATCCAAACTTTATCGGCCATTCAGCAAACCCAGGCAGAAATTCGTTTCGAAACCGAATTCTCTTCTCTGGAACTGGATACGGATCCCTCCCGTTTGCAACAATTGTTGATTAACTTATTGGTCAATGCTACCAAGTTTACGAAAGCGGGAACCATTACTTTGCGGTTGGAAAAAGAAGGAGAAGGGACGGCACTCTTTTCGGTAAGCGATACCGGTTGCGGAATTCCGGCAGAAAAACAGGGTTGTATTTTCGAACGTTTCGAAAAACTGAATGAAAAAGTGCAGGGTAGTGGTTTGGGGCTTTCCATTTGCCGGCTCATTATCCAGCGTCTCGGCGGAAAAATTTGGGTAGACCCGGCTTATACGGCAGGAGCCCGGTTTGTGTTTACACATCCCTTAAGGCAGGAGGAAAAGGAATGAAGAGGTGGATGCTTATAGGAATCGGTTTGGGATGTCTGTATAGCTCGTATGCTGTATCCCTTGTTCCGGAGACGAACCGGTTGCGGGATAGTGTTTTTAGGGTGTATCGTACGCTGCCCCGGGATACCTCACGAAGAAATGCGGTGCATGAATTATTCGTCGCTCATATCGGAAAAAACTGGATTCCCGAGCTTCTGGATTCCGCCTTGACTTTTGCGGTCAGCCGTAACGATAACCGGGGAGAGCTCACGGTGTTGGACGATTTGGCAACTTATTATGCACATGTGGCGGATTTCGCTAAAGTGGAAACGTATTTGGAAAAGCTGAGGGCCGGAGGCAGGAAGGTGGGGGATTATGGCCCTTATTTCCGGGCTTGGCGCAGTATTCTTCGTCATAAAGTGGCCCAGGGAGATACAGAGGCGGTATTGCTGGAGACCGTCAGAATGAAAAAAGAAGCGAAAGATTTAGGATGCCCCGAAGGAGTAAGCCTCGCCCGGATTACGGAAGCTCAAGCGTTGAATTTTGCCAGACGATACGATGAATCGGCCCGCATATGCCGGAAGATTTTAGCAGCACCTGCTGTTTCCGATACAGAAAAAGTAATTTTATACCATTCCCTGGCTTTAAACTATCATTATATGGGCGAATATGAGAGGGCTCTGGATGAAATGAAAAAAATGGAGGCCTGCCTGGATAAAATCATCCGGGAAAATCCTCACCCAAGAAGTCACTATCGGGACCTGCTATTGAAGCGGGAGTTGGAATATTGTGCCATTTATCTGGCGATTCCCCGGGCAGACAGTTTGCTTGTTCATCTCCGGGGAATCGAAAAAATTTATTCGGAAGATTTTCGGAATATTGATAAAATCAGTTACTTTCTGTATTGGGGCGGTTACTATTCCCTGAAGTACCGGTGGCAGGAAAGTCTGAGGCAATTTGACCAAGCCGTTTCTTATTTTGACGGAAGTCAGCCTTTATACGAAATGTCGGTTCTTCAGATGAAAGCCTGCGTTGCCCAAGATGCGGGACGTTATCGGGAAGCGGCTGAACTTTATAGAAAGACGGCGATGACGGCCGATTCCCTGAACCGGGATATTCTTCGTCGGCATAAAGAAGCGCATCAGGCGAATTATAAGATAAAAAAAGCGTTGCTGGATAAGTCGGAATATGCGAAACAGCAGAATCGGCTGATGTTGGGGACCATTTCTTTGCTGGTGCTGTTACTGTTGGGCATGGTGATGCGGGTGTTATACGTCCACCGTGTGTTACACCGTTCGAAAAGGGAAATACAGGCGGCTTTAGCTACGGTGGATGCGGCTAATAAAATGAAAGAAAGTTTTTTGCGGAATATTACGTATCAAATTCGTTTACCGTTAAATACGGTCGTGGGACTTTCGGAAGTATTGTCTACGCAGGAAGGTTTAGAACCGGAGCAAGTCGAGGAGTATGCAGCTATTATTAAGCGGAATTCGGGTCGGTTGATTCAGTTGGTCACGGATGTGCTCGACCTTTCGCGTCTGGAGTCGGGAATGATGCGTTTCAATGTGCAGGAATGCGATATAGTGCAATTGTGCAAGGATGCGATCATCCGGGTCGAAATGCAGGAGAACAATCCGGTCCGCTTAACTTTCCATTCCGAGGTGGAAACTTTGGGCATTCAAGCCGATACCGCTCATTTTATGAAATTGCTTTCCTTTGTTCTGGCTGCTCCGAAAGAACGGAAAACACCTGGTGAAGTGATCGTTTCTTTGGTGCGCGAAGGGTCGTATGTACGTCTTACGGTGGAAGGAAGTCCGCTTTTACAGTTTGACGAACAGCAGGGGGAACATATCGGTCACGAAATCAATCGATTGTATTTAAAAACGTTTGGCGGCACGTATCAAATTGAGAAAGACCGGATTGTGATCACCTATCCGCTTACAGGCATCGATGTTTCCGGTTGTGAAAATACATTCTAATTTTTGCAGGCTGTTCTTCGTTTGAGTCTCCGCTTGAAGCCTGCTCTTTACTTACCTTGCCTGGAAAGATACATTCGTTTTTTAATCAGGGATGTTCATCGGATCGGCAGTAAAGAAAACCATTTCCCCCAGGTCGAATGAAAGAAGAAAAATTTCCCCGACGGAAAGTGAGAAGGTTTTTAGTTTACCAAACACCCTCTCCAAATATAGGATATTATCTGGAGAGGGTGAAAGGAGTATGAGAAAATAACAGTTTAGCTGCGGATTTTCTTAAAAAAAATCGGAAAGCCGATGCATGACGTAGGGATAATCGTAGATTTTGTCTTCTTTACCAAGCCGGACCATAATGATCCGTTTTGCTGGATGGATGTAGATCACCTGGTCGAGAATGCCCACGGCATAATAAGCGTCGGCATTATAATTAAATCCGGTCCAGGTGTCCTTTTTTGCTCCGCGTTCTTTTTTCCCGGCTTTTACAATTACATATTCCGACAGCTTGCCTCCGAGTTCTTTGATTCTGTTCACAACGGCCAGCGAATCCGGGAAAAATACGTTTTTTGCCGTATCCATCACCGTATTTCGGATCGAACGCCAACTGAGTTGATAACCGTAATTTTCAAAGTTAGGAACCGAAGATTCCTTGATCCAGACCGAATCTATAATTTGCCGGCCGTTCCAATTTCCGTTATTCAGGTAAAGGCGGCCAATTTTAGCCAGGTCGGTGGCTGTAGCGGAAAAACCGCCGAACGCTTTGGGAAAGCGGTGTTTTTTACTGTCCAGGCTCAAAGAAGCGTCGTATTCCATCCCCAGCGGTTTCCATACCTTTTCTTCCATGTACCGGGCCAGCGGTTTCCCGGTGGCCCGCTCGATGACTAAACCCAGCACATTCGTCGAAATACTTTGGTAGTTGGATTCCGTACCGGGCTCACATTCAAATTTCATTTTTTTAATTTGTCCCAGATTGTTACGTCCGTAATACAACCGGGCCATTTTTCCGAAAGGTGACCGGTTTCCGTAATTTTCATTGAATTTGATACCCGCCCGCATATCCATTAGGTGGCGTATCGTGACCTGTTTCCACATCGGATCGCCTTCGGCCAGTTCAGGTGCGTATTTTACCACCGGATCGTCGATGGAAGCTATTTTTCCTTCGTCCATAGCTATTTCCGCTAGTAAACAAGTGAGCGTTTTAGAAACTGAAAAGAGAAGGGAAGGCGTATGTCGGTCGTATCCGCGATAATACCGTTCAAACAATACGGAATCGTTGCGAATAATTATAAAAGCGTGGGTAGTGGTATAGGAAAATAAAGTATCCAGCGAGGTGTTGACCACCAACTTTCCGGCATACGAAACCTGGAATTTCATTTTTTTCCAGGTGGAATCATTTCCCTTGACGAACCGGAAAGGATGGTCTCCGGCAGGTATAGGATCCTGTTCGAAATATTTCTGATCGCCGATATCGGGCTTGCCGTGTAAAATTCCTCCCAAAAACGAGCAGGCCGTAAATGAAATTCCCAGGCCGGCTACAAGGATGAAAAGAACGTATTTTTTTAATATTTTCATGGTATATAGTTTATAATCCGATAGTTATCTATAAATAGAATTCTCTTCCGGGATAGATCAGGCTTCGTTAAAGATGGCTCTTTTCTTTCTACACTCTATATTTACAAAGATAAAATAGAATATGTAAAATGAAGGCGTTATATGTATTTTTACACGAAATAAAAGCGGGCCTGGCTAACTGTGAAAAGTCAGACAGGCCCGTTTTTTGTTTCAGAGCTTGATACTCCTATGGAATAAATTAATACCTCCGGTTGTTGTATCCGCCACGGTTTGAGTTATAGCCTCCGCCGTTGTTGCTCCTTTCCATACGCGGACGAGCTACAGCCACCCGGATCACTTTACCGTCGTATTCAGCTTCATTCAATTCGGAAATAGCCTTCTGACCTTCGGTATCGTTAGTCATTTCTACGAAACCGAAACCTCTCGAGCGGCCTGATTCCCGGTCCATGATTACTTTGGCTGAAGAAATTTCGCCGTATTCTGCAAACAAATGGTTTAAATCGGCATCGTTCACGCCGTAGCTTAAATTGGAAATGTAAATGTTCATGGTAAATAAACTTTAAAATAAATATTAAATAAATGAGGCTGAAAAAAAATTGAAAGAAAAGTCCACAAACAATAACATGAACTGCGGCAGGAATTCTAATACAAATCTATATTTCTTCTCAAATACCCGACAAAGGTAAACTAATATTTTGAATTAGTACGATAATTTCCTCTTTTATTTTTATGGAAGGAGGAGAGCAGGTGGTTTTCCTCCTGCTGCTCCCCTATTCTCCTCGGATTTCCCTTTTCACCTATAGTAAAATGACCCGCTTTTGCATCAGATCAGCCAGCTGGGCTTTTAAAGTACGGGCGTTGATCGGTTTGGGCATATAGCCGTCGAAACCGCTTTCCATAACCCGTTGTTCGTCCGATGCATAAGCAAAGGCGGTGATGGCAATAATCGGAACTTTAACCGAATATTTGCGGATTTCTTTTGTCGCTTCATATCCGTCCATGCCGGGCATATTGATATCCATCAGTATGATCTGCGGGTTATATTCGCGGAACATATTCACCGCTTCCTGTCCGTCCCAGGCATGAATCAACCGGTAATCGTATTTTAAGATGGATTCGAATAATTTGTAATTACTTTCATTGTCTTCAGCAATTAAAATGACCAATTTATCTTTTTCTATGACAATAGGTTCGTAGACCGGTTTTTTTACCGGTTCTTCTGTAATCGCCGGCTTGTAGGGTAAGGTAAACCAGAACAAGGAACCTTTTCCTTCTTCCGATTCCACTCCGATATTGCCTCCCATATTGCGGACCAGAGTCTGGCAAATGGACAGTCCCAATCCGGTACCCTGTGCAAAAGAGTTCAGTTTCACAAAACGTCCGAATATACTTTCTTGCTTATCCTTGGGAATCCCGCAACCGGTATCGCTGACGTAGAAATACAACTCTTCGTTTCGGTGTTCATAACCGAATCGGATGCTGCCTGAATCGGTGAATTTAATGGCATTCATCATCAGGTTGAGCATCAATTGGGATACCCTGTTCTTGTCCGTATATACCATTTGTGGCTCATTCCTTCCTTCCAGAATTAATTGGACCGTAGCGGATTTCAGTTTTAGGCGGCAACTATTTTCCAAATCTTTCATTAACTGGTTTAGTTCTACATTCGAATAATGCAGTTCCAGCGTTCCGGCTTCTATTTTTGACAAATCGAGTATGTCGCTGATGAGTTGCAGCAACAAGGCATTGTTGTTTTCTATGATGCTTACATATTCCTGTTTTTCCTTCTGCTCGTCCGTAGAAGCCAAAATTCCGGAAAAACCGACGATGGCATTCAGGGGAGTGCGGATTTCATGACTCATATTGGCCAGGAAAGCGGATTTCAGGCGGTTCGATTCTTCTGCCCGGTCTTTAGCGCTAATCAGTTCCAATTCCATCTTTTTCCGGTTGGTAATCACCAGAGAGGAGCCGACCAGGGTTAAAGGTTTTCCCTCATTATCCCGGGTTTCCACGGCAGCCTGTGCTTCTACCCATTCGATCCGGTGCATTCCTTTTTGTCTGTTTACCACCCGGTATTCTTCTTTTATTTTATCCGTCCGTCCGTCGATCAGATCTTGAAAGGCTGTTTCCACCCGTTTACGGTCTTCTTTAAATATTTTAGCAAAATATTGGGTATCGGGTACCGCCAGTTGTTCTTCGTTTACGTCTTTACCGTATATACTGAGTTCTATCGGTTTATTGATATCGCACAGAATCGTATGGTTCGATAAATCCCATTTCCAGGGAACGATATTGGCAACATCGAGAGCCATAGCAAGTTTAGCATTGGTAATACTTAGTTTTTGCTGAGCTTTATGTAGTTCCGTGCTGTCCAGGCAAAATACGTCGATAATATTATTTTGCCGCGTCCCCGTGACGACGGCATCGTAAAACTTATCGCTCTGTTTAAAATACCACGGGAATGCGATGGCTTTATTTTCTTTTAATGCGATGTTGATAAATTTCAGAAACTCGGAAGTAGCTCCCGGAAATATTTCACTGGATTTCCGGTTGATCACTCCCCCTTTGGGAAAAAAATCCTTTTCAAAATAGGTATTTACATTCCTGAAAATCGTGTCGGCAGGCATTCCCTTATCGTCGGTTACCACTTCCTGACGCATGTAAAGGACAGGCATATTGTCTACCAGATGCTTGTAATCGGCCATAACGGCAATTTCTTTCCGCTGGGCATTCCTGACCATATTCAGGTTATGCACCCGATAAAGAAACAAGGCGGTCAGTAATAAAATAAAGAGCCCGGATCCGGAGATAATATACCGGTTTTGTTCCCAAAAAGTGAGCGGTTTATTCAGAAAATGGGTATCCGGGGGGCATAGGGAAGGGGAAAGTCCTTTTCGTTGAAGGATATCGTAATTGATAATAGGCGCAGCATCCGAAGGATTATAAAACGGTAATTGCCGGGCCTGTTCTCCCGCAAGTATCCGGGATATCCTTGAAATCAGCTCCCGGTTATACTTTTCATGGTCATAGGCATAACCACCTACCATACCTTCCCGGGGATTGGTAAAGTCTACAATATTCAAAGCAAAAATGGGAACATTGCTGGTTGTAATGATTCTGTAGCCGCTTGTCATCAAAAAAGAATTACCGGCAAAAGTCTCCTTATACAGCCAGGAAGAGAAGAGTACTCCGGTTGTTGCGGGATCCATGGCATGCAGTGAATCCAATACCTGGTTGGTCGATAAATTTTTAGCGGAGAGGAATTGGTAGTTTATATGGGGGTAATAAGTATTCAACACTTCCTTCACGGAATAATCATTTTCAGAATTGATTTGTCGTGCGTCCCCGATAAAGATAAGCTTGTCCATTCCGGGAATAATATGGGAGATCAGATCTATATTTTCCCGGATATATAAGTTAGAATGAAGTAAAACCAAATTATAGGGATCGGTCAGGGAAGAAAGAGGGATACGATTCCTTTCTGCAATCGGACGTTTCTTCAGATAGTCCTCTTTCGCTCCGACATACTCTGTTTCACCACAGACGACTGTAGGAATATCCCCCCACATTTCCCGATACTCATCCCGTAGAATCAGAGAAGGATTACCCAAGAGTACAAGTACCCGGGGAGCATATTCCCCATATTTCGAAAAAAGGACATTTCTGAATTCATTCAGTAGCGTATCGTTATCGATCATCAGCATATTCATATGCTCTACCTGAAGCACCAACTGCGTATCTTTACCGACATATTCCGCTACATCGGAAATGATACGGTTGCTCCAGGGAGAAGATTCCGCATACGAATTAATGCATAAAACATAATTATTGGTATTTATAGAATCTTTCTGTGCCAGTGTAAACAAGGCTGGCAAGAAAGCAAACAGGAAGAACAGAAGTATTTTTTTTATATTCATCAGCACCACTTTTAACGCTATCAAAGGATTATGTTTTTGAGGGTCAAAGGTATAAAAATACGGAAAGAAAACTACATATTGGACGTAATATTTCGCCTCATTTCGCCGGAATATGTTCGGTGTTTTCCGGTAAATGGCCGAAGAATTTTCGGATGGAATTTAAGGACAGGACTTCCGGATAAATGCAAAATTGTGCCGGTATACTATCAAATTTCCTGAACATAGTCGGGAAAACGGTAAAAAGAAAGTATGTGGGGATATGAGGGATTATCCAAAGCATTTCCACCTGGTATACCAGGTGAAATAAAGAAAGGCAGCAGGCTTTCCCTTTTCAGGACGGTGCTACCGGTCCATAAACGTATCCTTAAGAAAAAGAACGAAGTAACGGAAACCGGGTATTTTAGAGACGTCCTTAAAATTCGACCTGGGAAGGATTCACTCAAATGGGTGTTTCTCTGCAGGATAAGATCGGTTTGTTTCAGAAGAGAGCCCCGGCCTTTTATAGGAAAAAGTCCTGTTCATACCGGTGTCAAAATATGTTGTATTACTGAAATTAGATTTTTAATTTTGGATAAAATTATCTACGAAATGTAGCCTATACCGTATTGAGCGAAATGGGTTCGGGCAATGAAGTATTGAAACGCATCCCTAGGGTTTCGGGAGATAACGGTTATTTCGGAAATAATTACTTCCTATTTACTCTTTTGTCATTTCAATGACATTTCCAAGTTGTTTCAGAATCATTTTGTTTTTTTTAGTATCAAACTCTAAGATTAAATCGACTCCTGCATATTGAAATATATTACTGGCAATACATTCTAAGGGTAATTCTTTTTGCCCGCTTACTTGTACAATCAATATGTTTTCCTTTTTTGTTATTAGAAGTTTCATTGGCAGTTCGGGGGAGGAATACATCCCAAGGTACTTATCTAACTTTTCCGGTGTTAATTCGATTGCCTTGGAAAATGCCGGTAGTTTATAATCTTTTCCGAGATAGATACTTAAACAGCCTGACACAATGTTGCTTAGCATATAAGCAACCCCATTCTCTACTAATGCAATAGATAATTTTATTTCGGGGAAATAAAAAACATTAGATT
>CAJMSX010000004.1 GCA_905216195.1 uncultured bacterium
TTTTATTCTTTTAAAGTATCGTCCCTTCTGATTTTTTTCCTCTCCTTTCCTCAAAAAATAACACCCTGTATAAGTTTCAACACCAACTCTTGTGCATCCCGTAGATTCTTTTTATTTTTACGCAAAACAATTTTTACCATTACCGAAAATAAAAACTAATACAAACTACGATGAAAAAAATTTTACTGAGTATTCTGTGTCTGGGCATGATGTGGGCATCGCAAGCTGCCAATAAAGACTATGTGATCGTTGTACACGGAGGTGCGGGCAATATGGGTTCCATAGCCCAAAATCCGGAATTGAGTCAAAAATATTACTTAGCGCTGGATTCTGCCTTAATGATCGGGAATAAGATTTTGAAGGAAGGGGGCGACGGGGTTCAGGCGGTGATAGCGGTAATTTCTTATTTCGAAAGCAATCCTTTATTCAATGCCGGGAAAGGAGCCACTTGTACCTCTGAGGGGACTTTCGAACTGGATGCCGCCATTATGGAAGGTAAGGATTTAAGTGCGGGCGCGGTTGCCGGTGTAAAAACGGTAAAACACCCGATTCTGGCGGCTTATGCCGTAAAAGAACAGAGCCCGCATGTGATGTTATCCGGAGTCGGAGCGGATGCCTTTGCCCGGGAACAAGGGTTGGAAATCGTCGATAATCTTTATTTTGCAACGCCCAAAACCATGAAATGGGTAGAAACGCTGAAAAAGGAAAGCAAGAAAAACGGGACGGTAGGTTGTGTAGTCCTGGACCGCCAGGGAAATTTGGTCGCAGGCACGAGTACGGGCGGCATGTTTAAAAAACGCTGGGGGCGTATCGGCGATGCTCCGGTTATCGGAGCAGGTACTTATGCAGACAACCAAAGCTGTGCGGTTTCCTGTACCGGACACGGAGAATATTACATCCGTCATGCCGTAGCTCACGATTTATGTGCCCGTGTAAAATACGCCCATGAAAACATCGAAAAAGCGGCCGAAGAAATCGTAAACGGAGTATTGAACACCGATGCCGGCAACGGAGGCTTGATTGCAGTAGACAAAGATGGCAATATCGCTATGCCTTTTAACAGCACAGGCATGTTCCGGGGTTATCTCATCAAAGAAAAAGGAAGCGATACCCTCCAAAAAAAGGTAGGTATCGGCAAAGAAATGAAATAAACAAAACATGGTTTACAGAGAAACCGATACAGCCGAAAATTCCGGATTTCTCTGTAAACCACCTTCACGGATATCCTTTATTTCAATCCTCTGTTTCTCAATAAAGGATCTATACCGGGTTCCGCTCCCCGGAAATTCTTATACATCACCATGGCATCGTCGATTCCTCCAGGAGTAAGAATGTATTTCCGGAATTTATCGGCCGTAGTCTTATCGAATATATTCCCGGTCTCCACAAAGGCCTCGTAGGCATCCGCATCCAGAACTTCAGCCCACATATAGCTGTAATAACCGGCCGTATAACCGCCTCCCATAGTATGATTAAAATAAGTGGTCCGATAACGGGGTGGAATTTGCGGCAGGGCAGCCAATCGTTTCATCGATTCCTCTTCGAAACGGATTACATCCAGATTTTCAGGCATTTCTTTCAATACATGATAATCCATATCCAGCACGGAAGCCTCTATGTATTCGGCTGTCTTAAAACCTTGTCCGTATTTTCCGCTCTTATTTAATTTTTCGACCAGTTCGGGGGGAATTACCTCTCCGGTCTGATAATGTTTGGCATATACGTTCAACACTTGGGGTTCGAACACCCAATGTTCCATAATCTGAGAGGGCAACTCCACGAAATCCCGCGGCACACCGGCTACGCCGTAATAATGGACGTCACGGAAAAGGCTGTGAAGGGCGTGACCGAATTCATGAAACATGGTAGTAGCTTCGTCGGGACTGAGTAAAGCCGGCTGTCCTCCTGAAGGACGGCTGAAATTACACACGATAGTAACGACAGGAGCCACCCGTTTTCCATCTTTATAAGTTTGCGAACGATATCCGCCGCACCAGGCACCGCCCCGTTTTCCGGCCCGCGGGAAATAATCCATATACAAAACTCCCAGATGAGTTCCGTCCGCATCCTTACATTCGAAAGCGATCGCTTCCTCGTGAGGCTTCGGGATATCTTTCAATTCCGTAAAAGTAATGCCGTAGAGTTGATTGGCCACATAGAACATGCCGTTACGCACATTTTCCAGTTTCAGATAAGGACGGATTTGATTTTCGTCCAGATCGAAACGGGATTTCATGACTTTCTCGTTGTAATAACGCCAATCCCAGGCCTGCAAATTGTCTTTTATCCCGTCTTTTTTCATCATAGCCTGCAAATCCCGGGCTTCTTCTTTAGCCTTCACCAGCGTAGGTGTCCACACCTGCTTCAACAAACGGTAAACATTTTCTTCATTTTTTGCCATCCGTTCTTCCAAGGCATAAGCGGCATAATCCTCATATCCCAGTAGTTTCGCTTTTTCCAAACGAAGAGCAACCAATTGTTTTACCACTTCTTTATTGTCGGACTCGTTATTATTATTTCCCCGGTTCAGGTAAGCATTTAAAATTTCCTTCCGCAATTCCCGTTTATCGGAAAATTGCAGGAAAGGCATGATACTGGGATTATGTAAAGTAAATACCCATTTACCTTCCATACCGGCCGCTTTAGCCGCTTCCTGAGCCCCCGCAATCAAATTTTGAGGCAATCCCGCCAAATCTTCTTGTTTATCGATAATCAACTGAAACGCATTGGTTTCTTTCAGCATATTTTGCCCGAAAGTCAATTGCAAAAGGGCAATCTCACTGTTTAACTTCCGCAATTCCGCCTGTTTTTCCTGACTCAGATTAGCACCTCCCCGCACAAATCCCTTATAAGTTTCCTCCAGCAATTTCATTTGTTCCTTATCCAGGTTCAACTGATCCCGCCGATCATACACCTCTTTCACCCGGGCGAATAAACGGGGATTCAGTTTTATATCGTCCCGGTGCTTGGACAACAAAGGCGACAGCTCCTTGCTCAAAGCCTGAAAATCATCATTGGTATTGGCGCTGTTTAATCCGTTGAATACCGTACTGACTTTACTTAACAACCGACCGCTTTGATCCAGCGCCACAATCGTGTTTTCAAAATCGGGAACCGAACGTTGATTTACGATCTTTTCAATTTCTTGCTTTTGTTCTTCCATTCCTTTCAGATAAGCGGGCTTGTAATGCTCCAGCTTGATCCGATCGAAAGGAGGCACACCGAAGGGAGTCGTATACTCCGAAAAGAAAGGATTTTCTTTCATGGCCGTATCGGCTTTCTGACCGGAACAGGCTCCCAATAGAACCGCCAATCCGGCCGCAATCCACATTTTTCTCATAGTTTTGTATTTAATATTAGTAAAATGAGTAATTGAAATCGCCGTAAAGATAATAAACGAAATCGTTTTCATTGTTTTTTAACCACGGATTTTGTTACTTTGGCAACGAATAAAACAACAGAGTATGATGCGCATTTTTAAATCTTTATTCGGACAAAATGAACCGGAAAAACCCGAAGATAGTGAGAACAAGAACAAAAAAAGAAACTTCGATATTTTAAAATACGATGGAATCAAAGCGTTGAAAATCGGGAAAACAGGCTATGCCGTCCGCTGCTTCAACGAAGCTCTGGCCCTGGAAGAAGATCCCGAAACACTGGCCTATCTGGGCGCGGCTTATCTGCAACTGAACGAAGCGGAGGAAGCGATCGACGCCTATACCCGTTTATTTACCATCGATCCTTCCCAAACCGATGCTTTGCTGAGCCGGGCCAATTTGTATTTCACGGAGGGAAAAACGGAAAAGGCGGTGGAAGACTGTAATCAACTTATCTCCATCGATGCCCGGGATTACCGGCCGTTCCTTCTTCGGGGACGGGCTTTAAAAGCGCTGAACCGCCTGGAAGAAGCTTTGGCGGACCTCGATCAGGCCCTTTCCCTGCGTTCCGATTCCACCGACGCTTATCTTCAACGGGCCGCTCTCGAATTGGATATGCAAAAATACGAAGCAGCGCTCCGAGACGCAGAGCAGGCGATTTCTCTGTCTCCCGAAGAAGAGAACGCTTTTCTACTCAGTGCCCGTATTTGTGAAGCCCGGCAAAACACCGAAGAAGCCCTCCACCATTACGCGACCGTTCTCTCCCTCAATCCGTTTAACGAATCGGCCTATCTGGAAAGCGCACGTCTGCTGACCGAAAATAACCGGACGGAGGAAGCGCTCCGGCTTTTTCAGGAAGCTCTGGAGATAAAACCCGATTTTGCGCGGGCTTATTTTGTCCGTGCTAAAATTTATGAATCTCTGGGCAACCGGACAGCCGCGCTCGAAGACCTGAAAAAAGGAGAAGAACTCCGTGCGGATTCAGAGGAGGAGGGCGGACAACCGGTCAATTTCAACGACATGTATGCCAACAGACCTTTATAATTCAATACAAATTATACCTATCTTATTTTATGAAAAAACTCCGATTTTTATTGTGCATTCTTTTTGCCGGAATATTTTTTATTCCGTCCGTATCCGCTCAGGATAAAAAATTAACCGTAGACAAAGTCGTATACGAAAATCTGTTCCCGACCCGGGGGATGGGTGCCATGCGCTGGCTCAAAGACGGCGAAGGATATAGCCGGCTGGAAAGGAACCGGGAAACCGGCGGACTCGATATTGTCCGCTATGAAGCTTCCGACAACCGGCGTTCCGTTATCGTACCTTCTTCCCTCCTCACCGATACCCGAACCGGGAAACCGCTCGAAATTTACGGGTATTCCTGGTCCGACGACAACCTCAAACTCCTGATTTTTAACAACACCCAAAAGGTATGGCGCTACCATACCCGGGGAGATTACTGGGTTCTGAACCGGAATACCGGAAAACTGCAACAAATCGGACAAGGCCTGCCCGAATCTTCGCTGATGTTTGCTAAATTTTCTCCGGACGCTTCCAAGGTGGCCTATGTCAGTCACAACAACATTTACGTAGAAGACCTGGAGTCCGGTAAAATAAACCAGATCACCCGGGACGGCAATACCGAAATCATCAACGGCACTTTCGATTGGGTATATGAAGAAGAATTCAATTGCCGGGACGGTTTCCGGTGGAGCAACGACGGAAAATACATTGCCTACTGGCAGTCGGACACCAAAGGAACCGGCGTATTCTATATGATCGATAATGTCGACTCCATTTATTCTAAAATTATTCCGCTTCCCTATCCGAAAGCCGGAACCACCAATTCCGCCGTTAAAGTAGGATTTATCCCGGCCGAAGGAGGGGAGACTCACTGGCTGGCTTTACCGGGCGACCCGCGTAACCATTACATCCCCCGTATGGAATTTATTCCGGGCACCAATCAATTGTTTATCCAGCAAATGAACCGTTTGCAAAATACGAACAAAGTTTGGATCGCCGATATCGAGAGCGGCACGCTCGATCCGATTTTTACCGATACGGATGCAGCCTGGGTAGATGTAAACGACGATATCCAATGGCTCAAAAACAACAAATACTTTACCTGGCTAAGCGACCGGGACGGTTACAAACACGTCTACCTCGTAAGCCGGGACGGGAAAGAATGCCGCTGCGTCACTCCGGGAGAAATCGATATCGCCCAGGTGGTAGGAACGGACCTGAAAGCCGGCTATGTGTATTTTATCGCCTCGCCGGAGAATTTTACCCAAAGGTATCTCTACCGGGCACCGTTTTTCAAAAAAGGGAAAGTGGAACGGGTGAGCCCGGCCGATCAGGCAGGGCAACACCGGTATAATATGTCTCCCAGCGGCAAATGGGCCGTACATACTTTTGAAAACGCCGTGACTCCTCCCGTCATCAGCATGATCGCCCTGCCCTCCCACAAGGCCGTACGCACCATCGAAGATAATAAAAAGGCAAAAGAAGCATACGATTCCTGGGGGTTCAATCCGAAAGAATTCGTTAAGGCCGATATCGGAGATATCGTTCTGGACGCCTGGATGATCAAACCCCGAAATTTCGATCCTTCCCAAAAATACCCGGTCATTATCGAAGTATACGGAGAACCGGCCAACTCCACCGTACAGGATAATTGGTCCGGCGGTTGCCCCTGGCAGCAATACCTGGCCAATGAAGGCTATATTTATATCAGCATAGAAAACCGCGGTGCCAAAGTACCCCGGGGACGGGAATGGAGGAAATGCGTTTACGGACAGATCGGCATACTCGCTACCCACGATCAGGCTGCAGGAATCAGAGCACTCGCCAAAAAATACGATTTCATCGACACCACCCGGATCGGCATCACCGGCTGGAGCGGGGGAGGCTCGATGACTCTGAATTGCATGTTCCGTTACCCGGACTTATATAAAACGGGAATAGCCGTAGCTTTCGTCTCCCTGCAAAAATTGTACGACACCATCTATCAGGAAAGATTTATGGGGACTCCCCAAAGCAATCCCGAGGGCTACCGGGACGGTTCTCCGCTTACCCACGCCAAGAATCTGAAAGGAAACCTCTTGATCATACACGGCACAGGCGACGACAACGTACATTATCAAAGTTGCGAAATGCTGATTAACGAATTGGTAAAGCACGGGAAGATGTTTTACCTGCTTTCTTATCCCATGCGTTCACACAGCATTAATGAAGGCCCCGGCACCACTTACCACCTCCGGAAATCTATGGATAAATTCTGGCGGGAAAATTTACCCGCCGGACCGCGGTAAACGGTAAAAGAACGTCCTCCGGACTCTGCTCCGGAAGGACGTTCAACCTTTGCTTTTTCGATCCGCGTCCACCCGGTCCAGGTGATATTCCAGCGCCTTCACCGAAATCAGCAGTTCTTTGACGGATAAGCCTAAAGAAATAACCAACAACAGTAAGGCGATTCCAAACATATAAACGGCGGCTAACTGCCAGCCGATATATATAAACAACGTACACACCACGCAGAGTAAAAGGCTGCTTACCCCGAAGATTTGCATCGAACGGGTAATATACAGCCGCTTTCGGAGGTTATCGATCTGTTTCTGGGTCACGGGAGTAGGATGATTCTCATGTTCCGTTTTCAGATTCCGGATCACCGAGGCGTAAGCCAGAAAACGATTGGTATAAGCCAACATAATCAAGGATATGGCGGAAAAGAGAATAGAGGGAGTAGTTAATGTAAGTTCTTCCATCGGATTTTTATTTATATATACGGATTCCGGATAAAAACGATCGGGCCGATCCGGTATTTTCGCAACATGCCGGTTCCGCGTTTTCCGGGGGCCCCTAGCCCCTTGCGGCCTCCGGCAGCCAAGTGATATAGCCGAACTTTCTTCGGAAAATAACGTTCAACCCCTTATAGAATTAAAGTTTGAATATGATTTATTTTCATCCCGTCACACCTTCGGATAAAACCTTAATCACGGGCTACACCATACCGGGACCGTACCGGGATAATAACCTTTCTATTTGCAATTTGTGCAGCTGGCATTTTTTCAGCGGCAGCAGTTATGCCATTATCAATCAACAGCTGGTCATTCGTTTTTTGTACCGGGGGGAGACTCCGGTTTACACTTTCCCCTTCGGTACAGGGGACACCTTGTCCACACTCGGGCTTTTACACCAGGAAGCTTTGATTAACCGCCAACCGCTGATGTTCTACGGCTCGCTTCCTTTTTTAAAAGAAGAGTTATCGAAATATTTCTCTCAATCTTTTGAATACCTTTGTTCCAGGGATCATTTCGATTATTTGTACCGGCGTACCGACTTGACAGACCTGAGAGGGAAAGATTACCAACCCAAACGGAACCATGCCAACCGGTTCCGGAAAAAATACGCTTACCGATACATCCCGCTGACGCCGGAGATCCTGCCGCATTGCCTGGAACTCGCCCGAAAATGGTGTGAAGAACACAACTGCGAAGAAGATAAAAATCTGGTCGGCGAACAGCAGGCCATGAAATTCGCCCTGGAACACTACGAAACCTTAGGCCTGTCGGGCGGTGCTCTGGAAGTGAACCGCGAAATTGTAGCCTTTACCTACGGAGCTCCGGTGAACCACGACACCTTTTGCGTCCATATCGAAAAGGCCGATACGGATTTTGACGGAGCTTATACGGTGATCAATCAGGAGTTTGCCTCTCATATTCCGCAGCATTTCCTTTACATCAACCGGGAGGAAGATCTGGGAATACCGGGGCTGAGAAAAGCCAAACTCTCTTACTCTCCGGCATGTCTACTGGAAAAATGCCGGGCTCAGCTGTTGGAAGAATAAGAAATCAAGGCAGCAACAAGTCTTCATACTCTTTATGCCGGATCATATAATTTTCGGCAAAAGCACAGGTAGGGACTACACTCAAATGGTTTTCCCTGGCATATTCCAACGCTTGTTTGGTAAGGGCTGAAGCCGTCCCTTTTCCTTCCATCGGTTCGGGAACTATCGTATGGAGAATATCCATTACTCCATCCGCTATCATATATTCCAGATATGCAATTTCCCCGTTGCATTCTATTTCGAACCGATTTCTTTTCTGACTATGTCCAACCTTATATCCCATAATGTAACGTATTAATAAATGAATGCTCTCTGTTTTACTGTATTCGGCAATGAAATGGCCACGAAATATAGTCAATTATTGTGAAAAACAAAAAAAACAGGAAAGTTTCAGGTAGTTTTACTAAAAATAAAAAAGAAAGGAAGTCAATGATAAATACTCGCTTTCATAGGACTCTTATTTTTGATTATTAAAAGAATAAATGATGCGGAGAGAAACAAAGGGTTTTTCCTTATAATAATTATTAATGTAAAAATCAGCATCATTTTTTGATATGGTATGATAGTTCAGCGTAGAGAAAACATTATTATACGCTATAACCGCAGCCCAACGATTATTCAAAAAACCTTTTCTTACAGACATATTGGACACAAAGTAACCGTCTCTTTTTCTTTGTGCATCGTGTATCGGACTCCGATAAGACAAATCCCATCGGAAAGTAAAAGATTGCGGGAGTTTTATCGTATTATTGATTCTACCGCTATATCTTAAACTTTTTACTGTATTATGCTGACTTTCAAAATCCACTTTTAGCCTGTACGAGAATAGGGATGACGAGAAATTTACATTCCACCACGTAAAAACATCTACACCCGCCATGAGTTCGACTCCTATATTTGTTGATTTGCCGACATTTTCGGGAGAATACATCAATACATTGGAAGAATCAACCCGGGCATAGTCTTGTGTAACATCACTGGTGTTACGCCAAAAAACTTCCGCAGCAATAAAATCTCTATTCCACGATTTTTTATAACCCACCTCATAGGCATTGCTATGCGCTGGTTTTAAATCTCCATTTCCCTTATAATAGGAATACAGGGATTGATATTGTTCCATGGGTAATAAGCTCCAATAATCCGGGCGATGAATCCGTTTGGAATAACTGCCGTATAGCTGTGCGGATTCGGATTCGTCAAGACTATAGGATAAATGAAAGGTTGGGAAAAAATCTGTAAAATTATTCTTTGACGGTATGGTTATTCTTTGACCGTTCAAGTCATAACTATAATCTGATTGCCGGTGTGTACTTTCCAGTCTTGCCCCCACTAAAAGTGCAAATCTTTTCCATTCGGTTTCTAAAGTCAAAAATGCAGAATAAATCTTTTGATTAAAATAAACCGATTGATTCAAGGGCTCGTTTGCAAATTTGGTGATTACTCCCTTGTCATCAAATGTTCCGCTTGTAGAGGTTGCCTTCGGGATGTCATCTATGTTGATGTTTAAACCGGACTCTAGTGTAATATTTTTATGAATAGGAAGCTTATAACTTAATTTGCCGACAAAAATGGTTTCATTCTCTTCACTTGCCATATAACCTACACGCTCAGTATGTGTAGTATATATTTTAGAATCAATTTGTCGTTCTTCCAAATCCCTTAAATATCCGGCATAATCCATGTAGAGGGATAAAAGATGCGTTCTTTCCTTATTGAATTTATGATCGTAAGACAGTGTCGCACCAACATACTGATAATTATAATTCAATTCACTTAAATAATCATATCCGTTGTCTGTTACACTACTGAGTTCCGCGATGGATTCATGAACTACCCCCTTACTTTTATTGTGCTTTTTGGTTTTAGAAGGGTATATATAACCTGAAAAATTTATATAGTCTTTCTCCGTAAAATCATGATTAAAGCCTAATTCTATGTACGATTTGTTTTCCCGATTTTTATGGTCTGTATTTAGTGTCGTTTCATATACTTTATTTTCGCTCTCTACTTTTTGATATTCATTTTCCGAATATTTCTCCCATATATACCTGCTTAACTGTCCTTGTATATACCAACCGCTTTTTTCTCCTTTCTTATCCACTGAAAACAATCCGTAATATTCCCCCCTACTATCCAATTTTAACGTAGAAGTAATGTTGTAGCCCTCTAACCTGTTTTTCTTCAGAATAACCTGGATAATCCCTGCTGTACCTTCCGAATCATATTTTGCAGATGGATTTGTTATGATCTCCATTCTGTCAATTTGATTGGCGGGGATTTGCCTGAGTTTCTCTTCACCATGGGGAGTAGGATTTCCATTTATATATACTTTAAAAGTTCCATCACCCCGATAAGTGAGCTTACCGTCAAAACTTAACTGAACAGAAGGTACATTTTCGAGTAAATCCATAGCTACATCCGCACCGGGAAAACTTCGGGCATCAATAACCTTGCGGTCCACCTTATAAGTTAATGGAGGTCTGGAACTTTTTACCACAACCTCTTTTAAATTTTCGGCTAAAACCTCTAATACGATATCGCCTAAATCATTTTTTTCGGTATTCAAAAACTTGTCCTTTAGAATAACTGAGTTATAACCGATGAAAGAAATTTTTATAGAATAATTTCCGGGTGTGACACGGGTGATCCGAAAAGCACCTTTTTCATCTGTTATGGTTCCTTTAACCAAGGAATCTCTTTCGGTAAACACGAGAATATTGGCATAAGCAATCGGCTCCTGAGTAGCTTTATCCAAAACCCGGCCTCTAATATCTGCTTTTTGAGCATAACTATTTATGCCCAAACCTAAAAAACAAGTAATACATAATAGAAAAAAAATGTTTAAACACCATACTAATAGAATTTTAGTTAAAAAAGCAGAACCCATACAGCATCTTTCATTATGCTTGTTCTTGTCACTTACACCGAAATCACTTTAGGTACCTGCAGCACATCCACCGCTAAAAAGCTCAAAATCAAGTGGAGTAATAATTTAAACGTTTAATTTTTTACTACCAACGAGTATAGTTATATCCCACTTTATCGCTTATTCTGTTTACAAAGATAAAAAAAATCTTTAATTGACGATGAAATTTAATAAAGTACATAAAATATTTAGCAAATATACATAAAATAATGAACGGCCAGAATTAATTTATCCCTAGAGACTAGAGAAAATAAGAGAAATGGAAACAGAGGATCGGATAGAAATCATGTCTTACCTATGGGCAGTACACCGTGTATCAGTACGCTATACAAACTAAATAGAATACCAATCGGCAAGAAGATCAATCTGATCTTCAAAAGAAAAGCCTGGTCTCTGAAAAAAAGGACTGCCTGACTATTTCAGACAGTCCACCGCTACCTTCGGAAACCGGAAGAGAAAAGGTTTTCCCCTTATTTCAGCAAAGTCTTACCGTTATAGGTTACGGATTTCAAAATCTTTTTCGCATTTTCCACGGCGGATCGGGGAAGGGGAGAATAATGGACCCGTCCGGTGAGGCTCTGGGCTTCGGGGCTGAGCATCCAATCCAACAACCTCAGCGTTTCTTTCGCCTGAACTTCCGTCCTTCCGTTATAAGCTTGTTCTTTATAAAGAATAATCCAGGTAAAACAACTGATCGGATAAGCATCGGAGGCTGGGGCATTGGTAATCATGGTACGGGTATCTGCCGGCATTTTTCCGCTGGCCGCAGCCGAGATAGTTTCTGCGGTTGGACTGATAAAGCGACCCGCCTTATTTTTTAGCTGAGCCATCGGTATATTGAGGGCGAAAGCATATTCAGAACCGACATAGCCAATTGTTCCGGGAGTCTGGCTGATGATTCCGGCCACGCCGGGATTCCCTTTGGCAGCTAAACCGACAGGCCATTTCAACGATTTTCCCGTACCGACCCGGTCTGCCCACTCCCCGCTTATTTTAGTCAGATAATCGCTGAATACGAAGGTCGTACCGCTACCGTCGGAACGATACACCGGGTTCAATGCCCGATCGGATAAATTCAACCTCGGATTGACAGCCTGAATCCGGTTATCATTCCATCGGGTGATCTTACCCAGATAAATATCGGCTATAATATCCCCGGTTAATTTCAAATCTTTCACTCCCGGAAGATTGTAAGCCATAACAACAGCTCCCATGCAGGTAGGTACATGCACAGTGGCGGAAGGCATTTCGCTCATTTCCTTATCGGAAAGATAGGCATCGGAACCCCCGAAATCCACGACACGGTCCTTCAGGCTGCGTATACCGCCTCCGCTACCGATGCCTCCGTAGGTAACCGAAACTCCCGTGTTATCCTGATAACTTTTAAAAGCCAGATTATAAAAAGGAAGGGGGAAAGTCGCGCCGGCACCCGCAATCGTCACTTTTTTCCCGTCCGGAACTCCGGCTTCGCAAATATAGCCGCAGGTAAACAGATGCAGTATTAAAACTCCGATAAATAATAAATTCTTCATTTTTTTAGGTTTAAATTGATTTTAAATTTTTATTCGGATAAGCACATCGGTAAAACCGGAACCATTACCGGTCGTCCCGCTCAGATTTTAAATTCGAGACTCAGATAAGCAAAAGAAGAAGCTTTTCCGCTAGCCGGATTCCATGACGTAAAATTCGGTGCGATTTTTAATTGCTTGATCGGATTATACTGCAACCCGAACAACAACCGCTGCCCGTCCGCACTGCTCCAATCGTCTTTAGAAGTTAAATAATCGTATCTGCCGAAAACATCGAATTTCGAGGCCAATTTAACGGTAGAATAAACCGAGAAACCGGATTGATTCGCATCTTCCTTGAATTTGGTATGGTACATGGCATTATATTCGGCTCCCAGAGAAAAACGCCGGGTCTTATATCCGGCGAAAAGAGCCAGATTCTGCTGATCTTTCGTATCCTCGCCTTCGATATTTTTACTGGAGCTATCGAAATAGCCCCTGACGGTTAAATTCTGAACCGGATAAAAGGTCAGGCCGATGCCGTAACGATACTTATTGTCCTTATTCAGTTTTTTATAACCTTCCCCATTGATAAAAGTCAGGTCTGCAGAAAACCAGGAGGCGAATTTGTACTTTCCGACCACACCCATATCGGCGCTGGAACCGAATTTATATTCGTCCTGAAAGGATTTCAGAATATACCGGTATCCCCAGAATTTTTCCTGAATATTGAACTGTTCCAACCCGATCAAACCGAAATTCAAAGTAAAATCTCCCGTTTTCCAACTCAACATGGCATTTTTTACGTAAGCCACCCGCTCCAGATCTGAACCGGCGACTTTTGTCGGACCGATATCGAACACCACTTTTCCGCTGATTTGTTTTGATAAATGAAACTGGTAACCGAAATAAGAACGATCCAAAGCAAAACCGGATTCTTTATTCGCTCTGCCGATTCCGGCATGATAATTCGCGAACACCGTGACAATCGGAGAACCGGTAATTTTAAATTTCTTTTCTTCCGGTTTGTCCTGGGAAAAACCGTTCAGAAATAACGCCGCAAACAAAGTCGTAAATAAAATTCTTTTCATTTTGTCTAATCTTTAAAGAGGGGTTAATATTCTCTTATCTCTTTGTGGAGGCGAAAGTAGACTGAAAAGATTTCCGAAAAATTACATTGTCGTGACAATAATGTTAAAGTCAGAAAACCCGGTTACGAAGGGTAAAAAGGA
The DNA here is from genome assembly GCA_905216195.1 of uncultured bacterium. Taxonomy (GTDB): domain Bacteria; phylum Bacteroidota; class Bacteroidia; order Bacteroidales; family Marinifilaceae; genus Culturomica. Next base: position 13,893 of record CAJMSX010000004.1, read on the forward strand.
GTATTTTAGGTCCGTTTCTCAATCCTGCACGGCCGTTACCGGCAAAGACACATCGTCCTCCAAATCGATCAGCGCATTGATGAGATAGACACGCTCATAAAAAGAAAGGTCTCTGGCCGGAATCCGGCACTCCTGAATTTTGTTTTCCCGAAGCAATAATTGCCTTTTAGTTCCGTTCAATAAAAAAGTATCGGGAGTGTAAAATTTTCCATGGCGGCTTAAAACGATATTCGAAAAACCCGTATCGGTCAGCATGCCTTTTCGTACGATAAGAATATCGTCACAACTTCCGCGTTCGCTCCAAAGAGTATCCAGAGGCCTACGCTCGGCAAACTTATAGGAATAATCGATCGTATCGTCCTCCACCAGGCGCAGCGTGCGAATAACCCGACGGGTATACGGAATAAATTCGATTTGCCGGACCGCCCAATCATAAAGGATACGACATTTTACAATCCCTGCCGACAGTTCCGCCGGGGGGGATAATTCCTCCTGACCCACCTCCGGCTCCCATTTGAAAAAAACCTTCGCTGTTTCCTGCATCCGGCGGAGATGGGCCTCCCGATTACAAACCACCCCTTCCCTGATTTTAATAGTTTCCAGAAATGTCATATCTGAAATTGTTTTAACTGTCCTTATCATAGCTTTACCGGATCCGACATTCAGAAAGGCAAATACACTTTTTCCAGCACTTCCCGGTATTCGTCTTCACACCGGCTATTGATCGTAATACCGCCGCCGCTCCGAAAATACATTTTTTCCCCTTGTTTTTCCACATAACGGATCATCACTGCCGAATCCAGATCCTTTCCATCGAAATAACCGAATATGCCTGTATAAAATCCTCTCTTTATTTTCTCGGCTCCGGCAATAATACGAACCGTCGCTTCTTTCGGAGCGCCTGATATAGAACCTGCCGGAAGCATACGAAACACCAGATCTCCGATACGGGAGGGATAACCGGCAGGCAATTTACCGCTAACCTCCGAACTCACCTGTAAGATTTCCCCGTTAGTCGTCTTTAAACGATCGATATACCGGAACCTTTCCACCCGGATATCCTCGGCAACACATCCTAAATCGTTGCGGATCAGATCTACAATTGTATAATGTTCCGCCTTTTCCTTATAATCTTCCAGTATCGTTTTTTCCGCATGCGGTACCGCCGCATTTATCGTTCCTTTCATCGGATACGAAGCTATTTTCCCTTCCCGGATACGCACAAAAGTTTCAGGAGAAAAACAAACCAGCCGTTCCGGAATCAACAGACGATAAGGAGCCCGGCTGAACCGGAAAATATCCGCTAAGCTCAGAGTCGTCCGGATCTCCGTAGCAACCGTAAGATTCAACAGGAAAGAATCGCCCCGCATCAGTCCCTGGCGCAGCTGTTGAAATTTTCGTTCGTAATCTTCATAAGCCGGCGGATAACGGACAAAAGAGAAAGGATGCACCGGCTCTTCCGGGGCCCCGGCATTCGAATTCTTTCCCACCTGCCATAAAACTTCCTGCACCTGAAAGGGATTTTCGTAGAAAAACCCCTCTGTACACTCATAATCCACTCCGAATAAAAAAGGGCGGCCGGCTGCTCCCGCCGCATTCATCAACCGTTTTACCTCAACTGCCTGTAACATGCTGCAAAAATAAATGAAAATCCGGTTTCTCTCACGGTCCCGGCAATTTTTGCTCCCCCTTTCGGAAAGGAGCGGAAACCGAAATCACCGTTTTTTTGCATTTCCGATTTTATTAACCCGCCATTTTTCCGTTAATTTGCTTTTCAAATCTCAATTGTATATGCAACGTATTCTGGTGATTGACAATCACGATTCTTTTGTCTATAATCTGGTTCAACTCCTCAAATACAACGGGCACTGCCATTTCGAGGTTACGGCCAACGACCGGATCGAAATGCTGCGGGTCCATCGTTACGATAAAGTGTTACTTTCCCCCGGACCGGGTATTCCTCAGGAAGCCGGAAAATTATCCGAACTGATCGGGTATTGCAAAAACACCCACCCCATTTTAGGCGTATGCCTGGGGCACCAGGCCATAGCCGAAGTTTTCGGAGCCCGCCTTCTGCAACTTCCCTTCCCTCGCCACGGCCACAGCAGCCCTTTACAATTCACCTCGGCCGAGGATCCGATTTTTCGCAACATTCCGGGCGATATCCGGGTGGGACGTTATCATTCCTGGACAGTAGATCCCGACTCGCTGCCGGAGGAACTGAAAATCAGCGCCATCGATGAAGAGGAGCATATTATGGCATTTTTTCATACCCGCCTCCCGATCCACGGCTTGCAATTCCATCCGGAATCCGTCATCACCCGATACGGTCAACGAATAATAAATAACTGGATTGACGAATAAAAAAAGCGGGAAACTTAGATTTTCCCGAAAAAAAAACCATCTTTGTAAATGCGTCTGTAAAAATTAATTCTAACACACAGAGATTATGCAAGAATGGTGGATGGCTTTGGACCTTTTCCAAAAAAGTTTGTGGTGCATCAGCATCACAGCCAGTCTGATTTTTCTGATTCAAACCGTAATGACTTTTGCCGGAATGGATTCCGGTTCCGGAGATATGCCCGATCTGGACGGCAGTAGCGGAGGAGATACGGATATTCCGTTTCAATTGTTTACTTTCAGGAATTTTGTCAATTTCTTTCTGGGTTTCAGTTGGACGGCCATTGCTTTTTACCACCGGGTGGAATCGACCTTGCTGCTTATGTTCGTTTCCGTACTCGTCGGGGTATTGCTGGTAGCAGCGGTGATGTATATTTTTTACCTGATGAGCCGCATGGAACAATCCGGCAACATCAGCATCGACAGGGCCATCGGTTGCAGAGGGAATGTATATCTGAAAATTCCCGGAGCCCGAAGCGGAGAAGGGAAAGTACAAATCTCCATTCAGGGAGCAATCCGGGAATACGATGCCGTAACTGAAAAAGAAGAATTGCCTACGGGAACGCCCATCCGGGTCACGGATATCCTCAATTCGGAAACTTTGCTGGTGGAAAAAGTTTGAATTCACCACTTATTATAAATTTACCAATAAAAATAAGATCATGGAAGAAACCCTTTACCCTATTATTGTAATCGTGGCCGTCCTGTTCGTCACCTTTGCAGCCATACTTTCCCGTTATAAACGATGTCCTTCGGACAAAATCCTGGTGGTATACGGAAAGACCGGGAAAAATAAAGCCGGCGGGATCAGTTCCGCCCGCTGTATCCACGGAGGTGCCGCCTTTATCTGGCCGGTATTCCAAAGCTATGCCTTTCTGGACCTGACTCCGATTTCCATCGAGTGCAACCTGACCAATGCCCTCAGTAAACAAAATATCCGGGTAGACGTTCCCTGCCGGTTTACCGTCGGAATTTCAACCGAACCGGAAAGCATGACCAATGCCGCCGAGCGCCTCCTGGGACAGAAACTCGAAAACATACAGGACCTGGCAAAAGACATTCTGTTCGGACAACTCCGTCTGGTTATCGCCACCATGGATATCGAGGAAATCAATTCGGACCGGGATAAATTCCTGGCCAATGTCAGCGCAAACGTGGAAGCCGAACTCCGGAAAATCGGATTGAAACTCATCAACGTCAACGTAACGGACCTACGGGACGAATCGGGTTATATCGAAGCCCTTGGTAAAGAAGCTGCCGCCAAAGCGATCAACGACGCCAAAAAAAGCGTAGCCGAACAGAACCGGTTCGGTGAAATCGGAAAAGCTGAAGCCGATAGGGACAAAGACATCCGCATCGCCGAAACCGTAAGGGATACCCGGATCCGGACTTCCGAAGCCAATGCCTCGGCCGTCGAAGGAGAAAACAACGCGAAAATCATGATTGCCGATTCCGATGCTACCCGAAGGGAAAGAGAAGCCGAAGCCGGACGTAAGGCAACCGCAGCCGAAAAAGTACAATCGGCTAAAGCGCTGGAAGAAGCCTATCTAGCCGAGAAGGAAGCCGAAACGGCACGGGCAGACCGGGAAAAGGCTACCCAAACGGCTAATATCGTCGTACCCGCCCAAATTGAAAAAGAAAAAGCGATTATCGATGCGGAAGCGGAAGCAGAACGCATACGCCGCCTGGCAAAAGGAGAAGCCGATGCCATCTATGCCAAAATGGATGCACAGGCCCGCGGTATGCTGGAAATACTGACCAAACAGGCCGAAGGGTATGACCGAATCGTACGCGCTGCCAACGGAGACCCCGATAAAGCTATCATGATGCTGATTACGGATAAGCTCCCGGAACTGGTAAAAACCCAGGTAGAAGCCGTCAAAAACATCAAAATCGACAAAATTACCGTTTGGGACGGGAACTCCACGGCTAACGGCAACACCTCTACCGCCAACTTTATTTCCGGTATGATGAAATCCGTTCCCCCCTTAAACGACCTGTTTCACATGGCCGGATTGGATTTACCGACCTATCTGAAAGGGAAAGACGCCGGAGAAAAAAAGCCCCCTCTCCCCCAAGCGGAAGAAATCACCCACATCCCGGGAGAAGAATGCCCGAACTAATAGGGTGCCACTTACGGGAAAATGGCCCGGCCGATCAAAACGGGACTCTTTTTTTCGAGTCCCGTTTTTTCTGTATTTCCCCTTTTCCTCCCGCGGCCGCTTAAAAAAAGATCCGGCCACCCTTCTTTCCTCCGACCGGAAAAGTTCTCAAAAACTCTCCCGGAGAAAAAACGAAAGCTAGGCCCGCCCAACTCTCCCTCCGGTGGAGAGGGACTCCGGGAAATTACGAAAAATTCTTTCCCGATGAAAAATATATTCCGGCATATTGCTATTTTTGAGCCCCTATTATAAAAGATCATGGAAAATATATGGCAAACCGCCGCCCGAAATCAGGCCAGAGCCCGGGAAATCATTCAAAAAACAAACCTTATCGGTATCTGGGAATCCGTCGGAGCCGAAGTAAGATTGGTAGGCTCCTTGAAAATGGGATTGTTGATGAAACACCGGGACATCGACTTTCATATTTATTCCGACCGCTTACGCTTGTCCGACAGTTTTAACTCCATATCCCGGCTAGCCGAAAATCCGGGAATCGGCCGTCTGGAATACCGTAACCTCCTCCGGACTGAAGAAGAATGCATCGAATGGCATGCCTGGTATGAAGACACCGACCATCAATCCTGGCAAATCGATATGATCCATATCCGGAAAGGATCTTATTATGACGGTTATTTTGAAAAAATGGCCGAAAGGATCTGCCGGGTATTGACCCCTGAAACCCGTCTGGCCATACTCGCTCTGAAGAACGATACTCCCGAATCGGAAAAAATTATGGGAGTGGAGTATTACCAGGCCGTGATCCGTGACGGCATACGGAATTACCACGATTTTACCGAGTGGAGGAAACGTCATCCCGTCAGCGGAATCGTAGAATGGATACCCTGATTTTTCCATCGGAGCTTTTTTGTCTGCCGATATTCTCTCCCGGACCCCGGGACTTTAGGGAGTTTATAAAAAACTCCGTAACGGCCCATCCGCTACGGAGTTTTAACTTTTTCTCTCCCCTTCATCGTAAATTTTTCAATCCCTTCAACTCTTCGGGATTTTTTACTTCCACGATACTGATGGCATACCCTCCGCCCGGAGCAGCTTTCAAAGTCAGTTCCGACCGGGAAGTCAGTATGCCTTTCCGGATGGTATATGCTTGGTGATTGTGTTCATAATGAGCATCCTTCGCGTCCGCATAAATCGTCGCTACATACTTTTTCCCGGTATCCAGGAAATCGAATTTTAGGCGGGAAACATGGCCGTTTTCATCTGCCGTACAACCCACAAACCAATTGTTCGTACCCTTCGCCTTCCGGGCCACAGTAATGTAATCCCCCGGTTCCGCCTCCAGATAACGACTGTCGTCCCAATCGACGGCAACATCCTTGATAAACTGGAAGGCATCCATAAAAGGCTCGTAATTTTCAATCATATCGGCAGCCATCTGCAACGGACTGTACATAGTGACATACAAAGCCAGTTGACGGGCCAACGTGGAATGTACGAAAGAATGATTATCCGGATTGGCCTTGCTCACCCGCATTTCAAAAATACCCGGTGTATAATCCATCGGACCTCCCATCAGGCGGGTAAAAGGCAAAATAGTCGTATGATCGGGATTACTACCGCCGAAAGCCTCGTATTCCGTCCCCCGGGCCGACTCGTTACCGATCAGGTTCGGATAAGTGCGGCTCAAACCCGTAGGACGCACAGCCTCGTGTGCATTCACCATAATCTTATAATCGGCGGCCTTCTTCACAGCATAGAGATAATGGTTTACCAGCCATTGTCCGTAATGATATTCACCCCGGGGGATTATATTTCCTACATAACCGCTCTTCACGGCATTATAACCGTTGTCCACCATAAATTGGTAAGCCGTATCCAAATGACGCTCATAATTACGCACCGAAGCCGACGTCTCATGATGCATCATCAGCTTCACCCCTTTGGAGGCTGCATACTCATTCAATTCCTTAACATGAAAATCCGGATAAGGAGTAACAAAATCGAATACATAATCCTTCGTCTTACCGAACCAGTCTTCCCAGCCGACATTCCAGCCTTCCACCAACACCTGATCGAACCCGTGTTCCGCTGCGAAATCAATATATTTCTTCACATGCTCCGTATGAGCCGCATGCTTCCCGTTCGGCTGCACCTTCGAATAATCCGTTTCCCCCAGTTTTACAGAAGGCAGATCGGCATAGGCCCAGCTACTTTTACCGGTAATCATTTCCCACCATACTCCGATATACTTCACCGGTTTGATCCAGGATACATCCTCGTAAGCACAAGGTTCGTTCAGATTCAGGATCAGCTTCGAAGCCAGAATTTCACGCGCATCATCACTGACCATCACCGTGCGCCAGGGAGTTTGACAAGGGGCCTGCATATATCCTTTATCCCCGATAGCATCCGGTGTCAGCCACGATTCGAACACCATATTCTGATCATCTAAATTCAGATGCATACAAGAATAATCCACCAAAGCAGCCTCGTGTATATTGATATACAACCCATCATCACTCTTCATCATCAATGACGTCTGCACTCCCGTCGGGGAAAACGGCGTTTGGGAAGCATTGGGAGTAATAGCCTCCTTCATCTTACCCCGGATCTCCGACAACTTGGACGTCACCGTACTATATTCCTGCGTATCATAGTCCCCCGGTATCCAGAAGGCCTTATGGTCTCCGGCCATAGCAAACTGGGTACGCTCCTCTTTAATTACAAAATAATTTAAATTCGGCTGTTGCGGAAACTCATAACGAAATCCCAATCCGTCATCGTATAAACGGAAACGGATTACCATGATCCGGTCCGTACCGGCTTGTTTCAACGTCAATGCCAGTTCATTATAATGATTCCGGATATCCTTCACCTCTCCCCAAACGGGTTGCCAGGTTTCGTCGAAAGTCGAAATTTCCGTACCGGCGATGGAAAAATCACTCATCAAATCCTTATCGTTTTTCAGTTCCAACCCCAAAAAACTCTCTTTCACCACCGGACGTTGCTTATAATCGAGGCTATACACCGGACGTCCGTCCTTCAACCCGGCATACAAAACTAAATTCCCGTCCGGGGATTTCAACTCTGCCGCTTTCATTCCGAAAGTAGCCAGCAGGCACACAACTAAAATCTGTAATCTTTTCATCAGCTATTGTAATTGGTTTATCTATTATTTCTAATCCCTTCCGTAACGAAAACAGGAGCATAGCGGAATGCTGTTCTTCCCCAATCTCCGGTCCCGCAAAATCCATCCTACCTTCTCCTTGTTATAACGTTTGCAAATCCTTCCCTCCTCTTTCTCCCACGAACAAAAATACATCATCTTCATTTACCGACCGATAGGCGTACCGAAAAAAGGAGTGAAAAACGAATTTTATTTTTATTTAAAACACTGAACACCAATATATTAAATTTTCCAGGTATGTTAAAAAAGGGAGTAACTATTTCCGCAGATCGCACGGACTTTTCACGCATACAACTTCACCGGATATAAAAATAAAAGGACCACATCCCATAGGATGCGGACAAACCCAGGATGTAACCCGACTTATTCTCATAAAAAATCGGCGGAATCATCGGGATCTGCAGGCCCTTCTTCCTCCCCCCCCTTAAAACGTCCCGATCCGCATCACCTCCTGTTCGAAATCGTCCCGGACTCCCCGGGCCTTATTGCGCATTTTCGTCCGGTAATTATATATCGTCTTCAAAGAATAACGCAGAAATTGCGCGATCTTATTACTATCCGTTATCCCCAGGCGGATCAGGGCAAAAATCCGTAATTCCGTGTTCAGTAACTCTCCAGGCTTCAGTATAATTTCTTCTCCATCGGCCAGTAAAGCATTGAAATCCGTTACAAAATCCGGAAACAAACGGAGAAAAGCCGAATCGAAATTTCTATAGAATTCTTCCAGTTCCTCGTCTACGAACTGTGTCGATTTCAATTCCCGGAACAATTCCTCCGTCCGCCCGTTCAGAGCCATTTTATTTAGCGAACGCCGGTAACTTTCCAGCTTACCGATATAAGTCGAGCATAAATCGAGAAAACGTCCGATATAGGCCTCTTTGATATAATTTACCTCCTCCAGCTTATTGTTGGTCTGGAGTAGCGCGACATTCACCTCCTGCAAACGGGCGTTGGAATCAGACAGACGCTCGTTCAACGCTTTCAATTCTCCATTCAACAACTGTAAACGGTCATAGGCTTGACCTACTTCCCGCTTAGCTGCCGATAAGCGTTTCATTTGTTTCCGGACATAAAAAAGCAGCCCCACCAAAACCACAGCCAGCACACTGATACACAGCAGGGACACCCACATCTGACGCCTCCGTTTTTCCGTCTGTACCCGGTAAGCCTCGTTAATGATCGGCAGCACCTGAGACACTTCTACCGTACGCAGACGGGCATTGCAAAACGCCGCGTCTTCCATAGCCCGTTTCATATAAGCATAGGCGCGGGAAATGTCGCCTTCCGCATACAACAATACCGCCAATTCCCGCAACGAAATATACTCCTTCACTCCGCTTTTCAGATCGGCTAAAGCCGATACGGTAAGGTATTCCTTTTCCTTTTCTTTATCTCCTAAATGCCGGTACGCCTCCGCCACCGAATAAGCCGTATACCCCATTTCCCGGCTTTCCGGGTCTAAAGTTGCATAATAAGGCAACAGCAAATCCAGGGCCTCCTGATAATCACCCCGGCTGATCAGTTGTTCCGCTCCCACCAGAATATGAATGTCGCTTCCCCGAGGATACACCGCCAGCAACGAATCCCGGTACCGATCCGCCTGACGTTCATACCGGTCCCGGGCTTGCTTTCCGACAGCATAATCCCGCAAAGCCCGGTACAAGGTATGGTACAACTGAAAATAATAACCTCGCCTGCCCGGAAGTAATTTTTCCGGGTTTAAACTTCCCAGGATCTCCTCTGCTTCTTTATACATTCCGGTAATAATCAATATTTCCGCCATCTCCATTTTCGCCACCTCCTTCTCTTCCGGATTTCCGGTTTTCGCGGCTATCTCCAATTGTTCCCGGATATAATACAGGGCTGAATCGGCTATATAAACCTTATATTCCTGGGCTAACCTCCTATCGGCCTCCAAACGCGCTTCATCCGTAAGCGCAACTTCTCTTTCCGCCCGCAGGGCTGATATACGCCCGGCTTTGGTCTGTCCGTACTTTTCCGGGTATTTCACAATCCGGTCCAGCCCTTTCAGGCGTTCATCCTGCCCCCCGCTTGCCCATACCTCCAGGGACAACATGCATAAGCAACCGAAAATATATCCTCTGAACCTCATCCCTTATCTCCTTAAATATGTATTTTTCCGGCAACCGATTCTTTAAGCGCCGGTATTTTCCTCTTCTACAGTCAGGTATACAAATATAGCCACAACTTTTTATATTTTTCTCCCTTTTCCCAAAAATGGACCTAAAAATTCCGTTCCCTTTCTCTTTCCCTAACCGGTCTTTTCTTCACTTCAGCACTACCATACCCGACAACCGAATGCCGTTAGGGATGATTCCTCCGGAAGGTTGCCCCCCAAGCTGCCCTTTCCGCTCCCACCTTCATTCCCATGGAGAAAAACACATAGCAGAAGCCATCAAATATTCACGGCTTTTATCAGGCAATATGCCGGTTTTTCACTATTTTAGTGTTTTCTTACTAAAAGAGCGTCATAAAAAACAAGGAAAATCTTTTGAACTTTAAAACCATGTACCGGACTCTTTTTCTGACTTTTGTCAAAATCGGCATGTTTACCATCGGAGGCGGTTATGCCATGATTCCCTTGATCGAACGGGAAGTGGTGAAGCGGGGCTGGCTCAGTAAGCAGGACTTTATCGATCTGTTTGCCGTCACCCAGTCGCTCCCCGGAGTATTCGCCGTAAATATATCTATTTTCGTAGGCTATAAACTGAAAAAGGGCTGGGGAAGCGTTATCTGCGCCTTAGGTACCATTCTGCCCTCCTTTTTCATCATTCTGGCGATCGCTTTATTTTTCAATCATTTTCAGGACAACAGTTGGGTAGCCAAAATATTTAACGGAATCCGCCCGGCCGTAGTAGCCTTGATTCTGGTGCCCTGTATATCAGCCGCCCAGGCCGTGCGGCTGAGCCGGGCCGAACTCCTTTTTCCCCTGGCGGCCGCCTTACTGATCTGGAAAGCCGGCGTTTCCCCGGCTTACCTCGTACTGACCGGGATTGCGGGGGGATTCATCTATACCTTCTGGATAAAAAATAAATTAAAAGGAAAAAAACAATGATCTATTGGCAATTGTGGTGTGTCTACCTAAAAATAGGGTTATTCGGTTTCGGAGGCGGTTATGCCATGTTATCCCTGATTCAATACGAAATAGTAGATAAACATCATTGGCTGTCCCTACAGGAATTTACCGAGGTGGTAGCCATCTCCCAGATGACCCCGGGTCCTATCGGCATCAATAGCGCCACTTACATCGGTTATACGGTTACGGGAAACGTGTGGGGATCGGTTATCGCCACGCTGGCCGTCTGCCTTCCCTCTTTCCTCCTGGTCCTTCTGATTTCTTACTTTTTTGCCCGCTTTAAGAACAATAAATACGTAGCAGCGGCCTTCACCGGTTTACGCCCCCTCACCGTAGGACTGATCGCCGCTGCAGCCCTCTTGTTGATGAATAAAGACAATTTTATCGATTATAAAAGCATTCTCATTTTCCTAGGCGCCTTTTTTCTCACCTGGAAATATAAAATACATCCCATTCTTATGATTTGTATTGCCGGTTTAGCCGGCCTGATCCTCTACTGGTAACCAGCGCCCGGGAATCTTTCTTCCAACCGGGAAGTTCCTTCCCTTAGGGTTATTTACCGGTCATTCAGCAACTTTTTTCTCCCGGATACGTTCCTTTATCAAACACCAATCCGATGGAAATGAAAGAAGAGAATAACGAAAATATCGTGGACATGAACGATGAAACGCCGGAAAATTTTACCCGCATGGGCAACGGTCACAAATTAAAAGTAAAAAACAAGTATACAGACGGTGAACCGCCCGACGAAGACGAAATTCCGGATGCCTGCCCGGAATAAAACGGCTGCGGCAACCGTTTATTCCGACCGGGGAACGGAATGCTCTCCGTTTACCCGATACTTCTGCGGACTCACTCCTACATAACGCTTAAAATATTTTCCGAAAAAAGAAACGTCAGGAAAATTTAAGGAATAAGCGATCTGCTGTATCGGTAAATCCGTCGACCGCAATTGCGCCTGGGCATCCATAATCACCAAATGAGCTATAATATCGGAAAGGGTCTGCCCGGATACCTGCTTCACGGTCGTACCCAAATGTTGCTGGGAGATGGCCAGCACTTCCGCATAAAAGGCCACGCTTCGCTCCTTCCGGTAATGCAAACGCACCGCTCTTAAGAAATCCTTATATATTTCTTCCTTCCGGCTCAGCACATGATCGTCCCATTGGCGGTTCCCGTATAAAAACCCCACACCGTATAAAACGGATTGCAAAATGTTTTTCACTACTTCCGGATGAAGCCTAACCTGAACCAAAGTCTTCGCCCGGGCCAAAAGAGTAAAATAATCCCTCAGCCACAAAGCCGTTTCTCCCGTTAAAGCAACTACCGGATGTTCTTGCATCCCCAGCAAAAACTCCATCGTAGTTTGAACCAGATTTATATTTCCCATGGCGACCGAAGAAAAAGCGATGAAGCAAAATTTTACACCGCCTCGTTTTGCCCGGTATCGAATGATGCTCCCCGGAAGGAGAGATATAAAATCCAGGCCCCGAATCCGGTAACGGTCACCGTTGATCTCTGCCTCCACTTCTCCCTCCAGACAAATAGCAAAAATTCCGGCTTTTAAACGACAAGGGCGGGAATACAGATTCAAAATCCGTTCGTCTAATTCCGGACTTGCCACAAAATCTTCCGTCAGATCGGTATAGGGCAAACCTCCACCTGTAACGGCATCGTTTTTTATCAAAAAACTCCGCTTAAAACCGGCTGAAGAATAAAACTCATTCATAATTCACATTCATTTCATTAACAAATATAGATACTTTTTCTTTAAATTTTAACTAAATTTCGTAAACTATTTTTATTCGGCGATAAAATATATCTTTTCTCTCCGTCCGGATGGACTGCGGAAGATACCCCTTTTTCAAAATTCACAGTACCTTTTCTCTCTGTATACTATCCTCTTCTAAAAACACCCATATATAGATGTATATAGTACACTTATATTAACATTTTAACATTTATCTTAATATTATACCACAAAAACTATAATTTAAAATACTTAAAACATATCCTTCGGTATATTGTTTGTTAGATTATTTCCGTTCGCAGCTAAAAATATTTTCTGCTGCTACCTGGCTGTCCGGCATCCGGGAAAGGCTTTCTGACTCCGGATTCCTAAAAAACAGATCATAGAGGTCTATTGTTAAACTATAAATAAAAAGTAAAAATGAAAAAAGGATTGATTTATGTATTGGTTTTTGCTCTCGGAGCGGTTTTATGGACTGCCTGCAGTGATGAAGACGATCCCTTGTTTAAACCGGAAGAACTGAATAAGGAATACGGTAGCAGTAAAACGGCCGCCCTCACTTTGACTTACGGGAATGCTCCGCTGACCGGCAAAAAAGTGACGTTCAATACGGAAAACAGCAAAACCGCGACCATTACCCTGACCGATGTGATCCCCGGAGAAGAGCAGACGACGATCAACAATATCTTATTGAAGGAAGAAAAAGGGAAATATGTATTCAGCGGTCAGACGACAGGGGTCCGGGCAGCAGGCACTACCATCGATTATGACGGAAGCATAGCCGATACCGTACTGAACCTGAACCTAAACGTAACTTTAGCCGATCCCCAGGGATGGGCGAAAACCTATGAATTGGGAGATATCACGACGGGAGAATTAGTTATCGGACCGGGCATGGTAAATCCCAAAGGTATACTGAGCGGGGCTTTATACATTGACTGGAGTACTCAATTGGAGGGCGGAAGGAATATGGGTATTGCTTACGGAGGTAATCTGAGAGGTATAGGCGCAATCGTATTGCCTCAGGTTATAAAAAACATAAAGCTGGAAAAAGACGGAAACATCCGGGCAAGCTACACTTCGGATGAAATGGAATTTCAAATGTCCTGGTTAAACCAATTAAGCCAGGAATTAATCAATCAGGTGGTAGCGAAAAAAAGCTGGCAGGAATCTCCCCGGAACCTGGCGTATTGGTTTGAAAAAGACAACAAATTGTATGTCAAATTAAATTTACCGGCTATTATTTCGCAAGCCATGAGCGATAATGCAACTTCGGGAAGCACCGAACTGATCGAAAACATTATTACCAATATACTCAATGGCAATGCGGCTACCATCAAAAATTTACTGTCGCAATATTTACAAATCAACGTAAACGGCATCAGTGACGAAACGTTCAATACTTTACTCGGATGGGTGAAAAACGGATTTCCGCTGCAGGTAAAACCAGTCAACGGACATACTTATATATATCTGGATCAGGCTGCCCTGAACATGCTGTTCAGCTCACCGGTCTCTCCGCAAGACGATCCTCAGTTCTTTATGAAATCGGACTTTTATCAAATTAAAGAGTTGGTAACTCCCCTCATTCCCCAACAATATCAGGCACTTATGGGCATGTTTAATGTTATTCCCGCTAATTGGCCGATTACCGAAAAATTCGATCTCGGATTAGATCTAGTCCATCAATAAACTCACTTAAATTTAAACATCATGAAAAAAATTCTTACAATTCTATTGGTACTGAGTACCCTAAGCGTCTTCGCCGAAAATGTTACCGGAAATTATAGCGGTATATTGAATGTAACCGTGGATAATACGGCTTCAGAACCCCAGCAGAGAACTGTCGTAGTCGAAGATTACGGGTCCACCGTAAAACTTACGATTCAGGGATTTAGCTATGGTTTTTATTATGGGGATGTTATTATCAATGCTACTAAAGACAATAACGGCAAACTCACTAACGCACAAATTAGCTTTGCCTTTTTAAATCCTACCGGTACTTTTTCTGAGAACAGCGTTATTGCTGGTAACCACTGTTACATTGACTTAACAATGAGTTTATACGGGCAAGTAATCAAAGTTCAATTCGACGGCAGCAAACCGGCAAACTAATACTATTTTATTTCGGGTCATCCGCTCTTTAGCTTAGAAGCGGAACCCCGGAATAATCCTTTACGGAAGCCTGTCCGACTCATAGGATTTATCTGTCCTGCTTTAGGGTTAGAGAAATTTCCGAGAACGTATGGACTATGACCGCTATCTATTTCCCTACCCTCTAAGGATAAAGAGAAGTATCAGACAGGTTTCCCTTGACACTTTTCTCAAAAAATAAACTTGCGGAATATTTTTAGGTATTTTTTCTTTATGAAATAGGTATTTTATACACTACAGCCTCTTTCTTCTTTTCCTTATCTTTGTGAGAAACAAAAAGAATATGAAGACACCAGCGAAAGTATTGGCGGAAGATTTTAACACCCAACCCTTATTAATTCAGGAATACGCAACGTTTATGAACGGGTTGCGGGCTTTGGTCAGCAAACAGGCTCTAGGCCCGAAAACAGGGGAAGAAATCCGGGATTACGCCTTACAATACGTCCTGCACAATTCCCTGAACGAATTCGTCCGGTTTTCCGAGACCACTTATATACGTCATTATATCGGAAGGGACCGGGAAACAGGCTGGGAAGCCCTCGTCATGTGCTGGAAAAAAGGCAATCGGACGGCCATCCATTCCCACCCCCAATATGCCGGATACACGTTTGCAGACGGGGAATTTCTGGTGGAAATTTTCGAACCCTGCCCCGGAACCAGCGGATTAGCCCGTCTGAAAGACCGACTTCACATCGACCGGCCGCAAGGTCTGTTCTCCATCGGAAAAGCCGGCCAATTCGACAACCACATTCACCGCATTACCTGCCTAAGCGAAACGGCACACAGTCTGCACATTTATTCCGACGATGCACTGAAGGGGTTGAAATGGGAAGAAAAATAAGGCTTACTTCTTTTCCAGTTTGATAATTTCCCCGAGGCCGGGAATAGAAACGGGAATATTGAGTTTCCGGGCCTCTTCGGCAAATACTTTGGGGGGATCGCTCAGCGGTTCGTCCGAGAGGTCGAACGTTCCGTAATGCATGGGTATAGTCATGCCGGCTTTCATTTCAGCCGAGGCTTTCAGGGAATCGTAAGGCGAAATATGATTCGGTTGCATAAACCAGCGGGGCTTATAGGCTCCGATTCCCAACAAAGCGTAATCGGGAGGGCCGAAAAGTTCCGGAATTTCCGCAAAATGCTTGGAATAACCCGTATCTCCGCTATAATAGATCGACATGCCGTTTGCCTGCAACATAAAAGCTCCCCATAAACGCTGCCCTCCGTCATGCACCGAACGTTTACTCCAATGCTGGGCCGGCAGGAAAGTAATTTTAAGTCCTTTATCCTCTATCTGCTGATACCAGCCGGCCTCGATCACCTCCAGATCCGGAAACCATCCCCGAAGCAACTCCCCCATCCCCAAACCGCAAAACACCTTCATACCGGGATTATTTTCATACAACCGGGCAATGCTCTTTTTATCCAAATGATCGAAATGATCGTGACTGAGCAAAAGGTAATCGATATTTTTAAACACAGAAGGATCGACAGGTAACTTACTCCGGCGCCTTACGAAAGGGATATTTCCAAATACGGGATCGAACATCATCCGTCTTCCCCCGAACTGCATGAAAAAAGAATTATGCCCCAGCCACACCAGGGAATCGCTGGATATATCCTCCAACGTATGAAGGTAACTCAAGGGAGGCTCCCATTTTTCCCTCCGTTTTTCCTTTCGTTGGGGATTCGGTGAAAAACGCCATTTCAATACATTCCCCATTCCGTGGCGGGAACGGTGCTGACGATTGACAAAACGTCCCCTCACCACCGGATTCCCTCTCCAATAGGGTTTCACCGTAATTAATCCCTCATTTCTCCGAAAAGTAATATGTTCACCCATCTTAATACCTCCAGCATTTTACCGAAACTCGTTCGTTCTACAAAAATACATGTTCGCCGGAAGTATTCTAGCGTCGGGAGACATAAAAATTATTAAATACAATTTCTACACCGGGAAAACCCTAAATTCCCGGAAAACTACCCTACCCATGCCCGCTTTCCGTTACCCTTAGCGGGAGGCGGTTGTGTCCGCCCTCAGTTGAGGTTCCCAGCCGCCTCCCAACACCTTATACAAATTGACAATGGCAATCAATTCATCCCGGACGGCATTGTTCAAACCGATCTGAGCATCGAAGAAACCGCGCTGAGCATCGAGTACGTCGATGTAACCGATAACCCCGTTGATATACTGTAAATTCGCCAAATCCAGGTAAGAACGCGCAGCCTCCTCCAAATTCGCCCGGGATTGCCGGATTTCTTCAATTTTGCGAGAAGATACCAAAGCATCATTCACCTCCTTAAAAGCCGTCAGTACCGATTTCTGATAAGCGTATCCTTCCTGTTCCGCCACGGCACGCGCAGCTTTTAGTTTGGCCCGGTTTTTTCCCATGTTGAACAAGGGGGTCAGTAGCTCTCCTCCCAGAAAAAAGAAGGGGGATTTCAAAAAATCCGATAATTGCGGGCTTTCCAATCCATAGTGACCGGTTAACGTCAGCTTCGGAAACATACTGGTATAAGCAATTCCCGCTTTAGCATGGGCCGCTTTCAGTTTATACTCGGCTTGACGGATATCGGGACGGCGTTCCAGTAAGGAAGAAGGTAAACCGACCGGAAGCGTATGCGGCAAATTCTGTTTCCGGATGCCTTCTCCCCTGGCAATTTGTCCGGGATACTGACCGGTCAGTAAAGAGATATCGTTCTCTTTCAACCGGATTTTCCGTTCCAGATCCGGCACCAGGGTAGCCGTACGTGCCAGTTCGACCTGGGCTTGCCGCAAAGAAGTTTCGGACGTCATTCCTCCTTCATAACGCAACCGGGCCAAATGTACGCCTTCTTCCCGGGCTGCCAGCGTCTGCCTCACAATCTTCAATTCTTCGTCCAAGGCGCTTAATTCGAAATAAGCCTGGGCGACCTGAGCCACTATCGTCATTTGCAAAGCTCTTTGACCTTCCACGCTTTGTAAATATTCCGCAATAGCAGCCTGATTTCCCCAACGCAGCTTCCCCCATAAATCCACTTCCCAGGAAAGCAGGCCTTTGGCTTCGAAAGTATTTTCCGGAGTATAATCGTAATCCCGCTGTCCATTGATGCGGGCATTTACTTTCGGAAAAAGGTCCGCTTTACTGATGCGTTTGGAAGCTTCCGTTTCCTTGATCCGGGCGGCGGCTATCTGCATATCCTTATTGTATTCGAGCGCCCGGTCTATTAATCCCTGTAAGACGGTATCCGTATACAAATCCCACCACTTCATCTCACTTACCGAAGCGGAATCCGGCATTTGCGCCGCATCGATATTTTCCGGCAACCGGAGATCCGGCCGCGTATATTCTTTCCCGATTTTGCAGGAAGAAAGGATGATCCCAGCCAGTATACATCCGATCCCCCACTGATATATCTTTTTCATAGAATTTTCTTCTTAATGTAAAACTGATCTTACAACTTTTGTTCTCTCATTTTTCCGTTCATCCACCCTTTCACTTTCGTCCCGCATTTTTCTTTCAAATCCAGGGACTTCATCTTCCGGCTTATCGTTTCTTTCACCCGGTTAATCAGAACAAAGAAAAACGGAACCATAACAATACCGACGGTAATGGCAGCCAACATACCGAAAAATACCCCCGTTCCGATGGAATGCCGGCTGGCAGAACCGGGTCCGGAAGCCAGCACCAAAGGTAACATTCCGAGTACGAACGCCAGGGAAGTCATTAAAATCGGCCGGAAGCGCAAACTTGCCGCCCGCACGGCCGCTTTCAGAGCATCCACCCCCCGGGCCATTTCCACCTGAGCGAACTCTACGATCAGAATGGCGTTTTTAGCAGCTAAACCGACCAAAGTCACCAACCCGATCTGAAAATATACATCGTTTTCCAATCCGAATACCCAAATTCCCAAATAAGCCCCCAAAGCGGCGACGGGTAAAGACAGCAACACCGCTATCGGCACCAGCCAGCTTTCGTAAAGAGCCGCTAAAAACAGGAATACGAATACAAATACCAGCAACATAATCATTCCCATCTGTCCCTCCGCCTTTTTCTCCTGAAAGGAAAGACCGCTCCACTCCACACCGATATTTTCCGGCAGACGTTCTTTGGCAATCCGTTCGATAGCACTCATGGCTTCGCCGGAACTATAACCCGGAGCAGCAGCTCCCCGGATCACTGCAGTCGTAAACATATTAAACCGCTTGATACTGCCCGGTCCCGTCGTATATTCCGCCGTACCGAGAGCGGTTAAGGGAACCATCTCGCCGGAGGCCGCCCGCACGAAGAAAAGATTGATATCGTCCTTATGGGCCCGGTAAAGTGCTTCCGCCTGTATATATACCCGGTACACCCGGTTGAACATATTAAAGTCGTTTACATACACCGAGCCCGTATAAGCTTTCATAGTCGAGAATATATCGGCCATCGGAATACCCAGAAATTTCGCTTTATCCCGGTCCACATCGAAATACAGTTGCGGAATTTCAGGTTGCAGGGAGGAAGAAAGTCCCGTAAGAGCCTTCTCCCGGGCTGCATATTTCATCAGGGTATCTACAGCACTTACCAGATTTTCGAAAGAAGCCCCGCTTCTTCCTTCTACCTGCAACTCAAACCCTCCGGAAGTACCTAAACCCGGAATTACAGGAGGCTTGGACAAATAGGCTTTTGCTTCGGGATACCGGTACAATTCCCGGCGCACATCGCTCATCACATCCTCTACCGACATCTTTCCCGATTTCCTTTCCTCCCAGGGTTTGAGGATAACGGTCAGCTCCGCACGGGACTGATTCGTTCCCACCCGCGGACTGGTGCCCGTCACATTCTGCACATAGGCCACCGCCGGATGAGCCTTCAGGTAGTCGATAGCCCTGTCGGTCACCGTCCGGGTCCGTTCCAGCGTAGCTCCTTCCGGAAGCTCCAGTTCCACTTTAAAATATCCCTGATCTTCTTCCGGAATAAAACTACCGGGAACCACACGGTTCAAGACGAAAATAGCCACCAAAACCATGCCGAATCCGGCCAGAATACGACGGGAATTCCCCACGGCCTTTTCTACTAATCCGGTATACCGGTGATTCCCCGCAGCCAACCATATATTGATCCGGCGGAAGAAACGATTTTTCGTACCGCTATGGGGACGCAGAATAAGCGCGCACATCGCCGGACTCAACGTTAAAGCCACAACCAGAGAAATCAATACCGATACGACAATGGTAACGGCAAACTGACGGTATAACATACCCGTTATCCCCCCCAGAAAACTCACCGGAACAAACACAGCCGCCAGGACCAGAGAAGTAGCCACCAAAGCCCCCGTTAAACCGTGCATAGCCTTTTTAGTAGCCTCGTAAGGAGACAAACCCTCTTTTTCCATATAGCTTTCCACGGCTTCCACCACGACGATAGCATCGTCTACCACGATTCCGATGGCCAATACCAGTCCCAGTAAAGTCAGCATATTCAGCGAAAAGCCCAGAATCAACATCACGCCGAACGTACCGATCAGCGAAATAGGCACCGCCACCAAAGGAACCAAAGAAGCCCTCCAATTCTGCAAGGAAAGAAATACGACCAGGATAACCAGAATCAACGCCTCGAACAAAGTTTTATATACCTCATGGATAGATTCCGAAATATAAGTAGTGATATCAAACGGAATATCGTAACTCAACCCTTCGGGAAAATTCTTGCTGATATCCTTCATGGCGGTCTTCACGTCCTCCGCCACCTGCATAGCGTTCGCCCCCGGCAACATGTAAATTCCCAATACAGCCGCATTCTCCCCGTTAATCCCGCTCTCGGTCGCATAGGAGGAAGCCTCCAGCGATACCCTCGCCACATCCCGCAGCCGGATCACGGACCCATCCGCATTGGCCCGGACTACAATCTCTTCGAACTCCTGAACCGTAGACAAACGCCCCTGCGTAGTGATCGGAATCGTCACATCCGTCCCGGTAATGGGTTGCATACCCAACACTCCGGCTGCCGACTCCCGGTTCTGGTCTTTCAAAGCATTTTGCAAATCCTTTACCGTCAATCCGAAATTGGCCAAACGGTCGGGCATCACCCAAATGCACATGCCGTAATACCGGCTGCCGATATTCGACACCCGGCCTACTCCCGGAATCCGCCGGATAATATCCAGCACATTGATCGTAGCGAAATTACTCAGATAAATTTCATCGAAACGGGAATCGGTCGATTTCAGACAAATGGTCATCAATTGGCTGGAGGACTGTTTTTCCACTTTGATACCGTTTTGAATCACCTCGGCCGGTAAACGCGATTCCGCTAATTTCACCCGGTTCTGCACTTCCACAGCCGATAATTCCGGATTGGCCGAAATATCAAACGTAATATCGATAGTCAAACCACCGGAATTACTGCTGCTCGATTCCATGTAAAGCATACCCGGCGTCCCGTTCAATTCCTGCTCGATCGGGGTAGCTACCGCCTGTGAAACCGTCAAAGCGCTGGCTCCCGGATAAGAGGCGGTCACTTTCACTACCGGAGGTGTAATTTGCGGATATTGATCTACAGGCAACAGAAACAACCCGATAAAACCTATAATTACGATCAGAATAGACAATACTGCCGAAAAAATCGGCCGGTCGATAAAAAAAGTCGGTTTCATAGTTTACCTCCTTTTTCCTTGCGGATCAATCCGGTCAGAGTTACCGAATCTTTCCGGTTCTCCGGCTTGCCTTCCGCTTCCTCTATCACCAATACACCAGGTGACAATTTGTGATATCCCTCCGTAATAATCGTTTCTCCTAACCCTAATCCTCTTTCCACAACAACCCGGTTTCCTACCTCCGGCCCGGTTTCGATAAATCTTTTTTCTGCCGTACTATCCCGGCGCACCACATATACATACGCCCCTCCCTTTTCAATGACGACCGCTTTCGCAGGAACCACCACCGCATTTTCACGGACGTCCAACAGCAATTTTACCTTGGTAAACTGTCCCGGCAATAATTTCCGTTCCGGATTCGCCAACTCGGCACGGACACTGAACGTACCCGTTTTCGGATCTACCTGAGGCTCGGCAAAGTCCACCAACCCCCGGAGAGGATATACGGAATTATCCGCCATAGTTACGGTAATATTCGGTTGCCAGGAACGGGAGGTATCTTTTTCCCCCAATTTCACATTCCGCTGCAGGCTCCGCAGGTAATCCTGAGCGGTCAGACTGAAATCCACCAAAACCGTATCGCTGTCCACCACGGTAGCCAGTAAGGATTTCGCCCCCGGTCCTACCAAAGTCCCTATATCTACATAACGTTCACTGATGTAGCCTGAAATCGGGGATTTCACCGTCGTATAACTCAACTCCAATTGAGACTGGGCCAGGTCGGCCCGGCTCATAGCTACACTCGCTTTTGCACTTTCATAAGCCGCAACGGCATTGTCCAAGTCTAACTGACTGGCCGCTTTCTGCTCGTATAAAGGACGTAAGCGCTCCACATCCCGGGCCGCTTTCGCCTCCTGAGCCAAGTCCTTTTTCAACTGGGCATCGGCCTTATCCGCCCGGGCTTTATACTGGGCACGGTTGATGACAAATAAAGGCTGATCCTGGTAAACCCGTTTCCCCTCCTCAAAAAGCATACTTTCCAGATAACCTTCTACCCGCGCCCGGACTTCTACAAATCGCCTGGCCCGGATGCGTCCTACATATTCACCGTAAATTTCCACATGATCCGTCCCGGCTTTTTCCATCTTTACGACCACCCGTTCCGGTTCCTTCTCTTTTTTACAAGCTGTCGATAAAACGGCCGTCAATGCCGCTATAATCCAAATGTACTTCCTATCCATAACTGATTGCTATTATTTAATGTTGAAAAATCCACTGAAAAATATGTGCCACAAAAAAGTCATATAAATAATAGGTTAATAATCAAACAATTATAATAAAACACCCGGATATTTCGGATAAAATAATGTAGAAAAATTCCCCGTCATTGTAGAAAAATTCCCGTAAAAAATGCCCCGGCCCCTTCTTCCATCCCGGCCCATATAAGGCTTCCTTCTGAAGAAAAACTGCATACAATCTACCGTTTCCAGAGCAAAACATCCGCAAAATGGGTAATTTGCAACAAAATAAGAAAATTGTCTAATAAACACTTAAATAATGCGTTTTTCATTATATTTGTCGATGACTACTTAAAAAACCGAATTATGAAAATCAAGGCTTATTTCACTTTTTGGGTCATACTGACCGTATCAACGGCTTGCTCCCGCAAACAAAACGTTTTTCACGGAGAAGTGCAAGGCTTGAAAGCCGGGGACCGAATCGTACTCGCCGTACAAAACCTCAATGGACCGGGGCGTATTCCCAAAGACAGTATCGTAGTTTCCAAAGACAACGAATTTACGTTAAAAACGTCGGTAACCGATGAATATGGATTTCTAACGCTTCTGAAACCCGGAGAATCCTTTAATCCGGAAAGTGAAGGACAGCCCCGGATTTTCTTAGAAGGCTTTTCGGAAATCCGGGTGAAAGGGGATACCGAAAACTGGTATTACCTGCGTCCCTCCGGAGGTTTGTACGAACATCCGGACATGCAAGCCATTAATCAAATCACCTGGAAGGCGCTGGATATCCAGCAAAATGCATTTCAATTGCTGGATCAGGCGGAAAAAAACGGGGATTCCCTTCAACAAGCGGAGGGCATGAAATTAATCGATGAGTCGAACGATATGCTTATGAGTGTGGATTCTCTGGAAAAGGTATTCCGGTTAAAAAACCCGGATAATGCCTATTCCGCCGCCCTGCTCCGTTACGAATACCTGGATATGGCTGATTTTTCCGAATACGAGAAGGCCTTTGAACAACTCTCTCCCCGGGTGCAAGCCTCTCCGGCCGGCCGGGAAATAGCTCTGTATATCCAACAGAAAAAAACAAGCGAACCGGGAGCCGTGGCTCCGGATTTTGCGATAAAAGATACCACCGGAAAAATTATCCGCTTGTCGGATTACCGGGGTAAATACGTCCTCCTGAATTTTTGGGGAAGCTGGTGCGCTCCCTGCCGGGAATCCCTTCCCAAATTAAAAGAATTGTATACCAAGGTACAAGGAAAAGATCTGGTAATGATCGGTATTGCCTGTCGCGAACAAAGTGAAACCTGGAAAAAATCGATCCGGGAAGAAGGTCTCGAATGGTTGCAATTGAACGATGCTCATTCCCCGGAGGGACAGTCGGTACAAAAAATGTACGCCATCGACGGAGTGCCCACCTGTGTACTCATCGATCCGGAAGGAAAAATTCTTTACAAAGAACATCCTTATATTCTCATACTGAGAGTAGAATACTTATTGCTGAAAAAATAAAACCAATCGTATGAATTTTTTTATAAGAACCGGTCTACTTCTGGCCTTTACAGGTTTCTACGGTTGCGGCCAGCCGGCACAACATACAGGGATACCATCCGAAACCGTAAAATACGCGGGACCGAATGCCGGCAGTTTGTCGGAATTTATTCAATCGGTCGAAGTTCTTCCCCTCCGGCATGAAAATAAACATTTCATCGGAGCAGTCGACCAGATTTTCCATCAAGACAGTTCGTACTATATAACGGACTCCAAAACGGGAACGATTTTCCGCTTCAATGAAGAGGGTAAATTTCTGAATAATATAGGTACCAAAGGGAAAGGCCCTCAGGAATACCACAGTGCGCTGTCCTATTCCGTCGATGAAAAGGAAGATCAGGTTTACATACAGGGAGGTCCTGTTTTCACGCTGAAACTCTTCCGATACCTGAAAAACGGGAAATGGCTGGAAAAAAAAGAAGTACCCCTTAACGTTTCCCATTTTACCCACAAAGACCACACTTTTTGGGTTCACCTCAATCCGCTCAACAAAGTATACCGTTCCAGAATTCTGCGACTAGACCGGAATTTGCAGGTAAGGGATTCTTTCCTGCCTCTGCAGACGGAACCCATCCCTTTTATGACCCCTCGCCATATGTTTTATTCGTATCAAAACCGGCTGTATTTTTGGTTGCCGATGGAAAACCGGTTGTATGCCATTCAGCAGGATTCCGTATACCTGTGTTATACTTTCGATTTCGGGAACCAAAACATACCGGAGCTCGATCCTTCTCTGGAACCGATGAAAATATTACAGATTGTCAGCTCCAAAGAGTATTGTGATTTACAATCTTTTATGGAAAACGACCGCTATCAGTTGGCTTTGTTTTCCCGGGAAAACCCCGTAGTCCCCCGCACCCCTTTCGTCTACGGCATCCGAGACAAGAAAACGGGGAAATGGCAATGGGTAGATGCAGAGGACAATTCGAACTGGTACAAAAACAAAATATACGGATTTGATAAAAACGGCAGATTGATCTGTTTTCTGTTGGGGTACGAAATGGAAGCATTCATTAAAAATAATAAATCGCTGGTGAGCAATCCGGAGGTTTTGTCTTCCTTCAACCCGGAACAGGATATGTTCCTCGTTTTATGTACCTTAAAACGGTAGGTTTTCCCACACTTTTTCAAGAGCACCGCTGTTCTTTTTCCCATTCGGATAGAGGGCCCGGTTCTCCACCTGTAAGATCTCAGCCTCAGCTGCAACGCCGCTTTACCTGCTGGCGTTGCAGTTGCCGGGTAAATCACGGTTAGCCGGGTTTCCGGCTCAGAAGAAGAAATGCCGGCTTCTCAACGGTTGATTCCCTTCCCACAAACGAATTTTCTTTCTATTTGTTTTCTCCCGGGCCCCTCTCCTCTTTCTCCGGAAATTGGAAGCTGTCTGTTTTTTCCTATCTTTGCGGCCGAAATAAAAATAGCAAACCGCTCATTCCGACAGTATGATTTCAGTTGACAATTTAACGGTGGATTTCGGCGACCGTATTCTTTTTAAGGATGTTTCCTTCCAGATCAATGAAAAAGACCGGATCGCCCTGATGGGGAAAAACGGGGCAGGAAAATCCACCCTACTCAAACTACTGGCGGGTGTCCGTAAACCCACCCGGGGAGCCGTATCCATGCCCAAGGATACGGTCATCGCTTATTTACCGCAACATTTGATGACCGAAGACGGGCGCACCGTTTTCGAAGAGGCTTCCCAAGCTTTTTCCCATTTATTCGAAATGGAAAAACGGATAGAGGATCTGAATCGCCAACTGACGGAACGTACCGATTACGATTCTCCGGAATATTATAAACTGATTGAAGAGGTATCGGCCCTGAGTGAAAAATTTTACAGCATCGACATGACCCATTTCGAGGCCGATGTGGAAAAAACGCTGCTCGGATTAGGGTTTAAACGGGAGGACTTTCAGCAGCCGACCCGGGATTTCAGCGGAGGATGGCGGATGCGTATCGAATTGGCCAAAATGTTGCTGAAAAAGCCCGATGTCCTCCTGCTCGACGAACCCACCAATCACCTGGACATCGATTCCATCCAATGGCTGGAAGAGTTCTTGGTCAGCAACGGAAAAGCCGTCGTCCTGATTTCCCATGACCGGACTTTCGTAGATAATATCACGACCCGCACCATCGAAGTTACTATGGGCCGCATCTATGATTACAAGGTCAACTATTCCAAATACCTCGTCTTGCGGCAGGAAAGACGCCTCCAACAACAAAAAGCTTACGACGACCAACAAAAAATGATTGCCGAAACCAAAGAATTTATCGAGCGGTTCAAAGGCACTTATTCCAAAACCTTGCAAGTACAATCGCGAGTGAAAATGCTGGAAAAACTGGAATTGGTAGAAGTAGATGAAGAAGACACCTCCGCTCTGCGGTTGAAATTTCCGCCTTCTCCCCGATCCGGCAACTATCCCGTCATCGTACAGGAATTATCCAAACGCTACGGAGAGCACGAAGTATTTAACGATGCCGCTTTTACTATAGAACGGGGCGAGAAAGTGGCATTCGTCGGAAAAAACGGAGAAGGGAAATCCACCCTGGTTAAATGTCTCATGGGAGAAATCAAAGATTATACAGGCAAATTAACCCTGGGGCACAATGTACAAATCGGTTATTTTGCACAGAATCAAGCCTCCTTGCTGGACGAAGAACTTACCGTATTCCAAACGGTAGACGACGTTACACCTCTGGAATTGAAAAGCAATACAAAAAATCTGCTGGGAGCTTTTATGTTCAGCGGGGACGATATCGACAAGAAAGTGAAAGTGCTTTCCGGAGGAGAACGTACCCGCCTCGCCATGATCCGTTTGTTGCTGCAACCCGTCAATCTGCTGATTCTGGACGAACCGACCAACCACCTCGATCTCAAAACAAAAGATATACTGAAAAATGCACTCCTCGATTTCGACGGTACCCTTATCGTCGTCTCCCACGATCGGGATTTTCTCAACGGACTGGTGAAAAAAGTATATGAATTCGGCAACCGGAAAGTAACCGAACACCTGGAAGATATCAACGGATTCCTCCGGAAGAAAAAAATGGAAAACCTCCGGGAAATCGAAAGGAACAAAAAATAAATAAACTTTTCCTTTTCGGGTTTCGTATAGTTGTTCGGAATAAACTTAATTCGGAAAAGACCATGACGATTCCCGGCTTACGAAAATCCCTGCTTAACCTGACAGGGATTTGCTTGTTTCTTTTTCCCTTTTCTGACCTGCCCGCTCAGAACGATACCCTCCGGCAGGTATGGAACCTGGAACAGACTCTCCCGACAAACGATAGTTGGTGGCACAAATTCGGCGACTCCATTCTCGACAGCCTGATCCGGAAAGCCGTCGCCCATAATTACGATCTGCTCAATGCCATCAAAAACATCGAATTGTCTAAGTCCCGTTTACGCATACAGCAAAGCGCCTGGTATCCGGAAC
Source organism: uncultured bacterium (assembly GCA_905216195.1). Lineage (GTDB taxonomy): Bacteria > Bacteroidota > Bacteroidia > Bacteroidales > Marinifilaceae > Culturomica. Next base: position 41,385 of record CAJMSX010000004.1, read on the forward strand.
TCAGCTTCTCCGCTTCCTACACCCCTGAAAAAAACAGCCTGGGCATCGAACACATCAACGAACGCAATTACATCGGACAAGCGGCTCTGAATATGAGCTGGGAAATCGACGTTTTCGGAAGCATCCGTAAAAACGTAAAATCCCAACGGGAATATTACTATGCTTCCCGGGAAAATTATCGGGCCGTGATGGTATCTCTTATCGCCCAGTTATCGTCGGTATACATTCATTTACGCACTTACCAGACACAACTGGAAGTGGCACGTCAAAATCTGGAATCTCAAAAACAAATCCTCGATCTGACGGACACCCGTTTCCATACCGGTCTGGCTTCCCGTCTGGACGTATCCCAGGCCAAAAGCCTTTATTTACAAACCCAGGCCGCCATTCCCGGCATAGAAGCCGCTATATACAGTCAGATCAACAGCCTTTGCGTACTCAGCGGAGAATATTCCGACAGCCTTCGACGAAAACTGGCCCATAAACGTCCTTTACCGCCCGGACAACATATCCCGGTCACCGGTATTCCGGCCGATCTCATCCGCCGACGCCCCGACCTGAAAGCAGCGGAAAAAAATATGGAAGCCCTGACAGCAGCTGTCGGCGCTTCCCGAGCCGACTGGTTTCCGAAATTTTATCTTACCGGAGCCTTCGGTTTCGGTTCCGACAAATTCGAACACTTCTTCCGGAAAGAAAACATGGACTGGCAAATCAGTCCGGCAATCAAATGGACCTTTTTCAGCGGCCGCCGCCTGGTGGAAACGGTTCGTTCGGCCCAGATTCAGCTGGACGAAGGCATTAACGATTACAACAACACCCTCTTAACCGCCTTACAGGAAGTGGACGACGCTCTGATTTCCTACAACAAATCCCTCCGTCAACTTCAAGCCGACCGGGCAGCCTTCGAGCAGGCAAAAGAAACGTTGTCCCTGGCGATAGACCTCTACCGGCAAGGACTTTCGGATTACCAAAACGTACTCAATTCACAACGCGACGTTTTCAATTATCAGAATGCCCTGGTTACCGCCGAAAGCAATGCCCTGCTTTACCTGATTCAATTATACAAAGCCCTCGGAGGCGGATGGGAAACCGAAACGGCTCAGGATCGATGAGCCCCGCTTCCCAGGATACAGAATCTGAGGTTTGAGGGTACAAACTGGGGATTCACTTCAAACTCTTTCCTCATCCGGTACCTTCACTCCCTCCCGCGGGATACTCTATATACTATGACGAAATAGATAAACCACACCGCCTAAAAAGAGCAAGGTTACCAGTACGGCCCAAAGATTCAACCGGCGGGATTCGGCTTGCAGAATATAATCGGCCGGCAGAAAACGATAGGCATTCAGTTGCCAGATTAACTTGCCGTTTTCGGAATGCGGCGCATTGGTCGAAATCACCTTGCCCGGCATAACCAATTCGTATTGAATATGGGAGTCGAACAATTCGAGTACGGCCGACTTAACATCGGAAAGGGAATCGAGTACCCGTTGATTTTTCCGGTATGCTTCCGAAAAATAAGCGGTCCGGAAATATTGATCCAGCAGAGAAGCCAGGTGATCCGACCAGAAACTATAGTTCTCTTTATAGATGGTAAAAATAGAATCCCGGGCCTGGGACAAACGGCCGCTCCAGGGATTGTCAGATCCGGACGCCAGGAAATCCTGAATCACCGAATATTGTAAGATAAACAAAGATTTCTTCCCCCAGGTTTCGGCCTTTTCCTGTAGCTGTTCCAGGTAATCATATATCTCGTTACCGTTCATTCCCCTATAAGCTGCCGGATCGCCCTGAAACCATTGTATCTGCTCTTCAGGAGTAAGGTATTCCTCCAGGGGTACAGGCAGTTCCTGAGGCGGATAACGGGTATATTTTTCTGAGAAAGTATAGTAAGTATAAAACCATCTGAAAGATTTCTTCCAGGTAATCTCCGGTTTTATGTTTTTCCAGGAACCGTGGTCAAACCGGAAATTACGGCTCATGTCTTCGACCGAAGCATAAGGATGGGTGGCGATGACTGCGGAAGCCCTTACAGGACTTTTTAAATGCTGTAAAGGCCAAGGCTGCCAGGCGCCGTTTACCGAATCATACACCGATACCCGCCAGGCGGTATCCAGGCGTACCGGAAACGGATTGAAGGAAGTGTCTCCCGCTAAAAATGCGGTGTCGTTTGTCCTTAGCTGAAATTGTCGGATACAGGAACCGTCGGGGTTGATCTGGGTGAGCATTTCGTAATGCTTATCGCAAGCACAGAACAAAAGGACTAAAAACAAATGGACAATAAAGATACTATTTTTCATGGTTTTGTTTTTTAACATTTGACATCCGGAAATGGAAACAGAATTCCTCCCGTTGTTGTTTTTTGACTTGCTGAATCTGCCGGGAAGCGGCATATCGTTTTATCTTTTCCGGTATCGGGATAGCAGGACCGAGAGAACCACCCGGTCGCCCGGTTATTTCGATACAGGAAGCTTCAGGAGGAAGCGACAAAGGTTTCATACATTCATAAACGAATAAACCGGTTACCAGGATTGCCGCCACTCCGCACGCGATGCGGACCCCGCTCAGGCGGTTACCGATTGCCGCAGGCTTCGGTAAAGGAGGAGTGATATGCTCCATAATCCGTCGGGAAAGTTTTTCCGGGTGTTCCAAAACAGGTTGCATTTCCCTGATTTTTCCGATCGTCCGATGGTAGAGATTATCTGTATTTTCCATTGCTTTTTTTATGAGAGTTTACCGATTCGTTGACGGATATATTTCCGCGCCAGATATAAATTGCTTTTAATTTTTGCACTACTCAGTCCGGTAATCCATTGAATTTCTTCCGGATCTATGCCTTCCAGATCCCAAAGTGTAAATACCAGCTTTTGTTTGGGTGTCAATTCCTCAGTCAGCCGGGTAATGCAGGCGATCAGTTCCTGATTCGCCAATTCCTGACCGGGATTTTTCCCGTCCGGAATTTCCATTATTTTCTCCGGTTGCAAAGAAGAGACCAAACCGGCAAGCCGCTTCTGTTGCCGCATCCGATCATAACACAAATTCACCGTTATCTTATACAGCCAGGTCGTAAATTTCACCTGCGGTTTAAATTGGGACAGGCGTGTCCAGGCCCGGATAAACACCTCCTGTGTGATATCCTGAGCTTCTTCGGTATGACACAGCAGCCGGAAAGCAAGCCGGAACACAAAATATTGGTATTCGGTAACCAACTGACCGAAAGCAGCCGGATCGTGCTCCGCACTTTGCCTGATTAATTGTTTTTCCCGCTCCGGATTCATATTTTATTATCAAAGATTCACAAATGTAACGTCCGAATTGGTCATAAGTCGAAAAAAAGATAGATTTTATAAAAAAACAATCAGAAAAGCATCCGGATACAGGCCGTACACTCCCATCCCGAGTTCCGAGGGCAGATCGAATTTCGCCCGGTATATCCATTTCTGGATGAACATTCTAAAGCCGAATGACGTATACGAGGGCAAAAACTTATATGATGAAAGCTTATATTTTAATCGTAATTCTTTTCTGTCTGGCGGCAGGATGTCACCATAAAAAAGAAGGACCAGCACAAAGACCGGTACCGGAAATCGCCGTAAATTCCCCTCAAACCCGTAATGTCATATACAGTTACGAATATCCGGCCTATCTGGAAGCGGAACAAACCGTCAACCTGGTAGCCCGGGTCTCCGGCTTCCTGGAAAAAATCCTTTATACCCCCGGTCAGGAAGTCAAAGCCGGCCAACTGCTTTTCGTCATTGAACCCAAGCCCTATATCGATCAGGTCCACGCCGCCGAAGCGGGCGTAAAAAGCGCCGAAGCCCAGTTGGCGTACGCCAAGGCCTCCTACGATAAAATGAAAGAAGCCGTCCAAACCAAAGCCGTCAGCGAGATCGACTATCTACAGGCACAATCCACCTATAACTCGGCTCTGGCCAGTCTTCAAAACGCTAAAGCACAATTGAATACCGCCCGTATTAATCTGGCATACTGTTATATCAAAGCCCCTTTCGACGGAAGAGTAACCCGTAATCTGGTCGACCAGGCCAACTTTGTTCCCGGTTCGGTCAATCCAACCACTCTGGCCACCATGTATAAAGACAAACGCATGTATGCTTATTTCAACATGGCCTATGCAGAATATCAGAACCTTCCGCCGGCTTCCTCCTGGGTTTCGGCCCACGATCCGCTTCGCTTTCTGACGGTAACCGATGCAGCGGATGTACACAGCCAATGGAAAGGCGAACTGGATTATACCTCTCCACATGTCGATTTACAAACCGGAACCGTCAATATCCGCGCGATTGTAGAAAATCCTCACGAAGAATTGCTGAGCGGTATGTATGTAAAAATATCCGTTCCTTACCGGAACGTGAGAGACGCCTTGCTGATCCCCGAAACTTCCATCGGCACCAACCAAACCGGAAGGTTCGTTTATATCGTGGACCGGGACAACCGGATCGAACTGAAGCCCGTCACGGTAGGCGTCTTAGAATCCGACGGCATGCGTCAGATTGTCAGCGGAATCCGGCGGGACGACCGGTATGTAGTCGATGCTTTGATGAGTGTCCGTCCCGGAATGCAGGTGAAACCCGTCAGCACTCTTTCTTCCGGGAAAGAACGGAATACGAAAGCTACTCCTCATTCTTAATTTCAAATCCTTAATCCTCAAACTCAGACATGATCAGTAATTTTTTCATCAATCGCCCGATATTCGCCACCGTCTTATCCATTCTGATTGTGGTTGCGGGTCTGGTATCTCTGCGCACTTTACCTGTGGAGCAATACCCGACCATCACCCCTCCTACAGTAGTGGTCCGGGCCACCTATCCGGGAGCCAATGCCACCACCATCGCCAATATGATAGCTACCCCCATCGAACAACAGGTCAACGGGGTCGAAGGGATGTTGTATATGTCCTCTACTTCTTCCAGTACGGGCACCTACCAGCTGACCATCACCTTCGAAGTCGGAACCGATCTCGATATGGCCACCGTATTGGTCGAAAACCGGGTAAACATCGCTTTGCCGACCCTCCCCCAGGAAGTTACTAAAGTCGGGGTCACCACCACCAAAGAATCTACCAATGTGGTTATGTTCATTTCCCTCACGACCGATTCGCCCGACTATGACGCCTTGTTTCTTTCCAATTACGCCTCGCTGAATATCGTCAACGAATTGAGCCGGGTAAAAGGAGTGGGAAGCGTCGGGCTGTTCGGCTCGGGAGACTATAGCATGCGGATCTGGCTGGAACCCGATTTACTGGCTATCCGGGGAATTACGCCGGCCGACGTGATTTCCGCCATCGAAAGTCAAAATATTCAGGTGGCTGCGGGAAGCGTAGGAGCTGAGCCTTTAAAACACAAGGAAGCCTATCAGTATACCCTCGAAACCCAAGGATTACTGGTTAACGAAGAAGAGTTCGGAAACATCATCGTACGGGCTCTACCCGACGGGAAATACCTGCGCATCAAAGACATTGCTACCGTGGAGATCGGAAGGGAAAGTTACAGCACCACCGCCAGGCTAAAGGGGGGAGACGTGGCGGCACTGGCCATCTACCAGCTGCCGGGGGCCAACGCCCTGGACGTAGCCGGCCGGATAAGAACGGAAATGAACCGTTTAGCCGGTTATTTTCCGCAAGGGGTAAACTATAGCGTAACCCTGGATACCACTGAATTTATCCGGGCTTCCATTTCCGGAATTTACAGCACCCTGATCACCGCCTTTATTCTGGTGCTACTCGTCATCCTCATTTTCCTGCAAAATTGGCGCGCGATGCTGATCCCTTTGATAGCCATTCCGGTTTCGCTGGTAGGCACTTTCACCTTTATGAAGTTACTGGGATTTTCTATCAACACCTTGACTTTATTCGGGTTAGTACTGGCGATCGGACTGGTAGTCGACGATGCCATCATCATTGTAGAAAACAGCTACCGCCTCATAGAAACCGGTAAATACACAACGGTAAGAGAAGCCGTAAAAGAAGCCATGCGGGAAGTTTCCGGAGCTGTCATCGGCATTGTCCTGGTTCTGCTGGCCGTATTCATCCCCACGGCTTTTATCGGAGGCATTACCGGGGAATTATACAAGCAATTCGCTCTCACCATTGCCGTAGCCACCGTCATCAGCGGATTCAACGCACTGACTCTCAGCCCGGCTCTCTGTGCTCTTTTCCTGAAACCCAAACAACCGGTACGCTTTTTCCTATTCAAGGCCTTCAATCGATTCTTTGAAAAAACGACCAACGGTTATAGTTGGGTAATTCGGGGATTTATGCGAAAATCCCTGCTCACGTTCATCGCTTTTCTGATCATTTCGTTCTTTGCTTTCTGGGGATTTTTGAAATGGCCGCGAACCTTCCTGCCCGAAGAAGACCAGGGTTATTTCATGGCATTCATGCAATTGACGGACGGAGCCTCTTCTTCCCAAACGGAAACAGCCCTGCAAAAAGCCTCGGCTATTCTGAATCATATAGAAGGAGTGGAAACCTACATTACCATCAACGGTTTTTCAGTGATGAGCGGAGCGAATGCATCGAATGCGGCCACCATCTTCGTCATGCTGAAAAACTGGAACGAACGGAAAACCCCCGGTCTCAGCGCTCAGGACCTCGTCACCAAATTCAACGAAATGGCTTACCTGGAAATCCCCGAAGCTCAGGCTTTTGCGGTGCTGCCTCCGGCGATCCCGGGGCTGGGCGAAAGCAGCGGCTTTGAAGTCATGCTCGAAGATATCAATAATTACGGTCCCCAGGAACTTCAAAAAATGACGGACGAATTGATGATAAGCGGTAACCAAACACCGGGACTTTCGACGGTACAATCCATGTTCAGCGCCAACGTTCCTCAATATTTTCTGAATATCGACCGGAACAAGGTCGAGATGATGCAGGTCCCGCTCAGCGAAGTCTTCAACACCCTCACGGTTTTTCTGGGGTCTTCCTACGTCAATAATTTTGTAAAATTCGGCCGTACCTATCAGGTAAATGTGGAAGGAGCCCCGGACAGCCGCGCCCTTATCGAAGATATCCGGCGGATGAATGTGCGGAACGCCAATGGAAATATGATTCCGTTCTCAGCTTTTACTACGGTGGAAGACCGGCTCGGCCCCGAACACCTGACCAAATACAATACCTATATTTCCTCTCTGATTTCCGGTTCGGCCGCTCCCGGCTACAGTTCGGGTCAAGCCCTGGAAATTATGAAAAATCTCATCCAGGAAAAGGCCGGACGTTCTTTCGGTTATGAATGGACCTCCATGGCTTACCAGGAAGAGAATTCTTCTTCCACTACTTCTCTGGTTTTTATCTTAGCCATACTGGTTGCTTACCTCATCCTGGCCGCCCAATACGAAAGCTGGACCAATCCCCTCGCCGTCATCATGGGACTGCCTATCGCTTTGCTGGGAGTCGTTTTAGGGGTGATGATCATGAACCTGCCCGTCAGTGTATATACTCAGATCGGTATCGTACTGCTGATCGCCCTGGCCGCTAAAAATGCCATTCTGATCGTCGAGTTCGCCCGGGATTACCATGCTGCCGGGAAATCGATAGACGAAGCGGCCCTGGAAGGCGGACGGGTCCGGCTGCGTCCTATTCTGATGACCTCTTTCGCTTTCATTCTGGGTACACTGCCGCTCGTCATCGCCACCGGTGCCGGAGCCGCCAGCAGGATATCGCTCGGGATCGCCGTTTTTGCAGGCATGCTGATGACTTCCCTCATCGGTACGCTTTTTATCCCGAACTTTTACAAACTCATGCAGGAACTACAGGAAAAATTCACCCCCCGGAAGAAGAAAGAAACCGGAAACTTACCTGTCGTTTATGAAGAACAACTTCCGGAAGTAAAACCCTGATCTCCGGGCCGGTTTTTCCTTTTTCCACATACCGGCTCCGGTAAAACTCCCCGGTCGAGCTTCTTAAAGCAGGCTAACCAGTTTATTCTGAACGCAGTGAAGAATCTCCATCCGGGTCTGATTACTGCTGTAAAAAGACATTCCGTTTTACTCAATAGAATAATAAATCGGGCTTGTTAGCCTGCCTCTTCCACATTTTTCATCGTATGAATGATCTGGGATAAGGGTATCATTTATATTAATAATATCCCCAGGCAATAGGGGTATTTTATCAGCATTCGCTGTATTGTTTTTCGTAATAAACCAAGGGATTAACGGACGAAAATGAGGATCTTCATACTTTAATTGATCAAAATAAAGTTTAAAAGCATATGATGATTCCGTTAAATTAAGCGTATCTTTTTTTCCCAAAAAAGTTAAAACATCTCTTGTAAGATCGCATATGCGATTGCAATATCCCATTATTTAATCCGAGGAGATTCTATTCTACGGTTCTGACGCACCTCACAGGTAATCGGTCTGTTTTCAAAAAAATGGGATTGTTAATATATTCCTTTTTCATATAAAGCAACAGAGCATACCGCGATGACTTTCTCCCTTCACTTGACCAATACGCTCCCGTTATACCGACTTCAATAGGAGTATCACTGCCGGTAGGAATATAACCTGCATAAGGGAGATATACAAAGTGTTTCGTATCGCCTCTTTCATTATATATAACCCCATGTCCTTCGAGATTTTTAACCTTTTTCATAATAGCATTGATCTCTTTCGCATTAGGAAGCCGCCACCCCTCTTTCTCTCCTCCTTTGAAATTTTTACAGGCCAAACCTACCTCATCAGAAGAAACTCCCATCATTTTCCGTTCTTTAGCAGTAGTATTCTTATTCCAGGCGTAATAATCACCGAAAGAGTTCATTTTACCAGACATAGCCCCGCAGTTCCTATCCGCAATTTCTATCCAATAACTCTTACCTTTTTTGCTTTTAATTTCTATTTCCACTTTTGTTTCTTTTTCTTGTGCCCTTAGTGTGACAATCAGAAACAGAGCCATTATTAAAAAAGTCGCTTTCTTCATAGTATTACGATTTTAAATTATAAAATATCCATTACGTAATGTTCAATTTTCCTCTAACTTATTCCGGCATATCGGATTAAATAACTTGTTCGTATAATCATTATCAGCATTCAAATAAAAATTAACCACCTCCGGCTTTCTAATATGGGAATAATACTCGTCACTACACATAAACTTCCATAAACGGAACCCTATTTCTTTGTTTCTTTTTTCAGGAGCAACATATGAGCAATAAACTGTTAAATTGTTATTTTCTAATTTAACCGCACTCCCAGCACATACTCTACCTTCCTTTACAACATATATACTCAAATCATTTTTATATTCGTCCGGATAACTAAAAGGATGTAAATACGCCCCTATGTGATTATAATCAAACTCCAATTGGTGCAATTCATCCTTCTTGAGTCTACTATATGTTTTATATTCCAGCTTATGGCCAGCACCTTTATAATTCATTAAACATAAAGATATGGGGAGAGTTTTTATTTTGGTATCATTCTATCAAAATTGCCGGAATTATCCCGGTGTTCCACTTTTTCGCCTTTATTAAACGTATATTTTAAGGAAAAAGAGAATAAACGCGGACTATTATTATGAATCTCATATACATTATTATTGAATATATACGAACGACAGTGATTATAGTGGCTGGGTATTAAGTTGACGCCCTTGAGTTCAACAATTAAATTTCTTTTTTTCATAAAGGCATATGAAATTCCTGCACTCAACAGGCCGACTTGCTCTTCTTTTTCCTGAAACGGGTTTTCAGGAAAAATATATTGATATTCACTATTGACCGAGAGCCTGTCGGTTATGTCGTAAAACACTTTGAGACTTATCTTCCCTACCGCCCAATTCGCTTTATTTTTACCCAATCCCAACTCCGGATTCGCATCCCGCAGCATGTTGTAAGCGAATATACCGCTAAACTCACCGATTAACGTATTACCGAACAACTCAAAAGGAGCAATTAAAGTTGCACTGACCGAATTTATATCTCCCACATTGGCATAAGTTTTAAATACGGCATTGTTATCCGATCCATAATAACCATATATGTAATTAAACCTCATACTGTACCGGGCATCTAACACCAGAAAACCCCAGAATGTCTGAATGATTGATAATTGATAGGTCACTTCATTTTTGAGCTCCGGATTACCTTTTTCATAATAATAATCATTCACATATCTATTTCCCGGCAATAAATAAGTATAATTTGGTCTCTCCATAAATGTCCAGATACGCGTATGAACCCTATAATTAGGAATACTCAACCAATAATGAATCCGGGGAATCAGTTTATTATCATTCAAATCATCTCCTTGATCTGAAGTTTTTTCATCGTATGTATACTTTGCATACTCATTCCTCAAATCCAAAGAAAATCCGTGATTTTCTCCTATATTATAAATAAAGCGGGCATACCCTGCAAGAATAAACTCATTGGCCTTAAAGACAGAACTGCTTTTAAGAGCATCCGTTTTGAAACCGAAATAAGATACATTATCGGTAAGAAAATTAAGGTCAGCCTGAACACCATATTCCAAAGACGATTTTTCCGACAATTTACTGACTGCATCTACAGCAAAGGTGTGCATATGTCCCTTCATGGTTGCATTATCTTTCTGAAAGCCGTCGAATCCATCGGTATCCAGCCGATAATACTTCCCTTTTGACTTTACCGAACCATACATTCCGTAATAATAAGCCGTCAGGTAATTTTTCTTCCCCTCATCGGATGAATATCTCACAGCTCCGGAATACATATCGTCATTTCCTGAAATATCCGCCCGAAAATCTTCCTGCCGGATGTCGTTTTCATGAGGCGTCCCTTTTCTGCTTATCCATTCCCTGGTTTTCTTACTTTGATCATAATAAATGAAAACATTGAAATCCAGCAAATTACCTTTACCCAAATCGAATGTAAGGTTGCTAGTCGATCGAATAGCCCCTCGTCTTCCATTAACTTTGTTGGCTCCTAATACGTATTTATCAGCGCCCGCAAAATATAAACTGTCCCTGTCTTTGCTCCAAATATCACGATTGTCATAAGACAAAAGTGTATTGAAGGTAACCTTGCCTTTTTTCATCATAAAAAACTGACTCCCTCCATAGTTGCCCAAATCTTTGTCCGTGAGTCCGCCTTTCATTTCTGATTGGGAGAAATATCCTTCCGGCATATCCTTGTCCATATGGATATCGATCACGGCGCTCACGTCAGAACCGTATTTTCCAGTGGGAAGAGGTATCACCTTGATTGTCGAGAGCGCTTTTGCCGGTAGCGCACTCAAATATTTCAACACAGCTTCTGTCCCCATCATCTGTTTTATACCATTGATGTATACGGTTACCGGTTTGCCGTAAAGAGAAACAGCATTATCACTGACGGATATCCCCGGCAAGCGGTTCAATAACTGGTCTGTATTCAATCTTTCATAATTCTTCACCTTCGATACGTCTACGATCAGTTCTCCTTTATCAAAAGATATAGGGTTTGGTTTTCCCTCTACCACGACTTCGTCCATTTTAAATACAGTTTCTCGAAGTGAAATCCTGAGCGGGCCCGACGGTATGCTAAAAGGCTGTGCATATAGCTCATAACTCATATGTCCTACCGTAAGAATAGTTGCCTCTGTCTCGATATCCCCGATAATTATTACGAATTGGCCCAGGCTATCGGTTAACGCCTGTCCTACCGTATAATCGTGCCGGGAACCTACTATACTAACCAAAGCGTCTGCAACCGGACGCCCTGCCCTATCCGTAACAGTTCCTTCTACTTTATTTTCCTGAGCATACAATACGTTGGAAAAAAACAGAAAAACGATATTCAAGGTTAACTTCAAGAGAGGCCACCAATCGAAATTTTTATCTCCATAAAAACGAATAGTAAATAATTCTCTCATTTTAATCTGACTTAAAGTTTTTAATTATCCACACTACAACCTTTTACCGTTTATAATTCCCTTTTAATTGTTAATACTCCCGAACCATTAAAAAAAGGAAAGGAGAAGAACGTATTTCATTTTTATTTCCTATTGATTCTATCATGTGAGCAAAATTTCAATTGGAAGGCAATAACACAACTATTAAACGCTCCCTGCGGCCTATCCGGAAAATACCTGCGCCATTCCTCAAATAATTGTTTACAAATATACAAAATCAATAAAACAATTTTTCTACTTCCTATTAAAAAATAAAATATTTTACTACTATCTGATGTATCATCCAACTTTTTTGTTTAAAATGTTTGTCAATTTCCCTTTTCTTATCTATCTTGCCTCTGTCTGTAGGTTAAGTCGGTTGGAAACCGGGGGTGGCAGATTTTAAAAAGAATGTGATTTTTACATGTAAAAAGAGAAATAAACAGGAAAAGGAGTTCTGAATTTTATACTTATTATACGATGAATAAATTTAAATACATCACTTTTTTGATACTGTTATTATTAATGGCGATTCTATTAAGAGTTACTCTAAATCAACATGCCAACGAAATGGTATACAGGATACCGATGTACGGATTTTGTTATATGTTACTCGCATTCAGTTCTATAGGCCGTAAAATCAGTTTACTGTATATTTGCACATCCCTTGCAACGCTAATAGAAATAGTAGATTTTGCCACCAGAGGTAATTATTTACATTTAGCTGTCATTACAGGGGCTCTTGCTCTAAATATAGCGATATATCTATTCTTCATTAAGAAACTGAAACGGCCCTTCTCTATACAAAATAATGTATCACATTAATCGTTTAAAAGAAATCCTAGGCAAAGCGAATATAATACAGTTTTGCCTTATCGTATTGGTTGCGGTTAATCTAATCAGGGCCATTGTTTATTTGCCCTTCAAAATTCTTCAACTAGACGATATACAATTTAGAGAGGAATTAATAAATCCCGAACAGCCTACTTTAACTGTTACCATCCTAATATCAACTTTAATATTAGCACCTATTGTTGAAACGGCATTGTTTCAGACCTTTATTTATCAATTTAAAAGATGGTTACATTTGAACAATCTAACTATCGTCCTGATTTCGTCTATATGTTTCAGTCTGATACATAATTTCAGCTTGCTTTATATGATCAGTACTTTTTTTACAGGAAGTATTCTGATGTATGGATATATTTTAAGATCAGAATATAACAATAAACCGTATTGGTCTGTTACACTCGCTCATTCTACGCTCAATGCCTTTGCTTTACTTATGCTATTGGTATTTGAAATATGGTAAACAAGGGCCCGGGATAAAGCAAGACAACCTGACGTCTTTTTCTCCGACCCTCCTTTCATTTTTTTACGGAAGTAAACACTTCCATATGCCGATTTTGTTACTTTTGCATTCAACACGTTATAAAAGTAAATCTTACACCATGCATACGATGGGTCGCTTAAAGGAAATCATAGGCAAAGCAAATATGATAGGGTTTTGCCTGATGGTATTGATTGGGATCAATCTAACCAGAATCATTGTTCATTTACCTTTTGACATATTCGGGATAGAAGATATACAATGGAGTGAAAAACCCTTAGCAACTCCGGAAAAACCTGATTTAACCGCCGGTATGTTAATACTGGCTTTGGTGATTGCACCTATCCTTGAAACGGCTTTCTTTCAGACACTCATTTATAAACTTTCGAAATGGTTGCATTTTAACCATATAACTACCGTTCTGATTTCAGCTGTATGCTTCGGTCTGATGCATACTTATAGCTTGTTTTATATGATCAGCACCTTTTTTACAGGAATTATTTTTATGTATGTATATATAATAAGGTCTGAATACAATAACAGACCCTATTGGTCTGTTACACTGGCTCATTTCACGCTCAATGCCTTTGCATCCCTCATGATGTTGCTGTTTCAGATCCGATAAAACACGTCCATTGAAATTAAACGACACGATTAACAGAGGGTGGTGTAACTGGCCAAGGCTCCGTTGCAGCACATTACGGACTATTGAGACCTATGGCATACATACGCCAAAAACAGGTTTTTAGGTGCAGATAAAATTTATCAGAATCAACAGGTATATCCGCGTATGATCCGTTATTCTCACATACCTCTCCCAAAAGAAGGTTTTTTGGTCCTATTTGTGTAAATTTCCGTCCCTTTTCATGTAATATATAGGTTTCATAATCGTCTTATATACGATGACGGAGAAAGAGTTCAATACATCGATTTTGCCGCTGGCAAAGCACATTTATTCTTTTGCACTGAATCTGACCGGAAATCCTGCGGATGCCTCAGATATCACGCAAGACGTCATGTATAAGCTCTGGGACGATCGGAAACAGCTTAAAAAAGTAAACAATCCGAAAGCCTGGGCTTTAAAAATGACGCGTAACCTTTACCTGGATAACCGGAAAAAACACAAACCGGTATACGATGAAAAAGAAATGCTCCGTCAGGAATACCTCTCTTCCGACCCGCAACGCATGTTGGAAAATAAAGATACCGCCGAAACCGTTCGCCGGATTGTAGAGCAGCTGCCTCCCACCCAACGGGAGGTCGTAAAACTCCGGGAACTGGAAGGATTGGAATATACAGAAATCGCACACATCACCGGCCTGGGCCTGAACAACATCCGGGTATTGTTGTCCAGAGCGCGGACCAAAATAAAAGAGATCCTGGTGAAAACCTATCAGTTTTCCCCTTATGAAGAGTAGTGTGCAAATGAAACCCTAAAAAAAGAAAAATGAAAGATCTACAGGAAATACGAAAACGCTACTACCGGGCCGAAACTACCCTGGAAGAAGAAGCCGAATTAAAAAAAATGTACCAAAACGGACTGCTCCCGGAAGATCCGGCACTCAGTCTCCGTCCGCTCTCCCGCATGCCGGAGGGACTGGAAGAACGCATCCGGGCGGGTATCCGCGAACGGAAAAGAAAAAAAATACGGCAAATCGGTTATACCACGGCCGGAATCGCCGCTACGCTTATCCTGATTCTCACCTTGAGAATCCCGCTCACTTCCGCTCACAGCAAACAGTTGCAATTATCCGATAACATCAAACGCGAACGCTTCGAAGAAGCCCTGCGCACCATCGGGGAAGTGCTGAAAGAGAAAACTCCTTCTCAGGAACGGATTCTGTATGAGGATAAAGATGTCATTATCGCTATCGAATAAAAAATATTTTAAAATTTACCGATAAAATATCCCTAACCGTAATAAAACGCCCTTTCAATCGTCTTTCAAACAGAAAAGAATAGAAACCATAAAATCCAATAAGATGAACAAATTGATTATTTTAGCGGTAGCGGGACTGTTGTCCCCTTTTTTCGCCAAGGCTCAATTGGGACCATTGATGAAAAAATACCATGGGAAAGATTGCATTACAGTCACCCAACTTGATAAAAACGTGTACGGATTGTACAAGAAAAAAAATATTCCCGCAGAAGCCGAAGACATGCTCCAGCAACAATTAAAAGAAGTAAACATACTGACGCTGAATACGGAAACCTGTAACAGCGATTTGCTGGGAGAAATCGACAACAAATTCAAAACCCAACTGGAATCGGGAGGAAAAGACAAAATACCTTATAAACTCATCAAGAGTTATAAAGACGAAGAGAACCGTCAGTTGATCTACAGCCGGAACAGCAAAAACGGCCTCAGCGATTTCGTGGTATGGAATCAAACTCCCGAACGCCTGGATATTATCGAACTCCGGGGCGACATACAGGTCGAAAACATAGCCATGTTATCCCGGGCCTTGAATATAAAAGGCCTGAATTCTTTATCCTCTTTAAATGCGGCAAACGAAACGTCTTCCGATTCCAAGTTCGCGTTCGACTCGGAGTACATGAGCGAATTGTCCGAACGCCTACGGGAAATGAGCGAAAGATTACAGCAGAAATCGCTGCACTTCAACCTCCCCCAATTCCGGTATAACCTGGACCAACTCATGGATTCCATAGGAACCGGATTCAGTATGATGGGAAACGCCTTCGGACAATTGGGAAATAGTTTCGAAGAAATGGAAGACCGGTCCGAATCTTTCGGAAGCTCCATCATCGTTACCGACGAAAACGGAAAGAAGAAAATTAAAATTTCCACCCGGAATACGACACCCGTATACATAGTCGACGGCTCCGAAATAGAACAGACCCAACTGGACCCGAATAATATCAAACAAATCCGGGTCGTCAGAAGCTCACAAGATTTTAAAAAATCATACATCTTTATCCGGTCCGGTTCACCGGTCGGAGAATTTATTTCTTACAAGAATAATATGTTGACTTTTAGGTACAAAAACCAGGATTATAAATTCAACCTGGAAAAAACACAACATCCGATATTGTCCATCAACGAGAAACTCACTTATGATTTCAATATTTCCCCCAAGAAGATTTTACAGATACGACCGATCAGCAAAGCCGAAAAAGAAAGCGGTATGTACGAGGGGGCGGAAGTAATTATCTATACAAAATAAAAAAACAGGGCTGTGCCGGGACGTAAACTGCACCCCAAAAGTTTCTTGTCTAACTTTTGGAGTGCAGTTTTTTCATGAAGCGGACACAGCCCTTAACGCTTATTTCGATTTTAAAATGACAAGGACAGGGTTGTCGTCTTCTTTCAATTTTTCCAATTTGCGGATTTCGGGTTTTAAAGTTGCCGCTTTATCCGGATTTTTCTCAAACCACTCCTGAATAGTCAAGGGAAGAATATAACCTGCAAAATTCTGATCGGGCATGATTTTCATAAAATTCACATCCATAAAACCGTCCAGATCATTTACATAATCTTTTCCCACCTTCAGGATCCGGAGGTCCCCTGTTTTTTTATCCCAGATCCCCCGGTACGCCGCAAAACTCTTCTCGTCGGGCCTAAACCAATAAGTGAAAAACATATACCTGTCGTTTTCATACACCTGGTCGATAGTCGTATGATCTTTACGGGCCGGTCTGTTCAGTAGATCCTTAACATCCAGGCGGTACTTACCCAGGTCCAATACCCTTGCCGGTTTCATAGCCGTAGGCGTTACTTCGAATATGGTATCCGACAGACTTTCTTTAAACCAGGTTTTTCCTCCGTTATGCCAGAAAACAGGCTGTTCACTCAGAGAAACCAACTCGACTTCCGGTCCCCTTCCTCCAATAACCAGCATCTTACCGCTCGTCATGCCCAACATCTTAAACAAAAAAGAAGAAGGATAAACACTCATAGCAGATATCTCTGTCATCCCCAACGTATCCTTAGTAATTGTACCGGGAAACGATTTTACTTTATTTCCCAGCGAATCGACATAGATCAAAATCTCCGGCTTATTGCCCATCAACTCCTGAGGATAAACGACCAGTAAATCGTCTCCCAGATACGTCACCGTTTTCGATTGTCCGACTCCCTCCGGCAAGGCCTGCACGCCTAAAAAATCTCCCTCTACGGAATATTTTACATAATCATTTCTCCAATCCCTCAGGTAAATCACCCCATTTTTCGGATTTATCCATAAGTCCTCCGAAGAAGAATAGCCCCGGGGACCTTTCTCCAAACTTCCTATAGAACGGATAAACTTACCGTCATGACGATTGAAAACCAGGCATTTGCTTTTGGAACTCCCTACAATAATATAATCCCGGTAAAAATGGAAAGCCGGGTTCATACCGATCAAGCCTTCTTCCGTCGTCTCCAGCGGCAAATAGTCGATTTTTTCAAAAAAATCCGAGGCTTTAGCTTGGTCTTCCGCCGAGCCGATTTTATCTTCCAGCTTGAGCGTCGGTAACCCCTCAGACACTTCTGCCGTCTTACAAGCCCCCAGTAAGCATAACAGGCCGAGGCCGAAATACAATTTTTTCATAGACACCTTTTAAATTATCATTTTACTTTTTACAGGTCTGGATCAATAAAACACCCGCAGCAGCCGACTTCCCGTATAATTTTTCCGCCGCTTCACCTTTCAATACCGTAAGGGAGGCTATTTCCTCCCGGGATAAATCGTCTGCCCGATACCCTTCCGGCATTCTTTTGCCGTCTACAATAATCAGTTTCCCTTCCTTCAAAAAATCCGATTTTTCCATAGTAGCCACAGGTACACCTGGATGCGATAAACTGTCTCCCAGCATGCAAACCTGATGAAAAGGAGCCAGAGAGTCCGACGCCACAGTTCCCGGATCCGAACCGATCTTTTCTTCCGATCTGACGGTCAGCAACCCATCGGTTTTGTCGGGCGCCTCACAAGCCGTCAATAACAAAATAACCATACCGAAATACAACTTTTTCATAATCGCCTTATTTTAATTCATTCATTTTATTTTTTATAGGTCTGGATCAATAAAACACCGGAAGCGGCCGGCTTTCCATATAGTTTTTCCGCCACCTCTCCTTTCAGCACCGTGATGGATTCGATTTCCTCCGGGGATAATCGGTTCAGGTCATATCCTTCCGGCATTTTTTTACCGTTTACAATAATCAGCTCCTTTCCCTTTAAAAAATCCGATTTTTCCATGGGAACAACCGGCACGGTCACAAGCGGAAACTGAGATGCCGCTTCTTTCGGTTCCCCATCCCGCTTTAAAAAATCACTACCCATTACACCCGCTATAGATTCCGATTGCAGATTCCCGACAGAAAACAACAGACCCGTCACCGACAACAAAACCGCATACTTTATCCGACTTACTCCCTGACTTTTTTTCCTATTCATCATCCTGATCCGGAATTTTAAGGAGGACAAGCCGAAATGATTTACAAAAGACAGCGCCGGCAATTGGCACATCTGACTCAAAAGATGATATTGGTATTTTTTCCGGTCGCATCCCTGTTCCAAGACGGCCCGATCCGCCAAAAATTCGAGATTCTCGCGGATAGCTTTCCGGAAAAGCCACACTACGGGATTAAACCATAATACGATACAGATACATTCGCTCAACATCACATCCCAGGAATGTTGCTGGCGAACGTGCGTAATTTCGTGTAAAAGAATCTCCCCGAGTTCCCGCTCGGAATACTTCTCCCTATCGATTACAATCCAACCGAAAAAAGAAAACGGAGCGACTTCTTCGGTAGGAGCAATTAAAGAAAAACCGTTGTACTTCGTCAGACGCCCTCTCCGGACAATCCGGAAAAGCCCCCCTAACTGTATCGCCAAACGTATCCCCAATACCATCACCCCTACCCCATACAGCAGAAACAGCAAATCCTTGGCCGTAAAAAGGGTTTCGGTTAACATGCCTACTTGTAAAGTGACTTTTTCCTGTAAAAAAGAAACAAAATGAACCGCCTCCCCTTTCGCTTCAGCCAGGGCCCAGGCCGGTATATCGATCAAAGGATAAACAAAAGACAAAAACAACACGCTTACGAAAGACACCCGGCGCAACGTAAAAAAAGTGTCTCCGTGTAAAAAGAAACGATACGCCAGATAAAATAAAAGAAGCGCGGCATTCACTTGTACGATATATACATAAAAATTAGTTTCCATATCCTCTGCACCTTATTGTTTGTCTTCTTCTATCATGCGAATGATTTCCTGCAAATCCGCAGCCGATATTTTTCGTTTCTTAGCAAAAAAAGTCACCAGCTCCTTATAAGAATCGGCAAAATAATCCCGCACCACCCCCGACATAAATTTAGACTTGTATTCATTCTCGTCAACAGCAGGGCGGTATACATAGATATTTCCATAACGTTTCCCCACAACATATCCCTTCTTTTCCAGATTTTTCACAATAGAAGCAACGGTGGTATAAGGAGGCCGCGGTTCTTTCATCTGTAATAAAAAGTCTTTGATAACCCCTTCCTTCAATTGCCAAACGATCAGCATGATTTCTTCTTCCTGAAATGTCAGTTTTTCCATACTCAATTATATTACGATCATATCGCAAATGTACGAAATTTTCGTAGATATCCAAATTTTTTCCGGAAAAAATCAAATTTTGTTGAAAAACGTAGTTCTTAGGCCTAACAATTACTTCTTACGGTTTTATTTTCCCTTCCCGCTGGGGAGTTCCGTCCGTTACCCCCTCAGGTTCAGCTCACCTTCCACTTCATCGAAGGTAACAAATAAAAATAAACCGGAGATACCGGTTTTTTTCACGAAGCTCCGCATGGTATGCTGAAAAACAAGGGTGTCCTTATCCCGACACCCTTGCATGCTGCTATTTCTTTCGGAAACCGGTCGCAACTAGCCGGCTTCCCTTCTTTTACGTCTTACCGGTCTTATTCTACGACGGTAATCCAGCCGAATTTATCCGGCTCGTCCCCATATTGGATAGACCGGAGCCGATTGTACAATTTTGTACACCATTCGCCGGGTTCTCCGGGACGACCGAATTGTATGCTCTTGTTATTTTCCAGATCGTCGATCTGTCCGATAGGACTGATCACGGCAGCCGTGCCGCAAGCTCCGGCTTCTTCGAAAGTTTCCAATTCCTCTACCGGAATATGGCGGCGTTCCACCTTCAAACCCATATCTTCCGCCAATACCATGAGGCTGGCATTGGTAATGGAAGGCAAAATCGTATGGGAGTAAGGGGTAACATACGTATTATTTTTTATGCCGAAGAAATTTGCCGGGCCGCATTCGTCTATGTATTTTTTTTCTTTGGAGTCCAGGAAAATAGCTGTGGAATAGCCCTTTTGGTGAGCTACTTCTCCGGAGCGCATACCGGCAGCATAGTTACCTCCCACCTTGATATGTCCGGTTCCGTTGGGAGCAGCCCGGTCGTAGTGTTTTTCCAGCATCACTTTCGTCGGTTTGAATCCGGCTTTAAAATAAGGTCCTACCGGAGCGACAAACACTACGAACATATATTCTTTAGCGGGAGCGACTCCCATCTGGGGCCCGACGCCGATCAACAACGGTCGTATGTACAAACTGGCTCCGGATTCGTAAGGGGGCACGAATTCTTCGTTCAGCTTCACCGCCTGAATGACCGCTTCCCGGAACAATTCCACCGAAGGAGCCTGCATCATCACGTATTCGGCCGAACTCAACATGCGTTTGGCATTCTCTTCACAACGGAACAAACGAATCTTGCCATCCTTTCCCCGGAAAGCTTTCATGCCTTCAAAAGCTTCCTGTCCGTAATGCAAACAGGTAGAAGCCATATGGATACTCAACATTTCGGAATCGCTGACTTCCGGAGCGCTCCATTTGCCGTCCTTATAATAACAACGTACATTGTAATCCGTCTTCGTATAGCCGAAAGACAATTGACTCCAATCTAAATTTTTCATAACCTATGATTTTTGTTTATTTTATATATCCTGCGTTATACCGGCAGGAAGCAGGAGCTTCTCAGCTCCTCTTCCGTCCTGTTTAGCGCACAATCGTCATTTCATCGATCAGGTTTTTAGCCCCGGCATATTTATCGATCACAAACAAAACATACCGCATATCCACACTGATACACCGCTGTAAATTTTCCTCAAAATCGATATCCCCGGACATGGCCTCGGAATTACCGTCGAAAGCGGCTCCGATCAGTTCTCCGTTGGCGTTGATTACCGGAGAACCTGAGTTCCCGCCCGTAATATCATTGTCAGTAATAAAGCAGGTGACAATATTCTGCTGTCCATACGGTCCGAAATCTTTCTTTTTGTAGAGTTCTTTCAAATGATCCGGAACTTCGAACTCTCCTCCCTTCGGTCCTTCTTTTTCCATAACTCCCGTCAAGGTGGTGTAATAATCGTAAAATACGGCATCCCGGGGTTTATAGCTTTTCACTTTCCCGTAAGTCAATCGTAAGGTAGAATTGGCATTGGGAGAAACGACCTTACCGGGTTCCATTTCCATCAATCCTTTTACAAACAAACGGTTTCCTTTTTGCAGGCCTTCATATATTTCGTTCGTATAAGCCGATAATTTGATCCATAACTCATAAAAAGAATTACCTGCTATATAAGCCAAATCTTTTTTCAATTTTTTGCAATCGGGTTTCTGTAGGAAAGCATTCAAGGCCTCTTCGCTCATAAAGATGGATTTATGGCGCATTTCCGCTGCAAACTTCTCAAAGTCCCCTTTGTATTTCTTATTGATCAGGGTAAATATTTCCGGCTGTAAATCGGTACCTACATTTTCAGCATACATTTTATAGAGAGCCGCAAATACACGGGTATCCAAGTCGGCATTGAAATCCTTATAAAAATTGGCGGCATTCTGCTTCAAGGCTTCCGTTATTTTTTCTTTCTGCTCCGGCTTCGTTTCCTTATCACACAATTTTTCTATCCCTCTTCCCATGCCGTAAGCGAATAAAGGAATTTCCGCTCCCGCCAGAGCTTCCGACAAATAATTCTGTGCTATTTCATAGGTCCGGATATCGGCATATCCTTTTTCCAAAGCAGGAAGGACGTCTCCGTATTTGGCTTTACGGTCCGGACTGGCATTTACCCAATCCGTAAACTGTTTTTCGATAGCCTGTTTGTTTCCTATCGTATTCAACTGCTTCAACGCCTTGTTTTGTTCGTAAGAATATTTCCAATAGTTAGCGATACTGGCATATTTAGAAGCATATTGAATACGGGTTTTCGGACTCTTATCCATTTCTTCCTTCATAATGTCCAATTTCACGGAACGTACCTTATAACGAATGTCGTTCGTTATGTCCATCGTATTCTGTACGCTGTAACTGGTAGCGAACCGGTCGGTAGAACCGGGAAAACCCATCACCATAGCAAAATCCCCGTCCTTAATTTCTTTGATAGAAACGGGCAAATAATGCTTCGGTTTCAAAGGAACATTATCCTTGGAATAGGTGGCCGGTTTTCCGTCAGGAGCCGTGTAAATCCGGAACATGGAAAAATCACAGGTATGACGCGGCCATACCCAATTGTCGGTATCTCCACCGAACTTCCCGAGACTCTGAGGGGGAGCTCCTACCAAACGTACGTCTTTATATATGGTATATAAAAACAAGAAAAATTGATTTCCTTCGAACATCGGAGCAACCTGCCCGCTCAGGTACGTATCCTTGGTAGCCTCTTTTACGATGATTCCGCTGATGCTGTCGATAGCCGCCTCCCGTTCCATTTCACTCATATTGTCGTTCAGAACGGCATTTACCCGGTCCGTCACATCTTCCATGCGGTCCAGGATAGAAGCCGTCATGCCGGGATTCGTCAGTTCGTCTTCCAGCTTATAAGCCCAAAATCCATCGGACAAATAGTCGTGTTCCACTGAAGAATGTTCCTGGATCGAACCGAATCCGCAATGATGATTCGTAATCATCAAACCCTGAGGAGAAACGATTTCTCCGGTACAAAAATGACGGAAAGGATTCCCCAGACTTCCCAATCCCACGATAGCGTCTTTTATCCCGGGCTTATTGACCGAGTATATATCTTCCGCCGTCAGTTTGAAACCCATTTTCTGCATTTCCTCGATATTCTGTTGCTTCAATAAGGACAACAACCACATTCCTTCGTCTGCCCGAACGGCGGTAAACGAAAGCAATGCCATTACAATGATTAATACTTTTTTCATCTTTTCTTATTTGCAATTATTTATATAAAACTGTTACTTTAAAGAGAATATAAATGCAAATATATAATTAAATCGTATTAAAAAGAATTAAACCTTCACTTTTTCTGTTATAGGAACGGATAATCTCTCCTTGAAAAACAAACCGGATAGAAAAATATGAACCGGAAAAAACAGAAACCTGACCGACCCTGTCCGACTCTATTTCATTTTTCCTATTTTTGTACGGAAAACCAATCGGAAAAGTGGAAAAGAAAAACATCAGAAATTGTTCCCCGGAAGAAATCTCCCTTTTTTTATGCGAAAACGGAGAGAAGGCGTTCCGGGCCAAACAAATACGCCAATGGATCTGGCAAAAAGGAGTACATAGTTTCGGAGAAATGACCAATCTTTCCAAAAATATACGGGAGGCTTTGGATAAAAATTTTATTTTCGATACGCTGACAACCGACCGGATTCAGAAGGCGGAGGACGGGACGACCAAAATTGCCTGGAAACTGCCCGACGGACTATCGGTGGAAAGTGTACTCATTCCCGGTAGCGATAAATACACCGTTTGCGTATCTTCTCAGGCGGGATGTCAGTTGGGATGCCGTTTCTGCGCCACCGGAAGCCTGGGTTTTAAACGTAATCTGAATCCGGGAGAAATCTTCGACCAGGTCACGGCGGCCCGCCAGGAAGCGGAAAAACGGGGGTCGGCTTTATCCAATATTGTATTCATGGGCATGGGAGAACCTCTGCTGAATTACGAAAACGTCATGCAGGCCATCCGTCACCTGACAGCGGAGGACGAAGGAGGGATGTCTCCCTATCGGATTACGGTTTCTACCGCCGGAATTCCGGAAAAAATAAGGCAATTGGCCGATGATGAGGTCCGGTTCAATTTAGCCGTTTCCCTGCATTCCGCCCGGAATGAAGTACGCAGTCAGCTCATGCCGGTCAATCGCCTCCATTCCCTGACTGCCCTGGCTGAAAGCCTGAAATATTTCGTATCCAAAACGGGCACCCGTCCTACCTTCGAATACCTGTTGCTGAACGGAATAAACGATTCCCTGGAAGATGCCAAAGCTTTGGCCGCTTATTGCCGGCAATTCCCGGTAAAAATCAACATAATCGAATTCAATCCGGTCGAAGGTACAGCATTCAGACGTAGTCCGGAAAAACAACGCGATGTTTTTATCCGGCTCCTGGAAAGCCGGAATATGATTGTCAATATCCGGCGCAGCAAAGGAAAGGACATAGATGCCGCCTGCGGACAACTGGCGAACCGAGTGAACAAAGAAAAACCCTAATATCCGTCCCATGATTCAAATAATGCTGATTCTTCTCATCGTTCTCAACGTCCTTATTCTTATTCTTTTCCTCCGTGGTAAAAAAGAAGTTCCTTCCGAATCCTTCGCTTCGGTCCGGGAAGGAATCGACCGACTCGAAAAAGCCCTTCGGGAAGAATGCCGTTACCTGCTGGAAAATTACGCCCGGACCGCCCGGGAAAACCGGGAAGAAATGGGAAAATCGCTGGGAGAATTCCGGAATGAAAATACAGCAGGCCTGAAAACCCTCACCGAGCACAATCTGCATGCCCTGGAAACCGTACATCAGACGCTGGAATCTTCTTTTGCCGAATTCCGGAAAATATTTACGGAAAACATCCGCTCCTTCAATGAATTACAACGTGAAAAATTCGGGGAACTGGACAAAAAACAAAGCGAATTGCTGCATTCTACGGAAAAACGCCTGGATGAAATGCGGAACACTGTGGACGAAAAACTGCAAAAGACCCTGAACGAACGCATCGGGCAATCTTTTGAACTCGTCAGTAAACAATTGGAGCACGTACAGAAAGGACTGGGGGAAATGCAAAACCTGGCTCAGGACGTCGGAGGCCTGAAAAAAGTGCTGAGTAACGTCAAAATGCGGGGATGCATCGGAGAAGTACAACTCGAAATGCTGCTCGAACAAATCCTGGCTCCCGAACAGTATGAGGCCAACGTCAAGACCCGGAAAGGCTCCGATGCACTGGTCGAATTCGCGATCAAACTGCCCGGTAAGGACGATAACGGTGGTTGTGTTTATCTCCCGGTGGACGCTAAATTTCCCAAAGACGCTTATGAACAGCTCCTTTCCGCTTATGATTCCGGCAATACGCCGGAGATCGAAACGGCTTCGCGGAATATCGAACAAACCATCAAAAGTATGGCGAAAGATATCCGGGAAAAATACCTGGACCCGCCCTATACAACCGATTTCGGAATCATGTTCCTCCCCTTCGAAGCCATTTACGGAGAGGTGGTGAGGCGGGCCAGCCTGCTGGAACAACTGCAACGGGAATATAAGATCATTGTGACCGGTCCTACTACCCTGGCTGCTATTCTGAACAGTCTGCAAATGGGATTCCGCACCCTGGCCATTCAAAAAAGAAGCAGCGAAGTATGGAAAATTTTAGGAGCCGTTAAAACGGAATTCGACAAGTTCGGCGGTTTGTTGGATAAAGCCCAGAAAAACATACAAACGGCAAACAACCAGATCGAGGAAGTCATGGGCAGACGCACCCGCGCCATTCAACGCCATTTGCGCAACGTGGAATCCCTGCCTGCAGCCGAAACCGAACTATTGCTCCAGGATCCCGATCTTACCGATCCGGAAGAAAATTAAAACCGAACCGATATGGCACTAATACAAGAAATAACCGGCAAGCCCTGAAAGCACAATCAGCAGTATCGGATCGGCTTTTTTCAAAGAAGCGCCGAAAACCAGTAGGAAAATTATCCAGCTTTTATAATCGACGAAATTGCGTTCATTCATCAGCAAGAGGGCCGCAGCGGCAATCAGTCCGATAACGGCAGGCTTCAACCCCAGGAGAGCCGCATTTACATAGGCGTTGTTACGAAAAATGAAAAAAAAGCGGCATACCAACGTCATCAGAATCACGGACGGCAGACTCACGGCTAAAGTGCAAATCGCTGAACCCCAGACGCTGCCGGTAGCCGTATACCCGATATAGGTAGCCGTATTGAAAGCTATCGGACCGGGTGTCGTCTGAGAAATAGCCACAATGTCCGTAAAATCCGACACCCCTATCCAATGATGCACCTCCACCACCTCATGTTGGATCAAGGAGAGCATAGCATAGCCTCCTCCGAATCCGAAAAGCCCGATTTTTAAAAAAACCAAAAACAGGCTCAGGTATAAATTCCATTCGTCCATCACTTTCCTCCTGATCTTTTCAGTTTATACACATAATATCCGATACCCCCGCCTATGGCTATCATCACCACATAGACCGGAGAAAATCCCAACCACCAGATAAGCAGGGTGGCTCCTACCGGTATCCATAACGTTTTCCAGGTAATTCCGGCAGATTTTCCCATTTTCCACAAAGGAGCCGCAATTAAAGCGACTACTGCCGGCCGTATCCCTTTAAAAACACGCTCTACCCCCGGATTGTCCTTAAATTCCGTAAACACCAGAGCGATCAGCAAAATGACTACAAAAGAAGGAAGAATAATACCCAGGCTGGTTACCACCGTTCCCTTGTTTCCCCCGAGCTTATTCCCTACGAATACGGCCGTATTTAGAGAAATGGGACCGGGCACCGACTGGGCAATGGCCAGCATATCCATAAATTCACCTTCCGCCAGCCACTTTTTCCGGTTGACCACTTCCCGTTGTATCAAAGGGATCATGGCATATCCCCCTCCGAAGGTGAATACACCGATTTTAAAAAAAGCCCAAAACAACTGAAAATAAAATTTCATGCTCTCTCGTTTATGCAGCCTCCCTAACTTCCGGTAAACCGATACCGCAAAGGTAAAACTTTTTTAACCGTTCTCTTCAATTACACCGCCTCGTATAAAATTCACCGATGCGAAAAACTCCTTACTTCCCGTTTTTTTCTCAGAACAAAACAGACCGGCAGAACTGCTGTTCCCGTCCGCCAATCAAAAGGACACCCCCACACACCACCTGAGATACTTTCTTTTCCGGTAAACGGAAACACACGACCCGATACGGAATGTCCGGCTCAAAGCCTTTGTAAACGTTCTACGATCGAATCGCGCAATACGGTAAACCGAGGCAGGTTCTCCGGTTTTACCGGTTCTTTCGGCTGGGATTTTATCGTCAGCGGATTTACCGGACGTCCGTTCTCGAATACCCGGAAATCCAAATGAGGACCTGTAGACATACCCGTACTGCCGACATAGCCGATCACTTCCTTTTGAGCGACCTTTTTCCCGACCTTTATTCCTTTTTCAAAACGGGACAAATGCATATAAGAAGTCGTATAAGTTCCGTTATGCTTTATTTTCAAATAATTCCCTCCTCCGTTGGCCTGAAAGCCTTTGGCAATCACAGTTCCCGCTCCGATGGCATACACCGGCGTACCCACAGGCGCAGCATAATCGACTCCGTGGTGCGCCCTGTAACGTTTCAGTACCGGGTGGAAACGGCTATTCGTGAAACGGGAGGAAATTCTGAAAAAATCCAAAGGAGCCTTCAGAAAAGCCCCTTCCAGGCTTTTCCCGAGTTCATTGAAATAAAGCATATTCCCGCCTTGAAGAAAAGGGATGGCATAATAAGTACTGTCCGCATGATAAAACGAGGCTCCCACTATCCGGAAATTCGAAAGAGGCTGTTCTTCTACATATTCCTGCTCGTAAATCACCCGGAATTCATCCTGTTTCTGCAAGCCGAAAAAATCGATCGTCCAACCGAATATTCTGGAGAGTTCTACAGCCAGCAAAGGATCGGTATCATAGCTCACCATCGCATTCCATAAAGAAGAGGATACGTTTCCTTTGATTTCTTTCGGTTTCCACTCGACGGGAAACTTCCCTACCGTTACCTGGTAATCCCCCCTCAGATCAAAAACCACATACGAACGGGGATCGGCTTCGTAAACGAAAAATTCGGGTTTCGCCAAACTGTCTTTTGTCGAAAAAAAAGCATAGGACTGGCCGCCGCGAATTTTCCGCACATCGAATACGCCTTTCGAGCGTTCGGCCAGTTCATGCACTTGTCGCCCGGACAATCCATGAGTGGTCAACAAGGTGGAAAGACTCTGATTTCGTTTTACCACCCCGTAATCCACATCATAATCATTCAGCGGAATACCGTATTTATAGACAATCTCCTGAACCTCCACCGAATCCGTTACATCCACCTCGTCCAAAGACTCTGCCTCCTTCCGTTCCTTCGGCATAAAAATCACCGCTAACAATATTATTCCCAATACCGAAGAGAAAATAACCTGTTGTTTCTTTTTCATAACTCCCTTTCAACGAATACGTTCCTTATTCTTATTACTTTTTATCAAAAAATATACCATCACCAAAACCGCAGCCACACTGCCAGCCACATAACCGAATCCGTGATCCAGATTCAATCCTCCCGCCTTATAAGGAGCAATCAGGAAATAGGTCGCACACACCGCCGTCAGAAACATAGCCGGCAACGACAACATCCAGTGAAATTTCTTCCGGCTGACCAGATAAACGGCTCCGGTCCACAACGTAATCGTTGCCAAAACCTGATTCCCTATCCCGACGTATTTCCACAAAGTGGAAAAATCAAATTGACTCAATACATAGGCGAACACAAAAATCGGAAGGGAAATCCACAACCGGTTCCGAACCGGTTTCTGCGTAAAATGCAAGGCATCCGCTAAAGTCAGCCTCATACTCCGAAAAGCTGTATCTCCCGAAGTAATGGGACACACCACTACTCCGATTATCGCGATCACCGCCCCCAGTTTTCCCAACCAGGATTTACAAATGGCATTTACAATCACTGCCGGCGTACTACCGCCGGCGGCTGCCGCATTCAAGCCTTCAGGCCCTCCGAAATAAGCCATCGCCGCCGATGCCCAAATCATCGCTACAATGCCCTCGGCAATCATCGCCCCGTAAAACACCGGACGGCCGTATTTCTCATCCGTCATACAACGGGCCATCATCGGCGATTGGGTAGCATGGAAACCGGAAATCGCACCGCAGGAAATGACAATGAACAACATCGGGTACAAGATATTCCGGGAGGGATCATCGTGCAGGTTCCGCAAAGTATCAAACGTCAGTTCCGTTAAAGTTAACTCCCCCGAAAATCCTTTCACCAGCAGCATTCCACCGACTCCCAAAGCCATAAATATCAAAGCCCCGCCCATAAAAGGATAAATCCTTCCGATAATCTTATCAATCGGCAAAAGCGTCGCTAAAATATAATAAGCAAAAATAATATACAACCACCAGACCATTTTTATTCCGGTAAGCTGGGCCAATAAATCGGCGGGACCGTTCACAAAAGCTACCCCTACGGCCAAAAGCAAAAACCCGGCAAAAAAGACCAGGAAACGGCGCATGGACTTACCCAGGTATTTCCCCACAATATCCGGTAAACTCATCCCGTCCAACCTCAACGACAACATTCCCGAAAAATAATCGTGAGCAGCACCCATGAAAATACAGCCGACCACAATCCAAAGATAAGCTGCCGGGCCGTAGGCAGCCCCGAGGATAGCTCCAAAAATCGGCCCCAGACCCGCGATGTTCAAAAACTGAATGACAAACACCCGCCAGGGTTTCAATTCGTGATAATCCACTCCGTCCGCCATTCGCTTAGCCGGCGTAACTATCGCAGAAGACGCACCGAAAAAACGGGCGACCACCTTTCCATATACAAAATACCCGGCTATTAATAAGGTGATTCCTACCAAAAAACTAATCATAGCACACGTTTCGTATCTTTACCTTTTACACTTCTTGCCTAACGGACCTGCCTTAAAATCTAAATTTCCCCCTCTTCCCTTTCCCACTACTTTTTTTATTCCGTTTCTCTTCCTGAGCCGCTCTTCCAGACTTTTCCGGCTTATGAACACCGGGTAGCACAAAATCGAGTTGCCGGGCCACCAGATTGGCCTTGGCCACTTTTACGGTAACCTGATCTCCCAACTGATAGCGTTTCCCATGATGCCTTCCGACAATACAATAATTTTTATCGTCGAACTCGTAATAATCGTCTTCCAATTCATGTACGGATACCAATCCTTCACATTTGGACTCATCCAGTTCCACATAAAATCCCCACTGGGTTACACCCGAAATCGTCCCTTCGAATTCCTGTCCGATCTTATCGGCCATAAACTCCACCTGCTTATACTTTATGGATGCCCGTTCCGCATTAGCAGCCAGTTGCTCCATATCCGAAGAATGTTTACACCATTCCTCATATTTTTCCTGATTTACCGAACGCCCTCCGTCCAGATACCGCTGCAACAAACGGTGCACCATCACATCCGGATACCGGCGGATAGGAGAGGTAAAATGCGTATAATAATCGAATGCCAAGCCGTAATGGCCGATATTGACCGTAGAATATACCGCTTTAGCCATGGTACGCACCGCCAGCGTTTCGATCATATTTTGTTCCGGACGGTCTTTTACCTCCTGCATCAGCTTATTCATGGAAGAAGTAAGGGTCTTGCGACTATTGAGTTTCAGTCCGTATCCGAATTTAGAGATAAACTTATTGAATTCCGCCAATTTATCTTCAGTGGGCTTATCGTGCACCCGGTAAACGAACGTCTTGGCTTTCCGGGTGTTTTTCACCTTCCCTACCCGTTCGGCCACTTTCTTATTCGCCAGCAACATAAACTCTTCGATCAGTTTATTCGCTTCCTTCGACTGTTTGAAGTAAACCCCCAGCGGTTTCCCTTTCTCATCCAAATCGAATTTTACTTCTACCCGGTCGAAATCGATCGCCCCGTTTTTAAAACGTTCGGCCCGTAACTTTTGGGCCAGCTCATTCATAATTAAGATTTCTTTCCGGTAATCCCCATCACTCCCTTCAATAATCGCCTGAGCTTCTTCATAGGTATAACGACGATTGGAACGAATCACCGTTTTACCGAACCATTGGTCTGTAACCCGGGCCTGTTCGTCCAGGTGGAACACAGCAGAGAAACACAGTTTATCCTCATCCGGACGTAAAGAACATACGCCGTTCGACAATTTTTCAGGCAACATGGGAACGGTGCGATCTACCAGGTAAACGGAAGTCGCCCGGTTGTAGGCTTCCCTATCGAGAACCGAATCGGAAGCTACGTAATAACTCACATCGGCAATATGCACCCCTATTTCGTACAGACCGTTCCCCAATTCCCTCAACGACAATGCATCATCGAAATCCTTCGCATCTTTAGGATCAATCGTAAACGTCACCGTCTGCCGGAAATCACGCCGCTTGGCAACTTCTTCCGCCGGCAATTCCATAGGAATTTTTTCAGCCGCTTTCAATACTTTAGGCGCAAAGGCGACCGGTAATTCATACTCCGCCATAATGGCATTCATTTCCGTATCGTTATCGCCCGGCTGTCCCAATACCTGCACGACTGTTCCTACAGGATTTTTCTGGTTCTCCGGCCATTCCGTAATCTGCACCACGACCTTATCCCCGTTCTTCGCTCCGCCCAGATGACTCAGCGGAACAAATACGTCATAAGGCAATTCCTTTCCCCCCGGTATCAGAAAAGCGTAATTTTCCGAACGCTGAATAATTCCGACAAACGTACTTTTCTTTCTTTCGAGTATCTCTACCACTTCCCCTTCGGGACGCTGAGATTTACGTCTGGCATATACCAATACTTTTACCTTGTCCCCGTTCAGTGCATGCTTTAAGTTGGAAAAAGCCACGAACACATCTTCCTCACATTCGTCTGAAAAAATATAAGCCGCTCCTTTAGCCGTCAAATCCACGGTACCCGTAATATAAGAACCGACGGATTTACTTTTGTAACGTCCCCTGGATTCCCGGGCCAAGATACCCGCTTCCGCCATCTCCTCCAATGCCTCCACAATCAGCCGCTTGGCTTCCATATTTTTTACTTCCAGCTGTTTGGCAGCCTGCTTGTAATTGTAACACAGTCCGGGATGTTTCGTAAACAATTCCTCCAAACGCTTCCTTAATTCGGGCTTAGGCATCAGAGCCTCTCCCTTTTTTTTATTTTTCGACATAAATCCTGAATTAAAATGCCCTAAATTTAAGGATTATAAAACAGAGTATTCCAAAAAGAAGAAAAAAAATAAGCTGGATCCGGCCTTTCTCTTTTATAAACCAACCGATTTTAAAATTTACCGCCGAAAGTCCCCTCTCTCCGGAAAAGAAGAGCAATAAAAAAAGCGGCTGTTCCAGCCGCTTTCCCAGGTATTATTTTACCAATCCCGCATCGAATTTTTCTTTCACCTTCACCAGCATATCCGTCGTCATATTCTGGAGATTGTATTCCGCTTTCCACCCCCATTCCTCATGAGCACAAGAATCGTCCATACTGTTGGGCCAGCTGTCGGCTATGGCCTGCTTCACCGGATCGATCTGATAATCCATTTTAAAAGCCGGGATATGTTTCCGAATTTCAGCCGCAATCTGCTCCGGGTCGAAACTCATAGCCGCAATATTGAAACTGTTTCTGTGCTTCAGCTTGGCAGGATCGGCTTCCATCAGTTCCACCACCGCCCGCAAAGCATCCGGCATATACATCATATCCATAAAGGTTCCGGCCTTGATATTACAAGTAAAAGAACTCTTCCGGATAGCATCGTAATAGATTTCAACCGCATAATCCGTCGTACCTCCTCCGGGTAAGGTCACATACGAAATCAATCCCGGGAAACGTACGCTCCGGGTATCTACTCCGAAACGATTGAAATAATAATCGCTCAACAATTCCCCCGTCACCTTACATACGCCGTAAATCGTGGTATTCGACCGCTGTAAAGTATCCTGAGGCGTTTTATCTTTCGGCGTATCCTTACCGAATGCCCCGATGGAACTGGGTGTAAATACAGCACAATTATTATCCTTAGCGATATTCAACGAATTGGTCAGGGCTCCTATGTTGACATCCCAGGCCAATTGCGGATTTTTTTCACCCGTCGCCGATAATAAGGCTACCAGATTGAAAATGGTATCGATTCCGTATTTCCGGACAATATTTACATATTTATCCTTATCAAGTACGTTCAATTCTTCGAAAGGACCGTCTTCAGCCAAATGTCTGCATTTGTCCACACTGATATCCGCAGCAACAACGTTACTGCTACCGTAAAGCGACCTGAGGTGGGGAACAAGTTCCGAACCGATTTGTCCGCCAGCACCGACGATTAATATCTTTTTCATTATGATTGGGAGTTTAAAATTCGTTGCAAAAATACATAATTAAATTTTTAACAAAGCTAAAAAATGAAATAATTTTAGTCCTTTAAGTAAAAAATCAGAACTCATTCTTACGCTCTGCTTCATAAAAGTAATCAATCTGTAAATCAGAACGTTGATAAGCTTGCACTGCCAACTGATCGCATCTTTCGTTCTCCGGTATTTCGGCATGTCCTTTCACCCATACGAATTTTATCTGGTGTTTTCGGTACACCATCAGAAATCGTTTCCATAAATCCGGATTTTTTTTCTTATTAAATCCTGTTTTTTCCCATCCGAAAACCCACCCTTTGGCGACAGCATCCACCACATAGCGGGAATCCGAATAAATCGTTACCTGTTCGCCTTCATGCTTCAGTGCTTCCAGCCCGACAATGACTGCCAGTAATTCCATACGGTTATTGGTGGTCAAACGGAAACCGCCCATCAGTTCCTTCCGGTAAGGTCCGGCTATTAAAACCACTCCGAAACCTCCCGGACCTGGATTTCCACTGGCCGCCCCGTCCGTATACATTGTAATTTGATTCCCCATATTCATGAATTAACCGGACAAAGATAATACATTTTTCCGGTCCGTTCCGTATAGGGGGAGCTTAGCGGAGGTGTTCACCTACCTCCCCTGCGACCACTTCTTTCCACCCATACTGTTTTTCCATGGGCTTTTTCATTCATGCGTTCCCGTATATAACGTTTCATGCCTCTGGGAATTAATTTTCTTACCTTATTTAACCCCGCTCACCTTAAACTTATTCTCCGTAATAACGTTTTAACAGAAAACCGAAAATAAAAAGAAATAATTATGAAAAACGGTATCATGATTCAATTCTTTGAATGGAATGTCCCCAATGACGGCCAACATTGGAACCGGTTGAAAAAAGAAGCGGCACATTTGCACGAAATCGGAGTCACTTCCGTCTGGATTCCTCCTGCCTATAAAGCGACCCAGCAATCCGACCAGGGATACAGCGCTTACGACCTCTACGATCTGGGAGAATTCGATCAGAAAGAAACCGTCCGAACCAAATACGGCACTCGTCAGGAATTGCTCGACGCCATCGAAGAATTACATAAACAGCAAATCAGCGTTTACCTCGATGCCGTAATGAATCATAAAGCCGGAGCCGACTATACCGAAAAATTTCTGGCAAAAGAAGTCAATCCCGAACAAAGGGAAGAAGAGCTGACCGAACCTTATGAAATAGAAGGCTGGACCGGCTTTAATTTCCCCGGAAGAAACAATACATATTCCGACTTTAAATGGCATTGGTACCACTTTAGCGGAACGGATTACAACCAGGCCAACGGGAAAAAAGCCATCTATGAAATCGTAGGGGAGGGAAAATCCTGGAGCCCGAATGTAGACGGAGAAAACGGAAATTACGATTACCTCATGTTCGCCAATATCGATTTCGACTGTCCCGAAGTGGTGGAGGAAATGAAAAAATGGGGGATATGGGTGAGCAACCAACTTCAACTGGACGGCATGCGCCTGGATGCCATAAAACACATCAATAACCAGTTTATCAAACATTTCCTGGAAGCCGTCAGAAAAGAAAAAGGGGAGAATTTCTATGCGGTGGGAGAATACTGGAAAAACGATGAAGAATCGTTGAACGATTACCTGGCCCACGTAGAATACGAAGCCGATTTATTCGATGTCCCCCTGCATTATAATATGTTCGAAGCTTCCAGCCAAGGACGCGACTACGATTTGCGGAATTTGCTGAAAGGCACGCTGGTCGTCAACCACCCCGGATTGGCCGTCACTTTCGTAGACAATCACGATTCACAAAAAAACAGTGCCCTCGAATCCCAGGTCAAAGATTGGTTCAAACCCCTGGCGTACGGAATTATTCTCCTGATGAAAGAAGGGTATCCCTGCATTTTTTACGGAGATTATTACGGGGTCAACGGGAAAAAATCCCCCCACCGGGTCCTCCTCGATATCCTGACGCAAACCCGTAAGGTATACGCCTTCGGAGATCAACGAAACTATTTCGACCATCCCAATACCGTCGGATTCGTCCGCACCGGCGATCCGGAACATCCCGGTTCCGGACTGGCCTTGCTCATTTCCAACGGAGAAGACGGAGATAAAATCATGAATCCGGGGGAAAACCATGCGGGAGAAATCTGGCACGAAATCACCGGAAGCCGGAAAGAAGAAGTAACGCTAGACGAACAAGGGAAGGGAAAATTTTTCGTTTCCGGCGGAAAATTAGCCGTATGGGTGAAAAAGAAATAAAAGACTCCTTCTTATTAATTTCACTCTCCTTTATCCTTTACTTTTTTCGATCTATCTTTCCGGAAATGAAGCGATAAGACCCGGCTGAAGCCTAAAATTCAGCCTCCCTTCGGACTAATTTCCGGAAGTGTCTTAATTTATCATATTGCCAATCCAAACCTTTTTTCTATATTTGCTTTTATAAAATATACGTCTATCATTTTATTAACATATTTTATAAGATACTGTGATTAATTTCTATGTGATGAAGAGGAAACGTTCATAGATATGACAAAAAATATACAGACAGATATAACATCTACGTAATATGTAAGACGATACTATTTTTTATTGTGAATAAGAACTGACTCTTGTTTTAAAAAATCGCCATTTATCCAACTAGTTTCTCAAGGTCAGCAATGTTCACACGTTTCCTACGTGTGGCTTGTTGAAAGTATTTGAGAAACGGGTGTTTGGCGATACCTTTAAAACAAAGAAATCAAAAGCCACACGTTTATATGTTTACGACAACTGATTCAAAATGTTTAGAATTTACCTCCCCTTTACCCGAAAACCTGGACCTTTTACATCTTACCATCGAAATCGAAAAAGAAAAAGAAGTGAACATCGAAGCCCATGCGGAATGGTTGTTGTATGTCTGGGGAGACCGCTGTTATTACAATCACGGACAGCATATTTATAAGCTACCCGGCATTTATTCCGTATACATCTTTGCCGCTAAACTGAAAAGCCTTGTCCTCGACCACGTTTTTTGCACTTCTCTTACCCTCACAGACTGCCCCCAACTCACCGCCCTGGATTGCTCATACAACAAACTTACTTCCCTTCATATAAGTGCAGCTCCGCTCCTGCATTTTTTACGTTGCGGCAATAATCCGCTCCGGAACCTGGACCTGCGCCATTGTCCGGAACTGGTGAGTGTGGAATGCGAACGTTGCGTATTGGAAAATATCCGCATCTCCCCCTGTTCTTCGCTTCGTTACATCAATTGTAATTACAATCGTCTGACCACCGGTCTGAACGGGGTTTTAGACACCCTTCCTGCTTGTCCTTCCTTTTCCCCAGGGAAAATTTTATGCCGGGAAAACCCCGGATTCACCGCTCTCAGCCAAAAAAAACTCCGCCTCAAAGGGTGGGAATTCTAACTTTCTCCCTCCGCAAGCTGCCGTCCATGGCTTGAAAACGAAGACCGAACTCCTCCGCCAAAGAAAACCGGCTTTATGCAAAATTTACCCCCTGGGGACATTTTCTATGAATACGTTTTAGCAGAACCTTCCCCTGCTTATCAGCCTATGTTCCGTTCGTCTCTCCCTACACATCCCCTGCACCGTCCAGCAGGGGCATCGACAGGTGATTTCCGGAACTGAACGGAGAAGCATAAAGATACGTCTCATTTCGAGCCCATATAGCTGAAAGCCCGCTCCAGAATTTCATCCCGGCACTGCTTCGCTCCCCGGATAGTCTTCTCTACCGGAATGTCCGGCAAAATACCTATTCTCTGGAAATCTTTGCCGTTTCCAAATTTAATCCGTTGGCCCGTAAACGAGATCTCACCGTTTCCCGGCAGATGAATTTTAGCGACCTCCCCATCCGTACCCTGAGTTTGCTCACCGATAAAAATTACCTGGGGGAAAGCCGATAAAGCAATCGCAATATCTTCCGGCCGACTGACCATCGTTTTATCGATCAATACAGCAATCTTTCCTTTATAAGTAAAACCGGGTTCAGGCGAACAGCGATTTTTTTGCACACATATCCCCTCGTCTCCCCCGGCAGAAACTACCGGAACCTCTGAGATCCGGGTAACAACCGGTTGCAAACACAGCATCCGGAGGAATTTATCGAAATCATAAGTAGGATAGGAAGAGCGGAGATCGATAATCAGCCCCCGGGTAGCATACATTTTTTTCAACTCAGCCTGTATATCCGCCGCAGTATAATTGAATGAAAGATTAAGATAGCCGATATTTCCCTCGTAAATCCCCGACTCCTTCTTCCCACACGAAGTAGCCAACTCCCAGATGGAAACGCTCCGGGATAAAATTATTTTTTTCCCGTCAATATTCAAAAGGATAGGCGAGCCCTTTTCTCCTGCGAAATTGCCGGGATGGATAACGGTAGCTAAAAGTCCCTGCCGGTTACTATGCGAAATCCGCTTCCGCCCCGCTTCCAACAAGCCTGCAACAGGCGTACCATCTACAGCGGAAATTACGTCTCCCGGACGACATTCCGTAATGCCCTCACCCACTCCCGTAACGACCATACGGTTTTCTATCCATTCGAAGGTAACCGGAGCGACATACATAGCAGAAAAATCCACGAGGGAAGGATGAAATACAGAAATGTGCGAATCGTTCAAAGGAGCCAGCATTTCCTGAATCAATTCGTAATAAGCCTGATCGGTAAGCGTCGCCTGAGCCAGGCGCACATATTTATCAAATGCTTCTTCCAGATACCCGGCATACAGACTATTATCCCGGTAAAAGTATTTGAGAACGGTTCGGATCTTCATAAGACCCAGCATTTTTTCCTCGACCGATAAGGTCGGAGAGGCACTTTCATATCTTTTGGGAAAAATAGCTAAAGACATCGGGACAGATTTATCCGGACTGAAATCTACCAGCAAACTCTTCTCCAGAACCACACGGTCAATCTTATCATATTCCCGGTAAAACGGCATCATCAATTGCCCGTTCGTTACATAAAACGAGGTATTCAATATAAAATCATAAGTAGGAGATAGAGGATAACCGATCAATCCCGAGTTAGCAGGAGTAAACACAAGACCCGAATCTTCCTGAATCACATATACGCCGGATTTTTGTGCGGCAAGGTTGCCGATTAAATTTTTATAATAGGAAAGGAAAGAATTATTGGTAATGAGATAAATAGGGCGTTTCAAGGGTACAAAATCCGTAAAATCGAAGTCTGGCAAGAAAGGGCTCAATTCTTCCTTATAGGCATGAAACGGTTGCAGTATATTCCCGCCAGCCTGTTGCCGGTCCGTTTCACAGATTTTCCACCGTTGTTCGTAAAACCACCAGTCGTTCCATTCGTCCCACCCAAAATGTTCCCGGGAAACCCGTTGACTTAACGCAACCGGTTCCGTCAAAAACCAAGAAATAAAATAGTCAAAAAAAGTGCGGATATGATAATCTGTATGAAGCTGACTACCAATACGAACATCCACAAAAAGAGGCCTTAGAGAATTACGATCGGTAATAAGCGTATCGACGACTTTCAAATAACCGATATCCGACAATTGAGACTCATCAAACCGAATATAATCAAATTCTTTACAACTTGGAAGCAGACACTGAACCGGTATTTTTTCTCCTCTTGGTTGCACCCGTGTAAAACGGTCGTTTAATATCCCTAATAATCGCTTATTGATCAGCTGCATAAACTGATCTTCAGGGATTTTTTCTTTAATGAAAGGTAAAAAAGATACCAATGCCTGTTCCCATTGAACTTTTTTATCCGCCCGAATAACGTCAGGATGAAAGAGATAAACCTCACCCCAAATATCGGCCGTCAATCTTAACCGACCGGCATCGTAAACCTGAGCCTCCGAAGAAACTATCGGTAAAAAAAACAGTAATATTCCGGTAAAATGAAAGAGAAATTTCATTATCCGATTCCCATTCATAATACTATACTTTAACACTTACAGGATCAACCGACAAGATAGGAAATTTTTCTTATTTCAAGAGGAAAAAACGGTCGATCCGGTAAATTGAAATTTACAACCGCAAGATAGGGATTTTATATAAATTATACTTTTAAAATTTTGTTTTCAATTCTTCATTTTCTATTTTTACCGATGACATTTTTTAAAATAGATTTTTATCCGAAGCTATGGACCGGATACAGTGGTTATTTTTATTGATATTTCTCTTGCTTTGTACCGAAGGAAAAGGACAAGCTAAAGAAATTGTCCTTTTAGAAAAAGGAGAGATGGGCAGCCTATGGTACGGCAGCCAACGAATGGATAAATACAAAGAAGTGGATCAGACACTCCTGAGTGTTACTTACCGGATGAACTTTATCCTAGATACGGCTAAACTGGAAAAACTGACCGATCAAATGATTCTGCAAATAGGGGAAAAATATGCCAAATTCTATTCGCAACGCACCTATTTAGACGATTTGTCCTATACCGAGTTCGAAAAAGGAAATACAGTTAGGAATGAGGGATACGGTATCGACGGAATAGTATACATTGATTGGGACATGATCTTCGACCTTTCGAAACGGACCATCACTACTGTTCACCGAATGCCTTATGAAGACGAAGCTTCCAGGTATTACCGCGAACCTATTCCTACGCTTCAATGGGAACACGGAGAGGAAATAGATTCTGTGTGCGGCTATGCCTGCAACCTTGCCTGGACTCATTACGCGGGACGCTTATGGAAAGTTTACTATACCCCAGCAATTCCTTTGAATTACGGCCCGTGGAAATTAGCGGGACTTCCGGGACTCATCCTGAAAGCAGAAGATAGCCGGGGCGAATACGAATTCGTCTGCGAGGGATTAAGCAGCAGATCCCAACCGATCCGCTTCTATAAATGGCATAGCAAATCCATTTCCAAAGAGAACTGGCGACGGTTTGAACGCCGTGTCCATACCACCCCGCTGGAAGTACTTTCGGCAGGCGGAACGAAAATATTCAAGATATATAACCCCCAAACCAAAAAATCCACAGACTTGACAGCAGAGTGGACTATTCCCTATAACCCTTTGGAAAGATAAAGAATAAGATTTAAAAATACCTATTTCATTTCGCTTATATACATCTTACATCACAAAATAAGCTATTATTATTAAATAATGTTAGCCATATTCTTGTTTTTTATTTTTATATGTTATAATTTTGTAGATATGAGAAGATATATTTACTAACTATAGAAAAAAAAACGATCTATCTTATGGTGAACCTTATTTTCACATAAGATGTTTTTGTTGGAGAAGCCTGGTAAGCTTCCCCAACAAAATCCCCTAAAGAAAAAAAGAATATACTACTCTTACTCTAACCTAACTATTTAAAAAAATTCCGGAATAAAAATCATTTCCGACATACCAGGTATATATCGGAATACGGCAGTTAAGATTCTCTGCCGAAAATCAAAAGAGGAAAAAAAGTTCACTCACACTTATAATATTCCAAAACCATGAAAAAGCTGAATAACCTGGCTGCCCTGCAGCTAACCAAAGCGCAAATGACTCAAATAAGAGGAGGAGATATGGAGTGCGAAATTGAATATATAAATCCCGATGATTCCCAAGATGCTTTTACAGAAAAAGGAACCGTCGGAGGAGCCACAGACACGGTCGAAGCTGCACGCATCGCCGGATACAAATATATTGAGATGGGATACATACTAAAAGGGATCGAGTGCTGATATGAAAAGGAGGTTGTTTCGGATTGAAGCAACTTCCTTTCTCCTAAACCGGAGCCGGCAACCACCGTATTCGGGATACCGCATCCATATAATCTTTACCCGGCGTCCTTTTAATAATCACTCCTATGAAAAAGAAAACCAGTTTGTGGATCCTGTTGATCGTGTATGCCTCAGTCGCCCACGCACAAAAAAAGCATGGAATGTGGCAAGCGGATCTGAGTATTTTCGATTATTTTTCCGATATTTTAAAACCCGAAACAAGAATAGATACGGTAAATTATTCGGTGGTATACCGGCAAAAATACCGTTTTAACCCGGATAAAAAAGAATACAGCTACAAGTATTTTTACCTGGATGTAGGAAAGCGATATTCCAAGTTTTACAACGTCGCAGCCCTTAGAGGGGAGATGCGTCATACCCAACGCAATGCCCCAGATTCTCTGATCGGAAAAGAATTGGAAGAATTAAATCGGGAAGCGGAAAAACTGCCCGCTATTCCCCCATATCCCATTTACTACCAGCCTCAAGAGATCTTATGCGATTACCGGACCGATAAACTTTATTTTACAGATAGAATTCCCAACCCCCAGAAAGGATTTATCTTTTACGAAGAAGATATCCCTACCGTTCAATGGAAACTAGAGGAAGAAGAACCCATAGAAATTGCCGGACATCTCTGCTATAAAGCTACCACCCGATTCCGCGGAAGAGAATGGATCGCACACTATGCAACCGATATCCCATACGCTCACCTCTGCGTATGGAAATTGAGGGGAGTACCGGGACTGATCCTAAAACTCCAGGATGCAGAAGAAGATTTTACACTCGAATGCGTCACCATATTCCAAAAACAAACCCCCTTTTGGAAATACAAACGCAAGGGCAAAAGGATAACTTTCGAAAAATGGCAGAAAATGGTCCGCATGTACCACGAAGATGCCAAAGCTACCTTATTGGGAGACAATTATATCTTGTATAAAGGTGAAATAGGACATTTTGTGGAAGCTAAAGAATGGAAAGTCCCTTACAATCCGTTGGAAAGATAAATACCACATTCAGCTATCTTTACACGAAGTCCTTTTAATAATCATTCTTATGAAAAAGAAAACCAGTTTATGGATCCTGTTGATCGTGTATGCCTCGGTCGCTCACGCACAAAAAAAGCATGGAATGTGGCAAGCGGATCTGGGTATCTTTCATTATTTTTTCGATATTTTAAAACCTGAAACAATAATAGATACCGTAAACTATTCGGTGGTATACCGGCAAAAATACCGCTCTAATCCCGATAAAAAAGAATACAACTACCATTACATCTACCTGGATGTAGGAAACCGATATTCCAGATT
Source organism: uncultured bacterium (assembly GCA_905216195.1). GTDB lineage: Bacteria > Bacteroidota > Bacteroidia > Bacteroidales > Marinifilaceae > Culturomica. Next base: position 83,948 of record CAJMSX010000004.1, read on the forward strand.
TTACTATCGGTCAACCGCCTATCTGGATATGCGTCATACCCAACGCAATGCCCCAGACCCCCGGATCGAAAAAGAATTGGAAGAATTAGACCGGGAAGCGAAAAAATTGCCCGACCTTCCCAGTCGTACATCCTACTACCAGCCCTATGAGATCTTATGCGATTACCGGACCGATAAACTTTATTTTACAGATAGAATTCCCAACCCCCAGAAAGGATTTATCTTTTACGAAGAAGATATCCCTACCGTTCAATGGAAACTAGAGGAAGAAGAACCCATAGAAATTGCCGGACATCTCTGCTATAAAGCTACCACCCGATTCCGCGGAAGAGAATGGATCGCACACTATGCAACCGATATCCCATACGCTCACCTCTGCGTATGGAAATTGAGGGGAGTACCGGGACTGATCCTAAAACTCCAGGATGCAGAAGAAGATTTTACACTCGAATGCGTCACCATATTCCAAAAACAAACCCCCTTTTGGAAATACAAACGCAAGGGCAAAAGGATAACTTTCGAAAAATGGCAGAAAATGGTCCGCATGTACCACGAAGATGCCAAAGCTACCTTATTGGGAGACAATTATATCTTGTATAAAGGTGAAATAGGACATTTTGTGGAAGCTAAAGAATGGAAAGTCCCTTACAATCCGTTGGAAAGATAAAAAAGAAAAAATTGTAGGGACTCCTTTAAACAAAAAAAAGAAGACTTGAAATCTTCTTTTCCGTGGGCGCTGAGGGATTCGAACCCCCGACCCTCTGGGTGTAAACCAGATGCTCTGAACCAACTGAGCTAAGCGCCCGGGCGATCTTACGATTGCGGAGACAAAGGTAATGCTTTTTTATTTACCTCCAAATTATTTTTCAAGATTTTACAAAAATCAAAATAAATCCCGGAATTTATTATTTTTCTACCTTCTCTCAGAAGATTTTAAATCACCGGAAGAGAGAAAAATGAGGCTTTTTACTATACTCTATTTAATACTTTCGGCAATATATTTTATACATGTGTCGTATGTTTCTATCATTTATCTTATTACCAAGTCATCTAATTAAAATTTTTAACATTGTTTGGATGTATATTTAGTATTTTTTAACTTTACGGATAGAATAAATATAAAAAGAAGGCTTACATTTGCAGCGTCTTTAAGAAAGATTGTTTTTCATAAGTTTGTATGGTTTAGGTTAGTAGTTAGTAAATGATTAAGGGTCGGATTTCCGGCCCTTTTCATATTTAATCGCATAGGGAAAGGGGAACATACTCTGCTTACTGCTCTTTTTCAAAGTAAAATTTATAGGGGATACGCTTCCCCGGAATCTATTTTCCCTTATCTTTGCCGGGAATGGATCAGTTTTCGGTCTCAACCGGCAAAATTTACGACATTAATTTATGAAGGGAATCATTGAAATAGAAGGCATGGAATTTTACGCTTATCATGGTTGTTTCGAAGCGGAACAAGTGGTGGGTAACAAATTCATTGTAAACGCCTGCCTGCACTACCCTTGTGAAAAGGCGGCTTCTACCGATAATATTACGGACGCTCTTAATTATCAAACAGCTTACGAGATTATCTCCGGGGAAATGAAAAAAAATTCCCATTTATTGGAAAACGTTTGTCAACGGATAATCGACGCTCTCTACCGGGCATTTCCGGAAGCTTCTTATATTAAAATCAAAGTATCGAAACTCAATCCTCCTCTCGGCGGGAAAATCGGGAGCACCAGTGTTACATTGGAAAAATAATCCGTTGCGTTTTTTGGTATTTAACAAAAATGCCCTATCTTTGCAACGCAAAATCGCAATAGGGTCGGTTGGCCGAGCGGTTAGGCAGCGGTCTGCAAAACCGCGTACAGCAGTTCAAATCTGCTACCGACCTCCATTTAAAATAGCAATTGTTTGACTTACAAATAATTGCTATTTTTGTTTTATAAAAAGATGTTTTTAGGGATGGATCCGATTTTTATACGACACTATTTTGATGCATACCTATTTCACAGTATCGGTAAAAAATGATTTTACCCGGAAAAAACCGTTCGGGGCCCAGGAAATGAAGAGAAATTAAAAGAATTACTTATGTCAAAGATCGATCTGCATATTCATTCGAAAGCTAGTAGTGATGGGGAATATAGTGCCCAGGAAATTATAAGAGAATGCCAACAGAAGGGCATGGAGATCATTTCCATTACGGACCATAATTCAGTCCGGAGCGTAGGTGAAGCAATGGACATGACGACTGACTTTCAGGTAATTGCGGGTATTGAATTGGATTGTACCTACCGGGAAAAGAATTTCCACCTATTGGGTTACGGAATAGATTATACCCGGGAAGAGTTTACGGAGATCGAACAGGATATTCTTGATCAGGAAAAACGCTTGGCCGAAGAAAAAATACGATTATTCACCAAGTTTACGAATATTCCGGTCAGTCCCGATGAAATATTTGCCGCTGCAGAGAATGGCATTGTTACAGGAGAGTTGATTGCGGACCTTGTTTTAGCCCGGGAAAATGCTGCTCAATATGAGATCCTTCGTCCTTATTTACCGGGGGGAACAAAAAGTGATATGCCGAACGTTCGATTTTATTGGGACTTCTTCTCAGCAGGTAAACCTGCTTATATACCGGTCCGTTACCTTGCTTTGCCTGAGGCCGTAGCGCTTGTTCATCAGACGGGCGGTATGGCCGTACTCGCCCATCCCGGACAAAATCTTGGCGGTGACGACACTTTACTTTCCGCTATTCTCGCTGAAAAAATCGACGGTATCGAAGTGTTTTCCTCTTACCACCAGCCCTCGGCGGCCGCCCATTATCTTAAAATAGCGGAACAAAACGGTCTTCTTATTAGCTGCGGCAGCGATTTTCACGGGAAACACAAACCCGGAATCGGTCTCGGAGAACACGGGGCGTTATGGGACGACCGTCGGTTGAAAGACGGCATCGAGGCATGGTTTTCCGGGCGATAACCGAAAAGTTTCCTGGGATGTTGTCAGACCCCTCAAAAACCGGCTATCGGACTTCAGGAAAAGGAGCCGGTAAAAAGGCGGTGGAGATACCGGTTATCGAATAAAACATTCCTCCAAAGCTTCACAAAATCCGGGAACGTTAAACTTGCTGATACAATAACCGATCGAGGTGATCCCAGGGTGTGAGTTGTTGGGTAATATCAAAACCCGACCGGAAAAACCGGGCAACGGCGGATTGGGGGTCCGGATAAGATAAAGCATCTTCCAACGTAAGAAAAAATTCCTTTTCCTCGGGCTTAAAAAAAGCTTTCTCCGGCTGTAACATTCCAGCATTGCCTTTCAAATCTTCCACAAAAGGATAAGGCATAGCAAAAAAAGCCGCTTGGGGAAAATGGATATCTCCGGCCCAGAAACCGCATTGATACATTTGTTCGTCGAAAGCGTATTGCAGGATAGCATCCTTTTTTCCCCAAGGGACCGCTTGCCCGCCGTACACCATACAGGAAAGATCCATCGAGCCGAAATAATATGCCGGACTATGCACTTTACCGTTAAAAGCCGCTAAATACCGGGACATCGCTCCATGAGCGAAAAGCAAATTTTGTAACCAGGCGCGAATGGCTACAATATCATAGCTGTGATGCTTTTTATCCTTATCAAAATCAATAGGATCCTGAACTTTCTGAGGTACGACACCGATATTCGTAGGCGAACCGATCTGTTCCAGGGCCGTGGTGAACTGACGATAAAAATCGGCTACGGTAAGACCGTCCTGCAAAGGCACATCCACCCGTTTCCCTTCTCCATTCCGAAATTCCACCCGATGTTGACGAAAATCAAAAAATATGCTGAAAGGCGCACTATCTCCGGGAATCAACCCGGTGGTAAAGCCGTCGGTCTGTAAATAAAGCCGGACATGAGCCCATTCCGGCCGGCGGTTACTTCGTTTCACTTTTACTTTTCCCGCCATCTGAAGAAATAAACGAAGGGTATCGGCTGTATCCTGCCATTCGGAATAATTCATCACTTTATCCATACCAGAGTCTTTCTGCTTCTCAGGTTAAACTCTTTTCGCTCCAAAGAGTTCTTTCCTTAACTTTATTTAGTGTTCTTCTTCTTTTTTCAATGAGTTTACTTCCCTGAAAAACAAAAATGGCCGGATTTTTGTCAAAATAAAAAACAGGATATAGGGAAAGTAGGATTTTTTATAAGCCGGCAGGGCCCTCTCAGCGCACGAAAAAAGGAAGAGATTTTTATGCTTGCGCCGGGCTTTCAGCAGGGTTGCTCCTACCTTACTTTTAAAAAATGAATGATAACAAAAAAACAACCAATAAAGTGCATATTTTTTCGAATATATTCAATTTATTTTATATAATTGCAATCCCATACAGGGAATTCCAAAATTCCGAGTACACTGAAATACATAAGACCACAGGAACAACTCTTTGAAAAGATCGTTTATAGCCTGAATACGATAAATTTTCTATACATCTCCGTTCCCGACTTAGCTTCATTCACCGGATAGCGGGGAAAAGCGATTTGACGGAAGGGGAAAAATGACAAACCCTTAATTAGAAATAAAATGAAAAAGAAAACACAACGAATCTGGACCATTATCAGCGCGGTATTGCTTTGTATCCTACTTTTATGGTGGCTTTTAGCAGCAACCTTAATCGACGAGGACGAAAATGCCGGCATTCCGGTAACAACCGAACAGACAGAGTGATAAAAAAATTCCTTCCGGCCAAAATCCGGAAGGAATTCTTTTCATTTACCGCTTTCCCGGTCTACTTGGTGTTTTTCAGTTCATTCAGCAATTCCTGCACAGCTCTTTCCAACTGTAAATCCCGGCCTTGAATCAAAGTCTCCGGCGTATTGGCTACTTTGATATCCGGTTCCAGTTGCTGACCTTCCAGATAACGTCCGTAATTGTCTTTAATCCCCATTTGCGGAATACCGAAAACCAAAGAGGGATCTTGCTGGGTTTCCCACCACACCAACGTCATGGTTCCCGGCACAGGCATACCGACAATCTTGCCCAATTCCAACGCTTTATAGGAATAAGGGAAAGCATGGGCATCGCTATAGTTCCCCTCTCCTGCCAGCAATATGGAAGGTTTGCTCCACTTATTGAAGGGTTCGATCGCGACGTGTTGTCCGCGAGGAGAAATATCCATGTATTTCTTACCGCTGAACAAAGTGACCAGATCTTCGTGTAACCAGCCGCCTCCGTTAAAACGGGAGTCGATAACGATAGCTTCCTTATTCCGGTTCAGACCCAGGGTTTCGGAGAAGACCCGGCGGAAACTCGGGCTATCCATTCCTTTTATATGTACATAACCGATACGCCCTCCGGACAATTTATCCACCATCGCCCGGCGTTGTTCCACCCAACGATCGTATAACAAGGAGCTCTCGGAACCTTTGGAAATGGGTTTTACCACTTCTTCCCATCTTTTCTTCGTCTGGGGATCATACATCCCCAAAACCGTACGTTTTCCTACCGTACGATTCATCAATTTAAACCAATCTTTCCCTTTTTCGATCGGATTTCCGTTGATTTTTTCGATAATCATCCCGGCTGTAATTTTGTCTCCGGGCAAATCCAAAGGACCGCGGGTAATTACTTCCTGTATTTTCAAGCCGTTGCCGGTATAAGTCTCATCGTAAAAAGCCGCTAAAGAACCGGTAACGTCCCCGGAAGAACGGTTCGAATAACGGGCTCCGGTATGGGAAACATTCATTTCGCCCAGCATTTCGCCCAACAAGTCTTTAAAATCGTAATTATTATTGATATAGGGCAAGAATTTTTCGTATTCTTTCTTATAATACGCCCAATCTACTCCGTTTAAATCCGGAGCGTATACTTTATCGGCCATTTGTTTCCACATATGATTCAGAATATACTGACGTTCCAATGCGGGACGTAACAGGAAATCTGCATCGTAGCTAACCCCCGAAGTTTTTCCTCCCGGCAGGTCGACCTTCGTAATTTGTCCGCGGCTCAGTACGAACATATGCTTCCCATCCCGGGTAGGAATGATGGAGCCTCCTCTTCCTTTCAGGAAGATTTTAGTACTTTGGTCTTTCAGATCGGTAACCCACAAATCATAACCATCCTGAGAACTGGCACTGTAATACAATTTCTTTCCATCGGGCGACAAATAAAAACTGCCTACGGAGGAAGGACTCCAGGTCAACTGCTGCACCCGGTCCCGAATGCCGTCGACCACAATATGCAAATCTTTCCGGGCAGTATCTTTCTTCACTTTATACAACTCGTCTTCTTCTTTGGTCCGTTTCCACTCTCTCCATGCCTCTTCATCGGTAAACATGATAAAAATATCGGAATTAGACCCCCAGCTTCCGTGACTGCGATAACCGTTTCTGTCGGAAGTCCAGACGATAGCCTTTCCTCCCAAAGCCCATTGGGGATCGTCGTCCGCATAAGCACTCCGGGTCAGATTCAAGGGCCCTTCCGAACCGTCGGCTTTCACCAAACCGATATCGGTATTTTTCCAGCCTCCATTTTCAAAATAACGGACAAGCAACCATTTACTATCCGGAGACCACTGATAGTACTGATCTCCGTCTCCGTAAGAATAATTGTATTTGCCATCCAGGACGGTAACCGATTTTCCGGTTTTGGGATGAATGACTTTCAAAGTCGTACGATTTTCCAGATAAGCAATGGACTTCCCGTCGGGAGACCAGGTCGGTTGAAAACAAGGTTTGTCTTTGCTATGGGTAATCTGCTGTTCCTTTAACTCCGTCGCATAGGTAAACATTTTCTCTTCGGGCCGCACCAAGGAGGTCGTATAGATATTCCAGATCCCGTCCCGCTCGCCAGCATAGACCAAAGAACGACCGTCAGGGCTGAAATTCACGCTTCTTTCCTGAGCCGGGGTATTGGTAATGCGTTTGGTAGTCTGATAATCTACCGAAGTGACGAATACATCTCCCCGGATAATAAAAGCCACTTCCTTTCCCGAGGGAGAGACCGCCACATGACGGGCACCGCTCCGCATATTCATAGCTATCTCAGCAGGTTCGATGCGGTCGGTAACAATCTCTACTTTTACCTTTTGCGGATTTTCTCCTTCTTTCACGGTATAGAGTTCTCCATCCCAGTTGTAGCACATTTTTCCATCCTGGGCAATGCTGAGAAAACGAACCGGATGTTTTTTGTAATGCGTAATCTGCTTTTCGGCTCCCTTTTGATCCACCGGCATTTTCCAGATATTGAAATCTCCGGACTGTTCACTCAGGTAATACACGGATTTTTCATCGGGTGTAAACACCGGATTCCGATTTTCCCCTTCAAACTTTGACAGTTGGGTAAATTTCCCCGTCTTCATGTCGTACATCCAGACATCCCGGGTAACGGAAGAGGTGTGGTGTTTGCGCCAATTGTCTTCATACCCCTTATAATCGTGATATAATAACTTATTTCCAGTCTGATTGACGACCGGGTCATTGACGGCCACGGTCAGGGCCTGCACCGTACGTCCCCCGTTTACAGGAATCTTGTAAAGTTGATTCATAGCCGATTGAGGGAACTGATCATAGTTCACATCATAGAGAATGGAAGAGGTATAATAAAGCTCTTTCCCGTCCGGACTGAAAAAGGCCGGAAGATCTGCTCCCGAATACCAGGTCAGCCGGGTAGGTTCACCGCCTTCCGCAGACATTACGAAAATATCGAAATTACCCGTCCGATCGGAAGCGAAAGCGATTTTTGAACCGTCGGGAGACCATACAGGCTTATAATCATAAGCGGAATGAGTGGTCAGTTGCTGGGCTTTTCCTCCGTTAGCATTTACAGTATAAATATCGCCTTTGTAACAAAAAGCGATCTTCGAGCCGTCCGGTGAAATGGCCGGATACCGTAACCACAAGGGATTGTCCTGGGCCGCCCATGCCGTATAACCGCCAAACAAGACGACCAATAAAAGAAAACATTTTTTCATATTTATAGGGTTTAAATGAGTAAAAAAACGGATTTTTTTAATAAAACACCTTAACAGACGTTTAGTATACACTAAACATCCGGGTAAATATATTATAAAATAGTCCGATTCTTTTAAAAACCGTTTTAAATTAAATATAAAAAAATGTTGATACGAACCACTAGGATCTCCCTTCTTACCTTAGGGAAAAATCAAGCATACCTTATAATTCAACCTTTTATACCAAACAAAATTGAAAAAGAGGGGAAAGGGGAGGATGCTTTTTTCCTGTAAAGCCGGGCATAGAAGAAACGGATTGGGAAATTTTCCCAATCCGTCTTTGAAATTATTAATATCCCGGATTCTGTTGAGTTATCCGGTCTTCAGGCTTCATCATATCCAATTGATCCTGAGCAATCGGCCATATGGTGCGGTAATCGTCATAAGCGATAACACCCGCTTCATTCGGGCAAGTATGCCCTTTTATTTCTTTCTCCTCCAGGGTCGTAAACCGGACAACCGAACGCAAATTACGCCACAAATCCCAGGCTCTCTGTCCTTCTCCCCATAACTCGAGACGGCGTTCATATAAAACATCGTCCAGTGTACAGCCGTTATCGTATTTGCGAGGTTGTGCCGTCGTTCTTTTTTCCCTCAGGTCGCTCAGGTATTTACCCCCGATTACCGCACCTTTGGTACCTTTCATAGCAGCTTCGGCAGCTATCAGGTAAACTTCCGACAAACGAATGATTTTCGGATTACAAACTTTGATATTTCCGTCTCTTCCCGGATATTTTTTTGACGGGAAATAATAGGTTTTTCCTGAAATGACGGTTTCCTCAAACACATCAAACCGTACGTCTTCGGAAGCAGCGGCTCTCAGATCCATAAAATCTTTCGTAGCCACAATCGCTTTTCCTCCGGTAGGACTCGAGAAATAACTCAAAGAATACCATCCGTTATTATCGTTATCCGTTGTCGGCATTTCGAAAATAGACTCACTGGCATAAGCCTGACCCCAGGAAGCCACGTAATCTTTCCGAGCAATCAACGTATAAGGGCTGTTTTTAATTACGTCTTCCGCACAGGCGAAAGCTTTATCCCATTCCCCGAGATACAAGTAAATACGTCCCAGGAAAGCCTGGGCTGCCCAATAGTTCAGATAGGCTTCTCTTTTTTCTCTCGATAAATCATTCTTTATGGCTTCCATCTCCGTAACCATAAATTTCCATACATCGGTGACTTTATCCCGATAAAAGTCTTTCCGCACATTATCGGGTACTTCATCACAGATCATAACTCCCAGCGCATCAGCTTTAATCTTGCCTTTGCCCAGAGTGGAAGGCAGGGGCCCGAAGCGTAATTCAGCATCCCAATGAATGATTACCCGTAAAAAACGCAATTCGGCTATCATCTCTTTATAGCGGGTCGGATTGGTCGGATGTTTGATTGCTTTCGCTTTTTCCAACACGGAATTGATGTGGAATCCGGCACTGTATAAATTGTTCCATCTTCCGGTCGGTGTACTTAAGTTGTGATTCTGATACATGTAAGAGCGGTTCATTTCGTATTTGGCCGGTGCATTCTGCATATCGTCTCCTAGCGCATCCCCGTCCCACATGGTCGATCCCCGGTAATGTTCGATATAGGTATAGGCTCCGTTTACTGCATAATCCAGATCCTTTTCATCTTCAATAGCCTCGAATTCTCCCAGACTGGTCGTAGGGGAAATATCCAGAAAATCGTTTCCGCAGCCGCAGGCCCCAAGTCCCAGTAAAGCAATAACTATATATTTTAATTTTTTCATGATGTTGTTCGATTTTTAGAATGAAACACTAACTCCAAATCTCCAGGACTTTAAAGAAGGCCAGCTATCTATCCCCCGGGCCGAGCCTGATATATTACCTTCCGGATTTATATACTTGCTCCGATAAAAAGTGAATACATCGTTTCCGTTTACATATACCCGAGCTGCGCTCAGACCGGCTTTTTGAACCCAATGTTTGGGTAAATTATAGGCAAAAGTGATGTTCTTTACGCGCAGGTGATCGGAGGAGATCAAGGCCCGGGTAGAAGCATAATCCGCATACAACAAGGGAGCGCCTTCGATAACGATAGGATCCGTGCCTTTGTCCCCGGGTTTTCTCCAATAGTTGGTGGCGTCTCTCCGGTAATTGGTACCTCCCAACTCATCGACCTGAGAACTTACCGAATAAAACGAATTATCGGCCAGCATACCTCCCAAGGTGAAAGTCAACAGGAATGAAAGCTCGAACCCTTTGTAGGTAAAGCGGTTCGTCAATCCACCGAACCAGTCGGGATATCCCGTTCCCACAATTACCCGCTCCGCTTCTCCGGGATTGGTCGTTATACTTTTAGAATCGATCAGTTTTCCGTTATCGTCATGCGTATTTTTTCTGAATTTGGCCAAACCGGTTTGAGGGTCTACACCCAACCATTCTCTCACATAAAAAGAATTCAGTTTTTCCCCTTGCCGGGTAATGTAAGGAGAACTGATAGATTCGTTTTTCAACTTTTCTACCACGGCTCTCATGTAAGAGATATTGAAATTCGTGGTCCATAAGAAATCTTCCGTATCGATATTCCGGCTTTCCAGCGTAATTTCTACCCCGGTATTCCGAAGCTCGCCTTCATTTCCGACAATACTGCTCCAACCGGACATGATGGGCACTTTCGGCCAGTCAATAAGGTCTTTGGTATGTTTGTTATAATATTCGATAACTCCGGAAAAACGTTTTCCCCACAAAGAAAAGTCCAGACCGGCATTCCAGGTATAGGAATTTTCCCAGGTCAGACGGGGGTTTCCGTAAGTATCCACCTTCAATGCCGGGTTTTCATTGTGTTTATAACTTACCGTATACAAGGATTGGGAATAAAAATAGCCTCCCGGTTGAGTCCCGTTCGTACCGTAAGAAAGTTTTAATCTTAGATTATCCAGCCAATGACGGGTGCTTTCCAGAAAGTTTTCACGGCTGATATTCAAGGCTCCCGACACCGACCAGAAATTACCCCAACGATTATTTTTCAACAATCGGGAAGTTCCGTCCCGCCTGTAACTCCCCGAGAGGTAATACTTATTCTTATAATTATAATCGACTTTGGAAATCCAGGAGACAATCCGGTCGGTACTTTCCGAACCACTGACACCCGAAGGCTTGGCAGCATTGGACAAATACATCAGCTTGGAACTGGTAAAATTCTGTCCCGTAGCGCTCAAACTCCTCGAAGTATACTTCCGGGCCTCGTAACCGGCCAAAGCGGTTACCGTATGATCGCCGAAGGATTTGTTAAAATTCAGCGTATTCGAGGTCACTAAAGTGATCCAGGTAGAACTGCCCTGGCTTACCTGACCGTTCGTAGCTTTTCCGTCGTTACTTTCCGGAGTCCAGGTGGTTTTATTTTCACTGTAGTTGATATCGATTCCTTCGATCGTCCGGAAATTCAACCAATCGGTAAAAGTAAGCAGAATATTTAAATTGGAAATACTGGACAATTGCCGGGAATTATAGAGTACCAGATCCAGGTTCTGGATATAATTCGGAATATTGGTCCGGAAGCCGGGCGTCGGATTCAATTGTCCGTTATCCAAGTAAATCGGTTGAGTAGGATTGATTCTTCTCATACCGGTTACCGGGTTACTGGCGTAATTTCCCTCCGAATTCTGATCCCAGATGGAATATCCTACGGATTCGCCCAGCGTAAACGTCAAAAATTTTCCGGCTTTATTGGTTACGGAAACCCGGCCGGTAAACTTTTCGAACTCACTGCCCCGAGCGATACCCTTTTGGTTCACATATCCCAGAGAACCGTAATATTGGAGGTTTTTGGTACCTCCCCGGGAAGAGATGGTCAGTTTATTTTCCGTACCGGTGCGGAAAATCGCATCATACCAGTTGTAGCGTCGGGGGTTAGTCAGGTATTTACTCAAATCCGCTTTCGTATAATCGAAAGTACCGTCCAGGGGATCGTCCGGGTGAATAATATTCGCCTTGTTGTATAAATTCTCCAAAGCATATTTATAGGCGTCTCCTTTCAGATTTTCATATTGGGAATAATTACTTTGCCAGGGTAAAGCCTTCCGGTCGTACAAATACCGGTTTTGTAAAGCTTCGATTGAATATTCAGTCAACTCCTTACTGTTCATGTAATAACCGTCCAATTCCCGGGGCATAGCCTGCCAGGCCCAGGCTCTTTCATAAGTCACATCGAATTTGGCCTTCCCTTCTTTGCCGACTTTGGTATTGATCAAAATAACCCCGTTCGCTGCCCGGGAACCGTAGAGAGAAGTAGCTGCCGCATCCTTCAACACCGACATGGTTTCGATATCGTCCGGATTCAACATGGTAGTTCCGGCACTCATAGGCACTCCATCGATAATATATAAAGGTTCGGTCGTTTCGTTAATAGAACCGATACCGCGGATTTGGATGGAAGCGGATCCTCCAGGTTGACCGTCTCCTCTGGAAAAACGCACACCCGCTACATTTCCCTGCAAAGCCCGCTCCGGAGAGGTTTTAGAAGCCGCCGCTTTAATCACTTCATCTCCCTTAATACTGACAGCCGAACCGGTAAACGATTCTTTCCGTACCGTTCCGTAAGCAACAATCATCACCTCTCCCAGATCTTCGGTAGCGGATTTCATCTTAATATTAATTTCCGTCCGATCCCCTATTTTTTCGCTATGGGGCTGCATGCCGATAAAAGAAAATTCCAGCACCAGATCAGGAGCATCCTGGAAAGTGATTTCATACATACCGTTTACATCGGAAGCAACTCCCACATTCATTCCTTTGATTTTTACCGTTACACCGGGCAGAGGATCGTTATTTTCATCCGTAATCAATCCCTTGACGGTCTTCTTGGTCTGAGGAATTTCTCTTCCCTCTTCACTCACTCTTTTAATAATAATCACTCCGTCCGAAATTTCATATCCCAGCCGGGTTCCTTTTAAAAGGTAATCCAATACTTCATCAGCGCTTTTATTCTCTACATCGATATTAATTTTATTGATCCCTTTAAGATCCCGTTCGTTATAGACAAAACTTAAATTCGTTTGCCGCTGGATTTCCTCCAAAGCACTTTTTAAGGTAACTCCGTTTAAAACCAGATTGAGTTTCTGGTCATGCAAAATGTTGTTTGCCTGAACCGAAAAAACAGGTCCGGCCAGAAAAAGAAATAACGTTTGCGCTATCAAAAACCTCTGTAAAAGTTTCTGGCGCTTTTTCCAAAAATTAGTACACGTCCATTCCATAATTTTAATTTGATTTTTAATAATAATCCCTGAAAACGTAACCATTTTCAGAGATTATCGGTTTATAGTAAATAGTTTAGAAAAAGAATGTTTTGATTTGTTTTATTATAAAACACCTAAGCGAATAGGAAGTAGACATTAAAAATTAATTTTTTTTCATACTAATTTTAGGTATTATACGCTCAAGGCCGGAATACCAGAGATTCAGCCTGATTTTTAAGATATATTTACAGTGTAAAAAATAAACAAGAAGTGCCTGAAAAGTTTAATTTATTCCGTCAATCGAACCGACTAAAAAAGGCTATCTATTTTATACCAGTACTTTATGGCGTTTTTAGTCGGAAATCGAAGGGAAGGAAAAAAACGGTTCAGGCAATTTTCCAGTAAAAAAAGGTAACGATTTAGACAGACAGCGATTTTTCTATTCACTGTTTCCAGTCTTTCATCTTTTTTAATTTATGAGATAAAATTTCCATGTCCTGACTGATTTTTTGATGGGTGATCCGGGCATAAATCTGCGTGGTTTTGATACTGGTATGCCCCAGCATCTGGCTGACCGTTTCTATGGGGACACCCTGAGAAAGAGTTACAGTTGTCGCGAAAGTATGACGGCTCATGTGCACAATTTAAGCAAAAGCAACGGAAAGTGAATATGAGAG
>CAJMSX010000005.1 GCA_905216195.1 uncultured bacterium
TTATCTCCGGTTTTCGTATAAATCTTCATATTCTCTCAATTTTTCAAATGATTAGATTATATCTTCCTTTCTGTAATTTTTCATCAAAAAACAAAATGCCGTACCACATCATATCTACGGTTACCGTAGCTTCCCGCCTCAATTCCTGCCAGATCTTGGCGTTAAAACTATTCTTGTAAATATGGGTGACCACCACGCATCTTTTTTGTCCTGCTGCCAAAGCAAGCAGGCGGGGCCACTGATTTTGTAATAAGACGCGGGCATCCCTGCCCAAATAGACGAAATCCGCCTGCTGCAAATCCGACAGCCGGTTACTACTCACTACTGTCTCCGGCGAAAGCTCTCCCAAATAGAGCATGGCATTTTCCGCATGTGCGCTCAAACAAGTCACCTGCTTCACTTCCAGGTAAGAAGCCAACCGATACAGCAAACGATAAAATTTCCGTTCCTTATACCGTATGTCCGCTTTCTTTTCCGCTCGCTCCGGATAGGTATACAGGTTATCCTTATCCCGGATGACATTCAAAATTAAATGAAACATAAAGGGAGAATGTACCCCAAAACCTCGTTTATGCCGGAACCGGATAGCGTGCTTTATTCTCTCTTTTACATACGAATACATAATCTCCTGACCAGTCGGTTACTCTGTTTTCTTTTCCACGAAATTAAAACATATTCACCAGAAAGAAAACAAAAAACGAAAAACATTATAACTTTGAAACCGTTATCAGAAACATAACCGAAAAGAAAGTGGAAATTTCAGGTTTACATATAAAATTTTTACCCGGTGTAGGAGAGAAAAAAGCGGCTGTTCTGGAAGAAGAATTACAGATCAGAAGCTATGAAGATATGTTGTACCACATTCCCTATAAATACATCGACCGTTCCAAAATCTATAAAATCTCTGAATTAAGCCCGCATCTTCCCTACATTCAGATTAAAGCCAAAATCCGGGGACTGCAAAGCATAGGAAGCGGAAAAAGTCTGCGGATGACAGCCACGGCATACGATGAAACGGGAGAACTGGAATTGATCTGGTTCAAAGGTTTCAAGTACCTTTCCTCCCAGATCGAAACGGGTAAGGAGTATCTGATTTTCGGTCAACCTTCGGAATTTAACCGGAAACTCAACATCATTCATCCCGAAATTGACCCTTTTGAAAAAGCCTCTTCCCTGCTGCTGGGATTTCAGGCCCTTTATCCTACGACGGAAAAGATGAAAAAATCTTTCCTGAATTCCAAAGCCATCGGTAAGATCCAGGCCGCCCTGTTTAAAAGCCTGAACGGCAAAATACCGGAGACGCTTCCTGCGTGGTTTATCCGGAAATACAAACTGATCTATCTGCACGAAGCCTTGTATAATGTTCATTTTCCGCAATCGCCCGAACTTTTACGAAAGGCTATTTTCCGGTTAAAATTCGAAGAACTGTTTTATATCCAGCTCAATATACTGAAGCTGAAGTACAAGAGGAAAAAGTATTTTAAAGGATGTCCCTTTACGGTCATCGGGGAATATTTCAATAATTTTTATAACCGGTACTTACCCTTTCCTTTAACCGACGCTCAGAAAAGAGTGATGCGGGAAATCCGCCAGGACTGTGGAAGCGGCCGGCAAATGAACCGTCTGCTACAGGGTGATGTAGGAAGCGGAAAAACGCTGGTCGCTATCATGAGTATGCTCATGGCTCTGGACAACGGGTTTCAGACCTGTCTGATGGCTCCTACCGAAATTCTGGCGAATCAGCATTTCGAAACGATCTCCGGCATGCTGAAAGACCTGCCGGTTTCCATCGCTTTGTTGACCGGTTCCACCCGTAAAAAAGAACGGGAAGATATACACTCCCGCCTGGCGGACGGAAGCCTGCAAATGATCATCGGCACTCATGCCCTCCTGGAAGACGTCGTGGCTTTCAACAATGTGGGGCTGGTTATTATAGACGAACAACACCGGTTCGGAGTAGCCCAACGGGCCCGGCTCTGGCACAAAAACAATATACCTCCCCATGTGCTGGTCATGACTGCTACGCCCATTCCCCGCACTCTGGCGATGACGTTATACGGAGACCTGGACGTATCTGTCATCGATCAGCTTCCCCCCGGCAGAAAACCGGTAACCACCCGCCATTGTTTCGAAACCCAACGGGCAAGCATATTCCAATTTATCGAAACCGAATTGCAAAAAGGCCGTCAGGCTTACATCGTATATCCCTTAATCTCGGAATCCGAAAAAATGGATTACAGGAACCTGGAAGAAGGATTCGAAAAGATCAACGCCTATTTTCTGCCACGCGGTTACCGAACCGGCATGGTTCACGGAAAAATGAAACCCGTAGATAAAGACGAAGAAATGCGGTTATTTGTATCCGGCGAAACCCGCATCCTGGTGGCCACCACTGTTATTGAAGTAGGCGTAAACGTCCCCAATGCTTCCATCATGGTAATTGAAAGCGCCGAACGTTTCGGACTGGCTCAGCTACACCAGCTCCGCGGACGGGTAGGACGAGGCGCCGACCAGTCGTACTGCGTATTGATGACTTCCTATAAGCTTTCCAACGAATCCCGGAAACGCATCGAAACCATGACGTCCACCAACGACGGATTCGAAATAGCCGAAGCCGATTTAAAATTAAGAGGTCCCGGAGATATCGAAGGCACCCAGCAAAGCGGACTCGCCTGTAACCTGAAAGTCGCTAATCTGGGAAAAGACGGGCTTATTCTGAATGAAGCCTCCCGCATTGCCGACTCGATTTTGAACGACGACCCCGAACTGGCCCGGGAAGAAAACAACATCTTCGCCCTCCAGATCAAACGCCTTTTTAAAACCAAAATCAACTGGAGATTTATCAGTTAACCCTCCCTTTTCGCAGGTATAAACGGAAAGCCTCCTCCCAGAACCGGATTTTTTCCAACCAATAAAAAATGAGACACTACTCATCATGAAAAGGGCGTTTTCGCCGAAGCAAAAACGTCCCTCTTCTCATAAACTGCCTAATTGTCTATTTTCTTCCTAAAACGATGGTCGTCCACCAGTTAGTCTGATCGTAATTGAAGCCCAGGGTACTCCGGTCTAATTCTACATACAGGGAAACATTGTCGGCTGAACTTTCAAAAGCTCCGCCCAGAACCTTGATTACGATTTCCCCGGTCGTAGATCCTTGTTTAATAGTCATCTGAGCCTTCTCCATTTCGAAATGCGTACCCGATTTCGCTTCGTATTCGTTCAAATTCAAGGGTACGATTAAATCTTTGGAAGCGGCATGATCGATAACGTCCGGAATGGAAACCGTTATTTCTTTTTCATTCTCTCCGGGTTCGAGCAAGGCCTCGTATTGGGCCGAGGCATCCATAAAGATATCGTACATTTCGTTCGGATCGCTCGCCTTTCCTAAATTGATGGTAGTCCACCACCACTCCATATCGAAGCTCACTACGTATTTGGGGGCTACATTCTTATAATCCAATTCCAGATACAATTTTTTTACTTCTCCTGCCCGGAAAGCGGAGTTGATCACCTCGATCTGGATATCGGCGGACATTTCTCCGGCCGGAACCCAGAATTCATGTTTGCCCTCGTTACTTACGATTTTGTAATGAGTTCCTTCGACGGCTCCTCCGTTCGGATTTAAATTAAACGGAATCACCAAGTCTTGTACGGCCGGTTCGGTCATTTGCAGCATGGCCACCGTAAACGTCTTATTGGCCGTGGCATCGAAAGGAAGGATCATATCGGTACTTCCCGTTTGATCTACCCAAGGAATGGGTGCACCGGCTTTTTCTGCCGTATATTCGATTTGGGTTCTCTTGGAATTCAGATCGATGTCCCCCTTTTCCGACTGGATGGAAAGGATTACCTTGGCTTTTTTTCCGCAAGGGATCTCCGCCCAATGGATTTGCAGCAAACCTTCTGAAATTTCCTGCCAGCCGGTCACGCTTACTTCATTTTTGGCCAGACTGAAAGCCGACTCGTATCCTTCATCCACCGAGGCAATCTTTACTTGAAAGGTTACGGTTTCTTTCTCTCCGATACGATTCATTTCTATGCGGGACTCGACGGTTTGCATCTCTTTATTGAAATAATCGGATTTCACCGTGACCCGGGTATCCATAAATCCGCCGATAGGTTTCTTTTCAATCGACTTATAATCGTCGTCGTCATCGCTACAGGCGCTACAAAGAACGACGGATAAACATGCATATAATAATATTCTGAATTTATTCATAGTCATTATTTTTAAACTTTCCGGGTATGGTGGATACCCGGAAAACTATTATTCCTTGAAATTAAAACTAACGTTGAAAGAATAACTACTTGCCCAGGACGGATTGACCATCGTGTAAGAGAAACTCATGGTTTGGTCGCAGGTCGATAGTTTCAGGGGAGCTTCCTGAGAAGCCGCTACCCAATAATCCGTAGATTCTCCGGCGGAAATAACGGTTACTGAAGGCTGAGATTCCCAGGAAATCGTCGGATTATTCTTATCGGAATAATCGATGATGACCTCTACATCTTTGTAAACCGCCTGATCCGAAGTTCCGGCCAACCAGGCATTATAAGCATATTCCAACTGAACGGAAAAGAAAATTCCCTTTACGTTATATTTGATCCGGTCCGGTCCGAGTTGCTCGATGGGCGTAAAAGTAGCGGGGAATTTCACATCATTCCACCAGGGTGTCGTTTCATAACCGTTTACACGGCCGGAGAAGGTTTCCATCGTAAAAGGACAGTCGTCATCTTTCACCACCAGCACACAAACGTCCCGTTTATTTCCTTCTCCCGGCTGACCGATCCGGACATCGGCATCGGTCGAGGTCAATTTGATATTCAACTTGCGGTCTCCGGTTATATCCAGATTATCGAACAACTGAACTTCTACATATTTAATAAGTTCACCCGGTTCGAAAGTCAGGGTATTGGTTTCGTTAACCAGTTTGTAATCTTTTCCGCTAACCAAGTCTTCGGAAGAAAGTTCAAAATTCACATTCACGGCTTTCTTTTGCAAGGGAGCCACCAATTGCACCTCCACTTTCACCGCTTGGGGAGCGCTTTCCAGAGCTTGTTGAGTCGCATCTCTAAAAGCCAGGAACCAAGGGCCCCCATAGGAATGATCGATATCGCTATTTTCACAGCCTGCAAATAACCCGACCGTTACAATAACCCATATATAGATTAAAATATTTTTCATAACTTTCATTTTAATAATTAATATCCTATGGTTTGCTCCATATTCTCATTATTATTCATCTCATATAAAGGAATCGGGAAAATATACCGTTTATCGGGATAAGTAACCAAAGGCGTTGCGTTACACTCCGGACGTACGTTATTCTGTTTGTTTCTGCCCAAATCGAACAGACGGTGCCCTTCGAATGCCAATTCTTTCTGGCGTTCCTCCTCGATAATCGTATTGGTAACCTCTGAAATTTTACTCAGGCCCCGGTGAGTGCGCAACTCATTGATATCGTTCAGAGGAGTGTCGCCGATTGCTTTTTTGCCTTTAAAATTCGCTTCCGCCCGTATGAGATACATTTCAGCCAAGCGGAGAATATTGGCGTTATTGATTTCAATGGAACCTGCATCGGCACGTCCCGGATATTTTTTAACCGTATATTCCCCGTCTCCGTTGAGTTCCACCAACTTTAAACGCACATCGTTATCTTCATACAAATCGACCAATTTACGGGAAGCTACCAGGTCGCCGTAGTACAGATACACTCCGCCGGGATTATTATTACCTCCATAAAAATTATCGTCGCTCTTATTGATTTGTATCTCAAAAATGGTTTCCGGTTGTTCCCCTTTCGTCCAGTAAGTCACAAAATTATTGGCAGCCGTGAGCGAGTAACGGCCGGATCCGATGACCTCGGTGGCCATTTTTGCAGCATTTTCGTAGTCCTCCTTATACAGATAAACCCGGGCCAACATGGCTTTAGCCACTTCAGCGGAAGCCCAGCAGGCTTTCTTCTGAACGGTCATCAAAGTAGCGGCCCTTTTCAAGTCGCCGATCACGCTTTCATACACCTCGTTAACGGTACTGCGGCCTACTTCCTGAATCTCCATCTTGGTGATCAAAGGCACTCCGGGATGTCCTCCCGCGCCATTAGCTCCGGGAGCCAAAGCGGCATCCGTGAAATTATAGGGATAAGCAAAGTAACGACAAGCATCGAAATGACACCAGGCTTTCACAAATAAGGCTTCCCCCAATAACTGGTTGATCTGAGCTTCCGAGGCGCCCTGTTTATCGAATTTACCGCCTTCTATCGCATTGATTACATTACAAGCCGCATTAACCGTATAATACAAATCCCCGTACAACGAGGCCGGAGAACTCTCCGTCGCTCCCACGGTCAAATTGAATTCCTGTATGTAACGTCCGCTGCTCTTTACCGAAGAACGGATGACATTGTCCGACATCACATCGGGTCCCAGTACCATAAATTCGCCGTAAAGACCGGTGGTGATAAAATTGGCATACAAACCGTTGGTGGCCAATTTCAGCTTATCATAGGAAGACAAAGCTTTAGAGTCAGAAATAGAGGTGTGCGGATCCCTGTCTAAAAAATCATTGGTACAGGCGGAACCCAGATATACTAAAGCCAATACTAAAAATATTTTATATATCTTATTCATAGTTCAATCTTTTTCCGTTATTACAAACTTATATTGATCCCGAAAACAAATGATCTCGAGTTGGGATATACGTTAGAGGAACTACCGTAAATACCCACTTCCGGATCCAGGGTATGAGCATTCGTGCGGGTCCACAGATTCGTTCCCTTAAAATAAATCCCCAGTCTTTCCACACCGATTTTATTCGTCCATACTTTCGGGAAATCATAAGCGAGAGTCAGATTCTTCAAACGAACGTAGGAACCGTCGTCCAACCAGCGGGAGGTGTACCAGTCTCTGGATTTGCTGGGATTACCCAATATCGGTTTCGGCACATCGGTAATATCGCCCGGTTTCTGCCATCTCTTGAGCTGTTCCCGGCTTACGTTCATCGTCAAACCGTCCGCACCGTCGCCTTCCAGATAATAACGGTCGTTGTATTTTACTTTTCCTCCGTAGGTGTAATAGAACATAAAGGACAAGGATAAACCTTTCCAGGAAAAAGTATTGGTGAAACCACCGTAAAAATCGGGCTCGGGAGACCCCATGTAAGCGTAACGGGCTTCGGCGTAATTCTCGGTCAAAC
Source organism: uncultured bacterium (assembly GCA_905216195.1). GTDB lineage: Bacteria > Bacteroidota > Bacteroidia > Bacteroidales > Marinifilaceae > Culturomica. The sequence goes on from CAJMSX010000005.1 coordinate 7,193, forward strand.
CTCCGTTTTCATCGTACCACATGGCCATACCGTCCGCCGGGTTTACTCCGGCATAATCGGCCATATACCATTCCGTAAACGATTTTCCGTTTACTCTTCTCTTCTGGTAATTTCCTTCCCATATCTCTTTTTCTCCGCCTAAGCTCAACACTTCACTACTCGGTAAAGTAATGTTGAAATCCGCAGTCCATTTAAAATCGGTATGTTTAAAAATCTGGGCGCTGAGCTGGAATTCCAATCCCCGGTTCATGATTTCACCGATATTCCGGTTGATAGAGGTAAAACCGGAAGTATACGACAATTTATCCGCCAATAACAAACTCGTTGTCTTTTTCCAGAAATATTCGATCGTACCGTTCAGACGATCCAGGAAACCGAAATCCAAGGCGATATTAGTTGTGGCGGACTGCTCCCATCCCAATTTGGGATTTCCCAACTGCGAAGGCAAAGAACCGCCTTCTCCCCCATATTTGGTATTGGAGTACAATCCTTTGCTGGCATAAGAAGAAATGGAAGAGTTTCCGGTAGTACCGTAACTAGCCCGGATTTTTAGCAAATTGATCCATTCCCACTGCTTCATAAAAGATTCTCCGGACAATTTCCAGGAAGCCCCAACCGACCAGAAATTCGCCCAACGGTTATCTTCTCCGAAAACGGAAGAACCGTCCCGGCGGAAAGAACCGGACAAATAATATTTGGAATCAAAGCTGTAATTCAAACGTCCGAACATGGAAACGCTGGCGTAATCCGTCGCCCCTTCACCTACTTTTTGATCTTTGGAAGCCGCATCCAGATAAGGAATATCGTCGTTCGCTCCCGCTCCAGACGCATACAACCAATCGGATTTGTATTCCGTAGCTTCATAACCGGCTAAAACATCCACACTGTGTTTTCCTGCAAACACTTTATTAAAGGTCAGGATATTGGAAGAGGTCCATTTGTAATACCTCCAATCCTGCACGTCAATCGGATTTCCGTCCATTTGCCCGTCCAGACTCTTTTCACCTTCATAGACCCGTTCTCTCGTATTTTTCCAGTCGATACCGAAAGTGGTTCTGAAGTTCAAATAAGGCAAAATTTGAAAATTCAGATAAGAAGTACTGATTAAAGATTTCGTTTTCTGCCCTCGGTCCACTTCTTTCGTATAATTTACCGGGTTATATCCGCCGTTACTGACGAGGTTCATATTCTCCGAACCGTCCTCATTGTAAGGTTTTTCCCAAGGCAGTATGGAATAAGCGGCAAATATGGGATTCGCATAAGCCCAACCGCCCAATACATAATTCTGAGAGGCAGAAGAACCGGAAAGATTTGTATTGAAGGTGAATTTATTGCTGATTTTATGTTCCAGATTCAAACGGGCGGAAAAACGGGAAAAATCAGTTCCGATTACAATTCCGTCCTGTTTCATATAAGAACCGGAGGCAAAGAATTTCGTTTTATCGTTACCGCCGGACATAGAAACGTCGTACATTTGATACAATCCATTGCGGGTGACTACGTCCCACCAATCGGTATTGGTCTCGGCCAGTTCGTCCGGCAGGTAATAACTACCGTTCGGATCGGTCCAGTCGTATTTATCGCTTCCGAAATAATCCCGGGCATTGTCTACCGCTTCCCGGTATAACGTCAACAATTCTTCCGAAGTACAAACCCGGAAGTCGGTATTGGTCGGTTGCGAGAAACCGACTTCCACCGTAGCGTTGATTTTGGTTTTTCCGCTTTTTCCCCGTTTGGTGGTGATAAGTACTACTCCGTTGGCCGCCTGTGAACCGTAAATCGAAGTCGCAGCAGCATCCTTCAGAATAGACATCGACTCGATATCCGCAGGATTTAATGAAGCCAGCGCATTGGAAGAAGTAGCCCAGCCTGAAGTAGAACCGGACATCACCGGCACTCCGTCGACTACATATAAAGGAGCCGTACCTGCAGTAATAGAACCGGCACCGCGAATCTGAATGGTAGCAAAACTACCCGGAGTACCGTTAGCGGAAGTGGCTATCACGCCGGCCGCATTTCCCTGCAAAGCTTTATCGACACTCGTAACGGTAGTGGCCGTCAATTTGTCGGAATTTACGTTTGTCATCGCTCCGGTCAAAGCCTCCTTTTTCTGAACTCCGTAAGCAACTACCACCACTTCGTCCAAAGCTTCCGCCACACTCTCCATGGCGATATCGAGTACCGTCTGTCCCTGTACGGTCACCTCCTGAGTTTTCATTCCCAGGAAGGAAAAGACCAGCACATCCCCGTCTTTCACATTCAAGACATACTTTCCGTCGATATCTGTAGCTCTACCGGACGAAGTGCCTTTTATCTGTATCGCCACGCCCGGCAAAGTCTCTCCCGTCGCCTTGTCCGTGACCGTCCCTTTCAACTCACGCGTCTGCGCTATACTTACATCAATTCCTATTATCAATAGGAACGAAAACAACATAAATAGTTTTTTCATAAGTTTGGTTTTGTATGTTCAACATTCGATTGTGATTTTTGTTAGTTTTTATTTCAATGAGTAGGATTTCCGTGCTATTTCTTCATAGTTATTTAGTTAAGATGAATACTCTGTTTTATTTTCTTATTTTTTCCGAATGATTTCCACATAGCCTTTTTCACTTTTTCTTCCTCCCTCCGCCGCATAAGAAAATACATAATAATAAGTGCCGGCAGACAGCCCATCCAGTTTGTAATCGTTTGCATAGTCTTTCCGGTGAAATAAAAGTTTACCCCGGGGATTATAAAAAGCCATTTCAGGTTCGGTATAATCGGACAGATTCTTCACTTCCAGAAAATGTTCCCCTTCACCGGTAAGTATCACCACCCGGGAAATATCGGCTTTCCCTTCTTCCGTACCGGGCTGATTTCCACCTTTCACTTGAATCAACCGTTCGGCTATGAAAACTTCCGCATTTCCGCGTTCATCGGTCACTTCCAGGGTAACATCATAGATTCCGGGCTTTTCATACGTTATAACCGGATTTTGCACATCTGCATTTCCCGGTTTCCCTCCGGGCAAACTCCATCTATAGGCGACTATGGGAGTTTCAGACACCACCTTAGCGCTGAACTGAACCGTTTCCCCCGCCTTTATTTCCGCCCGGTCAGGCACAATACTGATTTCGAAATAAGGCCGGTCGGAATCCTTTTTACCGGCAATGATGCCTTCATTGGGGCATTCATTGTATGCATAATCGTACAAAGTAAAAGAGGTCCCGTCCTCATTCACCCCGATACGCATCCATCCGTAGAGCCGTTCGGCCGGAGAAGCTCCCTGAAAATAAAATCCCACATACCCGGTTTTTCCTACCCAATCCCGGTAAGAAGCAGAACAAAGATCCTGTTGGTAAGGAGTCGCCCCTCCTTTAATCCAGAAAGAAGAAGCGGCCGAAATCATCTCTCCTCCCTGAATAAAACTGATATTCCGGGAAAATTGCCTGCAAAGTAAGGCTTTCTGATACGTTTCAATTCTCAATTTATTTCCATTGGCTGCATCGAACCAGAATCCGTAGCGGGAATCGGAATAGTTGGAAGATAATTGCAACAGCGTCCAGTTGTTGGCTGCGTTGACGATGACATCCGGACAATCGGTATACACGATCCGGAATGGATCCCGGAATAAAAGCTTTAAAGGAATAGCTGCCGTATAAAGTTCTTTATCTTTGATAAGGGTCTTTACAAAAGAAAGGTCAAAAATCGTATTATCGGATGCTGCGTGCCGAAGGGATTTACCCTCGAAAAACACTTCCAGAACAGTGGGCTCCGCCACTTTCACTTTGACCTCCAGTCCCTCCGGCAAACCGCTAACCCGGTAATCCGCTTTATCCAGCCAGGAAGCCGTCGGACGATCGATCTCTCCGTCCTTCACATGCAAACGGAAAGAACCGGAGAAGGCGCCGTCATTGCTGATATCCTCGTACAATTCATCCTCTTCGGCTACTATTCTTGCTTCATTCCCCAGAAAAAATACTTTTTTCAGATTTTCTTCCTGCCACAAAGGGAAACGGGCCGGGTGACTCAGCGCTTTTACCATTCGTTCGACCTGCCCCACCGTAAAATTGGCATAATTATCGGTGTAATTCATAAAATTCTGCCAGTTGGTTTTCTTCCCCTCGCAGTTGAGCTCGGATTCCGTCATAAAAGTCTTTTCATGCGGGGGAGTATCTTCCACTTCGTCGTTGGGATAGGTACATCCTCCCTCGAAGGTGTGAATCAGGTTCAGCCAATGTACGAACTCATGCGTCAATACATACCGGAAATTTTCATCCGTATTCGTGCCCAAATAACTTCCGTTGTATACCACACGCGATAAACCGTGATCACTCATCCATTCGTCGGGATACCAGCTTACCCCGGAATTGTTCGTCACCCCGTCACCGTACAGGTCCAGCATGATGTATACATTCATATAGGAATAATTATCCCACGCATACTTACTGATGATATTATCTTGGTTCGTGTTACCGAAACCAGACCGGTTTTCGTAAAAATTAACACCTGTAGTGGGCTGACCGTCAGGATCTTTTTCTACAAGACGAAATTCGATATTCAATTTTTCCTTGAGCAAATCAAAAGGAGGCGTAATGGAATTCCAGTCCTCGGCCAATCCCTGAAAATCTTCGTTCGTCCTTCTCAAAGCATCCACGATCAACTCGCGTGTAACTTGTTTTCCGTGGAAATCGGTTCCGAACACATGGAATACTACCGGTATGATGTAGGGTTCATTCACCGCCCGGGTCCGCAGAAAATGATTTCCTCCCATTTTTTCCAATAGAGCCGTTCCCCGTCCTTTGTAATTATGCGGAATTTTATCCCACATGGCCCGATTCATTTCTTCTACCCGACATCCGATTTCCTTTCTTTTCTCCTCCGGTTGCTGGTCTATTTCGGAAACCGTCCTTTCACACGAAATCAAAAAAAACAGACCTATATACAACAGGACTCTCCCCCTAAAAATTCTCGTTGCTTTCATGAAATTTTCTTTTTACAACATTCTATTTTAAGTTGTTTAAGCAAAAATCTATAAAAGAAAGTAAAAGCGAGCAAAAAAGAAGAGAGAAACCTATATACAAAAAGCCGGATCGAGCGAAAATCTAATATACAAATTCTGACATATGTGTATGATTTACACCAAATTAACCAGAACTCTAACTATACATTACATCAAAATTCAGAGCCGTTTCCCCAACGGCAAAAATAAATTCCGAATATTAAAAATTTTAAAAAGATCTCTTTTTCAAATTTTACGCATAAAATCAATAAGTGATTCATCATTAGATAGTTGAAGCCTTTTCCTCAACCGATAACGGGAAACATTTAAAGAGGTGGGAGATACTTCAGTCAGCAAAGAAATATCTTTATTAGACAAACCGATTCTTAAATAGGAAGCTAATTTAATTTCCCCTTTCGTCAAATCGGGATGCAGGGCGGTCAACCGGTTGATAAAATCGGCATTTAAAGCTTCAATGCGGTTTATGATTTCCTTAATATCGCTGTTACGTCTGGTATACTGCGTAATAAAACTATTTAATTTCTTTAAGTGTGTCTTTAAATCGGAGCCGTCTAAAGAATAGGCTTCCCGAATCATGGTTGAAATTTTCTCCAGCAAATCATTCCTGCTTTTGATATAACAGGCCAGATTGATCTGCTCGTTGCGGGAAAAGCTCAACTCCAACAAAGCATTCTTTTTCTCTATTTCCAACTGTCGCAATTCACAACTCATCAATTCATTCTTCTGGTGTTCCAGTTGACGTTCCAGATTCAACTTCAATAAGTTTTTCTTACTCCTCAATTTCAGAGAATAAATCAATAACAAAGAAGAAACCAATAACGCCAGAACGACGATCAACACCAGGTTACGATTTAATGTCCTGATCCTAAACTCTTTTTCCTGAAAGAGCAACCGGTTTTCATGTTCCTTGAGTTTTCTTTCCGTAATCCGGGTTTCGACACTGGATAATTTTTCAGCAGATAATATCCGTCCTTCCATCTCCCGTTCCATCTGTAAATATTGATAAGCCTTTTCGATATTACCCATAGCTTTATATACCCGGGAGCGGTATTTATAATTATCCAATATCAATTCTTTGGCATCGATTTTTTCAGAAGTTGCCAGGGATTTATCCAAATACTCCAGGGCCTGCCGGTAATTTCCGGCATAATAATATTGTAAACCGAAATTATTATAATTTTCAGCAATAGACCAGGTGGCATTTAAACGGGTATTTATCTCCAGAGCCTCCTCCAATATTTTTATTTTTTCTTTAAAATTACTCCCTCCTCCGGGGAAAGTAGCCAGATTATTCAAATTGGCCGCAATCTTTTTTTCCTGGCGTAAGCGGCGATTAATTTTTAAAGCTTGCAGGAAATCGGACTCCGCTTCTTTATAATTCTTCAGGGAAACATAGACCAAACCTCTCACATTGTAAGTATATCCCAGTTCACGGAGGTAATTTTTTTCGACACAAATCCGGTAGGATTTATCCAGGAATTCCATCGCTTTGTTATAATCCCGTAACAAACGGTAAGAGTCCCCGATCGTGGTGCATAAAGTCACCATAAAAGCGTCCTCTTTCTTCGGATAGATCTCATAGGCCTGGAAGCAGGCATCGAGGGCCAGATCGAATACCCCCTGCTTAGTATAAGCGGCACTCAAGGTATAAAGCGCTACCGCCAACAAAGAATCGTTGCGTACGACTCCCGCCTGTAGAACAGCCTGATTTGCATAATGTACCGCCGTTTCAGGAGATTTATACAGTTGCTCTTCAGATAATTTTATTTTTTCCTCTACTTTCCGCAAATCCTCTTCAGTAACCCGTTCCGTTTTAGCGGAGAAAATTAAAATAACCCCTAAAAAAAGTGATATTATCTGCATACTTCGTTTCAATTAACTTCACACCAACACTTCTGTCCTCAAAAAACAAACGTTTTCCGGGGGTATGGAAATTACAGAAAAATACAGATGAAATAAAAGAAACGTTTACTATCCGTTTACATGATTTCCCTGATCGGCCTAAACGGCTTCTTCAGAAGCAAAAATAATTTATCTCGTATCTCTTTCTCCAGGCTGATTTTTCAAAGTTAGGCACACATTACTGCAAATTCCACTACAATATATGACAAAACCCAGTTTCCCGACCTGACATCTGCTGATTTTCAGCAACTTAACCAAATCGAAAAACTAACCTTATCAATCTTGCAATAATAATAAAAAAAGATTAGAGATCAAATAATTAAAAACCTTCTATTTTGAAAAAACGGAAGCCAGATTAAATTTTAAAGAAAATTCGTGTGCACCCTTGGACAAATCGGCTAAATCACCCATATGAACGTCATAACTATAGGCGAAAGATACATAGGAAAACAAGCCTATTTCGCCTAAAAGGGTTATCCGATTGTCGAAATCGGAGGAAACGCCCACATTTACAATATCTTTATATCCTCCCCGAACACCCACTTCCACATAATCGTCCCAGCGACTGTCATAATTATAGAAAATCAGGGGTTTTACCTGCCAGTTATCGCACAAGGGAATCCGATAACTCCCGACAAAATAAAGACGGTAGATATTCTCGTCCTCTTTATCGAAGGTCATATAACCGCTTCCGCCCAAAGTCAGCCTTTTGTAGGCATAAGTAACTCCCACCCCCGCGACAAAGGAATTATAATCATATTTCCCCTTTACACTTTCTTCCACATCTCCCCAATCATATTTCTTCATATCGATCCCGAGATACACTCCCACAGCCAGGCGGGAGACACCCGGAAGGGGAATTCCGGCATCCACGGAAATACCGAAACGATTGTTTTTTCGAATGCCGGCTTTGGCAAACTGACCGTCTATCCCTATTCCCCAAGAAGTTTTCCCAAAAGTGTTGTGGATATTGAAACCGCCCATCTGCGGAGCCCCGTCCACGCCGCTCCATGCTTTCTTATAATGAAAAGATCCTTGTAAGGATTTCTCCATATTTAACCAGGAAGGATTAATCAGTCCCGGGTTATAAATCAGCTGAGCGTAATTTACATCCGTTTGCCCCCGAACGATCAGGCTCACCAAAAATACGGCCAAGAAAAACAGGTATCTCATAACACAACTCTTTGCAATTCTAAATTTTTATCAAATATCTGTTATTAATCCGAAACTACAAGACCTCGCTTCCTGAAAAACAATATACATTCTTTCGGATTTCCCGAGGTATTGATATACAAATCGAATTTCTGCACACTCTAAACCAATGAAATACGAAAACAAAATATATACTTTACACGCTTTTCCCGTCACCTGAAAAATAATACCTTTCTCTCCGTTTTCCGCCCCTTTTCTCTTTTCCGGATCAGCCCTGCCTTTCCCCTCCCAAAATCCGGGTTGCTCCTTCCATACAAAAAACCGTCCCGAAAACGGAACGGTTTTTCATATCAGCTTAGACGGATTCCTATCTGGCCGCCATCACTTCGGATTCGATCAAATTGGCACTATTCTGATCGAAAACCAACGTTTTATTATTCGGCAAATACGTAAATACGGCATCGTCCTTCAATTCCACTACCTTCACTTTTTTCTCCCCGTCCATCATATACCAGGATTTCTCTTTCGGAAAATACTTAAAGTCTACCCGGGCATCCGTGCCGTTCTGCGCAATAGTCAAAGCGTTCCGACTTTTCGTAATTTTATACATATTACCTTCACGAAGTACTTCTAATTCTTCCACCTCACCGGCATTCATCGCTATCGGGTTGCGTCCTCCCCAAAATTCGATGGAGTTAAAGATCAAAATATCACCCAAACAAGCCAGTTCATAAGCAGGAATGATGCAAAGCCCGAAAAACACAAGCTCATTTACAAACTTCTTATTGGAAATATTACCGTTCCAATTATGCAACTTGGTAGCCAGTGAAAAAGACCCGTAACAACCGGTCATTAACAACGACGTCGAGGCAATCAGGACAATCGCCGTTACTCTTGTAATAGTTTTCTTCATGATAAATTAATTTATAAGTTAATATTTATGTATAAATTGAAATTATCAAAACGTTTGCCCCGAATCCGGTCCTATTTTTTCTTATAGAACTTATGGGGTTTAATCATCAGTTCCGGTTTCAGAAGCTCGTCCAGTTCCTCTTTGGTAAGCAACTTTTCTTCCAACACCAGATCATAAACGCTCCGGTTTTCTTTCAGAGCCCGTTTGGCAATACGGGAAGAATTCTCATATCCCAAAGTCGGATTCAAAGCCGTTACGATACCGATACTATTCAGGACCATTTCCCGGCAACGGGCCGCATTAGCGGTAATTCCGTCGATACAAAGCACTCTCAAGCGTTCCATGCCTTTTTGCAACATCTTAATGGAACTGAAAATAGCGTGCACGATAATGGGCTCCATTACATTCAACTGCAATTGGCCGGCTTCCGCAGCGAAAGTCACGGTCAGATCGTTTCCGATAATCCGGTAGCAAATCTGGTTTACCACTTCGGGGATAACGGGATTTACCTTTCCCGGCATAATGGACGAGCCCGGCTGCATAGGCGGTAAATTGATTTCGTTCAAGCCGCAACGGGGACCGCTGGACAACAGACGTAAATCGTTACAAATTTTAGACAATTTAACGGCCATCCGTTTTAAAGCGGAAGAATACATCACGGTGGAACCCGTGTCGGGAGTCGCCTCGATCAGGTTGGAAGCCAGAACAAATTCTTCCCCGCTGATGATACGCAGGTTTTTGATGCATTTTTTGGAATATTCAGGTTCGGAATTAATGCCCGTACCGATAGCCGTTGCTCCCATGTTCACTTCGAGGAACAATTTCGCCATTTGATTCAGCCGATCGATTTCTTCTTCCATATTAGCGGCAAAAGCCTCAAACTCCTGTCCCAAGGTCATCGGCACCGCATCCTGCAACTGGGTACGCCCCATTTTCAAAACATCCTTAAATTCCTCTCCTTTTTGGCGGAAAGCCTGAATCAATAATTTCAGCTCACCTACCAGTTCTTCATTCATAAAGATAAAAGCCAGCTTGAATGAAGTAGGATAAGCGTCGTTCGTCGACTGAGAAAGATTCACATGGTTATTGGGGTGACAATACTGGTACTCTCCTTTCTGATGTCCCAATAATTCCAGAGCCCGGTTAGCAACAACCTCGTTGATATTCATATTCGTAGAGGTTCCTGCTCCTCCCTGTATGAGATCGACCGGGAATTGATCGTGGAATTTCCCTTCGATAATTTCTTCACAGGCGTCGGTGATGGCGGCAGCAATATTTTCCGGAAGCAATCCCAGTTCCAGATTGGCTTTCGCTGCAGCCCATTTTACCATAGCCAGAGCTTTTACATAGTTGGGATAATCGGAGATCTTAATGCCGCTGATGTTGGCAAAATTTTCAATACCTCTCAACGTCTGTATGCCATAATAAGCGTCGGCCGGTACTTCTTTTTCTCCCAATAAGTCATGTTCAATACGTGTTTTCATAATTCTGACTTTTAAAGTGATTTATACGTTTTATTTTTATTTGTGTTTCCCATCCTATCCATATTCTTTTCTATTTTTTCAAAACCATCTGCTCCTACTTGTATAAAAAACGATCATTTTAAAAAATAGAGAGGTCAAAGTTAACAAAGAAAAACAGATTAATCCAATCTTTTCAGGAAAGAAATGCTCAGTGCACAACCCCCGGAAACTCAAGCCCACAAACGTTTACGAAAAACCGCCCAAATGGAAAATAAAAAAAGCCTTCGGAGAAGGCTTGAAAGTTGTCATGATTCAAAATTTTTTTCATCCGGCTGCATCTCCTGCAAAGGCTTCAAATGCTCGGATAAAGTTTCATTTTCATCCGAAAAATAAGGGAATACATCCATGAACGAAGTATCCGACAGGCTTACAATTTCGTAAGGTACGACGAAGGTCGATAAACTCTTCTCCAGATTCTCCAAAGCCCTGCGGATATTTGCCGCCGCTACCAGATAATACTGATTGCTGGATTTTTCTTTCCCGCTTACCTCATCGGCATCGATAATCGCAATCTTAGCCTTATACCAACGATCGTCATTCTCATCCACCGACTCTACCAACTCCGTAATATTGGATTTCTTTAAACCCGTAATATAATACTCTCCTTTCATGATAGATTCCATCTGATGCATGATTCTGCTTTCGGCCTCCGTATACGAAAGCGCATCCAGCAGATAAGACTCCGTTACTTTCTTTTCCCTTCCGTCCTCGTTCACTTTCATGTACTTTACTTTCGCTTCAAACCAATTTGCTGTCATATTTTTATTGTTTTATGGGATATAATAATGCACATACCTCTTCCCGATCTTCACCGGCCGGCAAATATAGAAAAGTTTGGGAGGAAACCACGACAAATTTTCCCCCTTTTTAAAAAATCCCCCTCCTTCGGTTTTCACTTTGAAGTGACTCCCAAAAGTTTTGTGTCTAACTTTTGGGGTGCACTTCAGAAATACCAGCACCCAATAATAAAGCATACGTTCCTTTGTTCGAGTATATGGAAAAAGCAAGTGTTGTCAGCGCATTATTATCCAGGGTTATTTGTTTTTTAGTAATACTTCGTTTATTTGGCCGGCATAGTAATACGGGAGATTGAAGAGCCGGAAGTATTTGCCTTTTGGAGTTTTAACCTCGTCGATAGAAAAAGGATTTCCCCAGAAGCGGACGGCAATGTCGTGAGGAGCTTTCTCCATAAACTGATGTAAGGAGCGCAGGCGGGAGTTGTGTCCGGCTTTCACTTCTATGGGGATGATTTTATCCTCAAACTGGATCACGAAATCGACTTCGGCTTCCGATCCCGTTCCATTTACCCAAAAGTAGCGTTTATGGGAAAATATATTATCGCTGCTGAGTAGTTCCTGCCCCACTATCTGTTCGGCAATGTGGCCTGTCCAGGCATCGCTGATGTCACGGATGCCGGCAAGTTCTTTCTGTATTCCTCCGGCATAGTTGACCAACCCGGTGTCGAGCCACACTAGTTTCGGGGCCCGTTTCGGTTCGGGAGCCAGGGGGACTACGGGCGATGTGGTGGGATATACCAGTTCCAGCAGCATGGTTTTTTCGAGGGTCCGGAATGCTTCGCTCATTTCGCGTGAGCGGTATAAGGAGTTGCCGAATTTTTCGAAGGTGATGCGTTGGGCCGCATATATCCACCCGGCATTCAGGATATGCCTGATGATATTTCGCATGCTTTCGGTTTCGGAGTATTTTTCCACATCGTCCCGATAACCGGTGAGTAAGGTTTCGTATATGTATTTTAATGCGACAATATCCTGATTTTCTGCATAGTTACTAACTATTTCGGGCATACCTCCTATTAATGTAAAGGCATTGAAAAGGCGTAATACTTTATCGTGCAGCGGAGCCGGAATAGCGGCTTGTTGTTGAGCCGTTTTCAAGCCTTTTTCACCGGTTGCACCGAGAAATTCATTGAATGAGCACGGACGAACCGCCATATATTCAACCCTCCCTACGGGAAAAGAGATGTGCTTGTCAATGAGGTTTTCCAACAGTGAACCTGCCGCGATTACATCTATTCCGGACACTTCTTCATAAAAGTAGCGAAGCAGGGCTACTGCCTGGGGAGAGTTTTGTATCTCATCGATAAAAAGCAGGGTGGGTATGTTTTTGCGTTCCTGATTGTTGAGCAGGTATATGGTTGTAACCAGTTCATCCATTGACATAGTAAATTCAAAGAGTTGGCGATCTTCGTTTTTTTCGAGGTTGAGTTTCAGGTATACGCCGTACTCTTTGGCAAATTCGTCTACCAAAGTGGTTTTCCCGACCTGCCGTGCTCCACGCAGGACTAATGGTTTATGATTGGGGCGTGAGGCCCATTCCTTTAATTGTGCTAAAGCGTTTCTTTCAAACATGTTTTGAGCGATTTGTTTCAGACAAAGATAGCAATAAAAACATAAAATAGGAGTATAAATGCGTTTTATTTGTAATAAAATAGGGGCATAAGCGTAGGTTATTTGTAACAAAATAGGACTTGATTGTGCTTTTATTGGCATAAACACGGACTAAATCCGAAATTACCGGTTGGTTATCACCCAAAAGGAAGGGAAAAGGACTATTCCTTTTTGTAATCACAAAATGACGAAAAGAAATGGAAGAGAAAAATCTTACTTTGGTACAGGAGGCACAGATTAAGGAGAAGTCGGCTGCACTGAAAGCGGATAAGAAGTTGCGCAAAGTTCATGCAATGGTTGTTTTCGGGGATGTGGAGGCCGGCGAGTGAAGTGCCCCTCCTCAGGCGGCACTTAGTTTAAAAAACTTATTTATTTCCTGTGTGCTGGAAAAAAGCGCTATAACAACGGGCTGTAAGATTGTAGGAGGGATAGTAAAAAAGGTTTATCATTTATTACAATCTATAAATTACCTACAATTACCTTTTCTACATCCCGGCAATCTATATAAAATGTGTATTATACACTTACAATATTCCGGTTGCCTTCCCTATAGACTATAATAGATATAACTGTTAATTTTATTTAATTATACCTATTAACTCGATTATTTACTATATATTTATTGCAATAACTAAATAAAGATGGTGAATATTTACGGTTTTAAAACCTTTCAATTGAAAAAAACAAAAGGATTGAAGTTTTTCTCAGAAGATTCGATTCATTTTTTACGAGAGATCGGTATGCGGAATTCCCGCTACCGATACAGAACGTCTTTAACGGCAAACCCGGATTCGACTATGAAAAATTTACGTGGTATAGGGCTGATTTTGTTATTCAATCTTTGTTTTCTCCCTGCGGCGGCACAGGTAAAAGGCAAGGTGGTGGACCGGGCAAACCACAGGCCGGTAGAATTCGCCAATGTCCTGATAGAGGGAACATCGGCCGGAGTGGTAGCTAATGCGGAGGGAGAATTCGAACTCTTCATACCTGAAAACCGAAGAGGGAAAAATATAATCATCTCCCGCATAGGATACAAGACGAATACCCTATACGCCCCCTCTCCCGATCAAAATGTGCTGGTCACTTTAGCTCAACAACCGGTAGAACTTGCCGAAGTGATTGTAAAGCCCCTGGACCCTCTCGATATTTTAAAACAGGCGGTCCGAAAAATTCCTGAAAACTATCCGGCCGAACCGGCATATTTATACGCCTATTACCGAGAAATGGTCGAAACCAACGGGATTTTTGTAAAATATGCCGATGCAGCCTGCCAACTATATTCTTGCGCCTATACCACTCCTTTTGATGAACGTAAGGCTTCTTCCGCTTATTTTAAATTTGATTTTCTCCATTGGGATAAAAATAAACCTTTCCCCCAAGCCAAAAATACCGTTCCCCACCAGGACGATGCGGTGCAGGTGTTAGCCGTTAGAAAAAGCAACGACCTGGAAAAGTTCACAAACCGATGGGATTTTGAAGAAAACCTGAAAAAATTCGATATTTCGGGAGGTCCGTTACATGTCACCGCTGCCGATCTCGTCAAACTCCGGAAAGACGTGGTTGACCCTTCTACCTGGGAATACTATCTGTTTAAGCTCGTGGCCGTGATGAAAGACGGGAAGAAAAACACCTATAAAATATCTTTCAAACCGAAAAAGAACAGAGAAAATGCCCTGTGGGAAGGAGTAGTTTATATCGACGAAGAAAGTTCCGCTTTTATGGAATTCAAATATGCCGTTTCCGAAAAAGGCAAAAAGTTCTTAAGAGAAAAACATTACGAGCAAACCGTGGATTTAAATCCAAAAATGAAAAGACAACTGAACCGGGCATCTGTAAAAAGGGTAGTCGAACAGACCGGACAAAACGTACAGGTCAGCTATTCCCGCTTACACAACAAATGGTATCTTTCCTACATCCGGATCGTCAACGAATTCGAAAATTCCGGCGATGTATTTGAGAAAATTATTTATCATACCTACCTGGATTTATACATTAACGATATACAAAACCGTCAGGTACACCGGTTTCCCGAGGAAAATAGGTTCCCTACCGGCTATTTCAGTTACCTGTATCATTATCCTTTTCCCTACGATCCCGGATTCTGGAAAAAATACAATACGCCGGTCCCTACGGAATTATATAAAAAGGCGGTAAAGGATCTGGAAAAAAACAAGCCTTTACAAGAGCAATTTCAAAAAAACTAAACTACTTAAACCCGTTAAGATGAAGAGTTCTTTTCTCAGATATACCGTTCTCATGCTGGTTCTCTCTGCCTGTATACAAGTTATCGCACAGGAAAATCCGGTCTCCCATGTCTCAGGAATCGTAGCAGATACCTTATTTAAACCCATCCAGTATGCCGCCGTACAACTTTTTTCCCTACAGGACAGTACTTTATCTTATGGAGCTGCTACCGCTGAAGACGGAAATTTTCTGATAAAAGATGTCCCCCAGGGAACCTATAAGCTCAAAGTAAGCTCCATAGGATATGAAATAAAAACGAAAACAGTCCGCATTCAGTTTAAAAACACCTCACTGGGATTGATTACACTGAAAAGCACCGCTTATCTCCTGGACGGAGTGGAAATAAAAGCAACAAGAACGGGACTCAGCGAAAGATTCGATAAAACGATTTTTGTACCCGATTCCGCATCGCTCAGGACCGCAAAGACCGGAATCGATATATTGAATAAAATCCCGGAAATAAAAGTGGACAAAAAGGATTACGCCGTCAGCGTACTCGGTAATAAAAATGTACTGGTGCTCATCAACGGAGTCGATAATAACAGAAGCATCGCCTCCATACACCCGCAGGACATCGAAAGGGTGGAACTCATTACTCACCCCTCCGTCAAATATCAGTCGGATGTGGCAAGTGTAATAAACATCGTGTTGAAAGGTTATAAACAAAAAGGATTTAGTTTAAGCAGCAATATATACGCCGGATTAGATAAAAAGAATCATTTGGGAAATATCCAACTCGATTACGGTATAGGAAAATGGCATTTCTTCGCCTCCTTTATCGGAAGCTATAAATATACCAAAAGCATAGATTACATCCGAAGGACGGATTCGGACGAAACGTTTACGGATCACTACCTGTCTTCTCCGGTTTCGAACAATACTTCCGATGCTGCTTTCAACAGATTTCAGTACGGTCTGGATTATAACATCGACCAGAACAACCTCCTCAGTTTTACTTCCCGAATCGTATCTTTTAACGTAGAATCTTTCAGACATAATAAAGTTGCTGTGTCAACGAACGGCCTGCAAACGGCCCAATCGAAAATAGCAACGACCTTTCATTCAGACAAGATAGATCAGAACTACTCTATATACTACCTGCATCGTTTCAAAAAAGAAAAAGAAAAGCTGGAAATCAATACCAACTATTTCTTCCTTAACAACGATTCCCGGCATGTTATCCGGGACACAACGGTACTTTATCCGGGCCTTGATGAGGGGAATTCGTCGAGAGAAATTACAGGAGAAAGTAAACAACACAGTTTTAATACCCGCATCGATTACTATACACCCCTGACCCGGCATACCGATTTAGAAGCGGGATACCAACTCTACGGCCGAAAGATAAAAAACAGGATGAAAAGCACTGAAAACGAAAATAGCCTCGTTTCCTACTCCGACTATAGAAATTCTCTGTATGTCAACGCTTCCTATGCCCGCCAAAAATGGAATTTTCAAGCAGGAGCCAGACTTGAGAATTTCAATATAAAAGTAAGCGAGGTCAAAAATAATCAAACAAAATTTTTGCCGTATGTAACGCTATTTTATAAACCGAATACCAGCAGTTCTTTAAAATTCACCTATCGCAAATCCTTAAAATATCCGGTGTATTCCTCCCTGAACCCGTTCAAATATTATTCCTCCGATTCGTTAAGTTACTTTGCAGGAAACCCTTATCTTGAACCGGAACAAAAAAACAATTTCAACCTGAAATATTCTTATAAAAAAAGGAGCAGCTACCTGTCGCTGAGTCTGAATTACGATTATCTGGACCATCTGATTGCCCAGGAAGTAGCCCTGGAAAATAATATATTGGCCTACCGATATAAAAATGCAGGAAAGGCACACCGCTACGAAGGTGTTCTATCTTTTTCTACCGTCTTGTTCGACCTGATTGAGGTCGAGCTGCTGCTAAGAGGCAGTTACACCGATTATCTCACCAACAAAACACATAGCGGGTATGCTTATGCCGCCGAGTGCGGAGTAGTCACGCCTCTGTTCTGGGGAATAGACCTGGAGGTTTCCGGAGTACTGAAAGAACGGGAAATCAATTATACAGGATATTACGAATATGGAGGGAATATAGAAGAAATTTTACTGACCAAAAATATTACCAAAAATTTATTTGCAGGCTTTGCCGTCCGCCAACCTTTTATTCGTCCTAAAGATACCGATAAAACGTGGGGAGATCATTTTACCGAAATCAACCGATACAAAGAATTGGGAGCCACCTCTTACCTCCTGAACCTGACCTACTATTTTAAATCCGGAAAAAACATCAAAAAAATAAAAAAGAATCTCCAAATGGAAGATATACAGGAAAAAGGAAAACAGGCCCGGTAACTTCAGCAAGCCCGGTTATCCCCGACAGCGGTTCAGGGGTATTCCCATCTACCACTTTTGCCTTCAGCAGGACCTTCTGGGCCGAAACGGGTATGACAAAAGGAAAAGCGGGGGTGTATCAAAATCAAAGAATTCCCGCTTCGTCTGTGGGGAAATGTTTGCTGCACTCCCTCGATATTCAATCCGTGCCGAAACGGGAGGTATCTACTTTTTTTATCTTCTTTTCCTTATATCCGCCAAAAGTATATCTCAGAGAAACAGCAACTTGCCGGGTATCCTGATACAACGTCTGTCTATAATTCTGAGTTTCTATGCGCGTAGATGTATGTAATTTTTTCCCGTTCAGCAGATCCTCTCCATTGACGGTTAAACGTAATCCCTTGTTTACATTCCATACCACACCGACAGAAAGATCGTATAAAGGATCTATCCGGTAAATTCCTTGTATCGCCGGAGTCGCATAAAATCCACTTAATTGCATATGCAGATTCCCGGAAGAATTCAAAGGGATATTATTGGAAAACGTGACACGTCCATACCACTTTCGAATATCAAAATCGATGTCCTCGAGTTGCCCCTTATCGTTGATGAAAAAACCCGATAATATCAGTTTCGAGCTCCATATTTCTCCCATTTTGAAAGGAATGACAACCAGACCTCCGAATGTATCGTGCCGGTCCAGATTGATCAATCGGTAAGTAGCTTGCAGCTTTTCCTTATCTTGGTACAATAACTGTTGTATATGGTTTTTACTTCTGTTCCCGAACAATTGGAAAACGTATTTATTACTAAGCAAAAAGATCAATCTGCCCGAATAGGTTATGGAAGGCTGAAGCCCAGGATTGCCCTCTGCAACCATATAGGCATTCAAGTAACTCACATTGGGAGTTATTTGCCAATAAGAAGGATAATTCTGTTCACTGGTAAAGGATACTTGTAAAATTTTGCCGGCATTGATTTTATATACAAGGGAAAAATTAGGGAAAAACGTATTCTTTTCCCATAAAGTCTCCTTCACGTCAACTGCAGCTTTGTAGTATTGGTAGGTCAGTGATGCATTAAAAGAAATCTTTTTTCCCAAGGTTTGCCGCCACCCCATAAATACATTCAAGGAATATTCCGATTGTTTTTGAGAAAAGGCATGATCCCTTTCTTCATTCCTATACGTCTTCATCTTATCCCGGGAAAAACTCAAGTTTCCGTTTATTCCGTAAGACAACGTAATTTTTTCTGTCCAGGTATTGCTGTGATTCACATAAATCATCCCGCGATGTATGGTTTGACGGGCAAAAGAAGTGACCTTTTCATTCCGCTCCCCCGAATTGAAAAGGAATTGATCGGTTTTATCCCCATAATAAGTATAGTCGATGCCCATATTCCATTGCTTATGATGATAGTCTGCCGATATATTCTGCATCCAAGAAGGTCCCGAAGAATTTTTTTGCGTATTGATTTTTGTGATTTCCTCTACCCCGGCAAAACCCTTGCGGAAAATATCCGGACTGACATATTTTCCATTGTATGCTATCCGAATCATATCTTTATTTTTTAAATCATAGTCATACCCCATTCTAAAACTATGAACCCTATACCTATTCTTAGAACGGTTATTTAAAGAAATCGGATACGATTCATTCCACAATTGATGCATTGCTTCTACTTCTTCTGTGGAGTTATCCAGATCGTAACGAAAGAAATATGAAAAATCAAAAGAAGAATTTTCATTTGTCAAATAAAAAATCCCTCCGGCGGAAGGAGAAAAATAATAAGCCTGTTTTCCGGCAAAAACCACTTCACCTTTACCTATGCGTTTTTTCTCCCTCTTTCTATCCATAACTACATTGATTGCAGCCCCCTGTACTCCGTATTGGGGAGAAGGAGCATACAACACCTCAATGTTCTTTACACTTTCAGGAGGCGAAGCTTTCAATATATCGCGTATTTGTTCATAAGTTAAAGAGGTCTTTCTTCCATTTAAAATAACCGTCGTCGACCTTGCTCCAATCAAGGAGAGGTTATCACCTGATTTTTCAATACCGGGAATTTCTCCCAACACATCAAAAGCATTGGCGACCGGCCTGTTTTTAATCAAGGAAGTCACATCAAAACTCAGTTTTCCGTCTATTGCCCTGACAAGCTGTCGTTCCGCTATAACCGAAACTTCATCCAATTTTACAGAAAGAGCCTTTAATACAAACAAATGGGTTTCATTTTCAGACCAAGGGAGGACACTTTCCTGATATCCTATGCACGAAAGTTTAATTAACAACTCTTTTTCCCGTATATCCCGGAATAAAAACCGACCGTCTTTATCCGTTATCGTCCCTTGCAAAAATATAGAATCGGGTTGTTTTAACAGGATTATATTCACCAATTCTATGCCTTTGCCTTCGTGATCTATAACCATACCCCTCAACTCCTTTTGAGCCCGGACCTCCCCAATCTGCAGGATATGCAAAAACCAGATAATAAGAAAAAATTTCATCTCTATTCTTCGGTATGATTCATTTATATTTTAAAAAGCTTCCCAATCTGTCCGTGCCTTCCAAACTTTATTTTACACGGTTCACACATAAGCAGCTATCCAGCTGATCGCATTCTACCCCCTTTCTCCAACCCTTTCATTTACCAAATCAGCAGAACGATAGACGTACTCGCAGACCTATGGCCTTCCCTTATGCCTGCCTATAACCCACTCATTTTATCCGTTCTACCAATACCCCTACTTGTTATTTATATTTCACTTCCCGAAAATTTCATATCCTCACTAAAAAACGCCACAAAAACAACTAAATTTTTAGTTAAATCTTCCCCGTTGTATGCAGGCGTTGTTCCCTTTACTTCTTTCACAACCCTCAATTCAAATTAAAATCCACAATAACTAGAGTATTTTATATCCGAGAAATGATTTTGCAGAACATTGAGAGCAAAAATAGTTTTTAAAATCTAAAAATAACAAGAGTTACTAAATTTATTTCCGAGTTTTTCATCTCCTCCGACATGTTCCTTTAAATTATATTGTCATAGTTTTATAGATAAATACATTCGCCCCAATTAATGGTTCATTAGATTTATCTTTAACACTACCACTAATTTCTGTGATTGATTGAGAATATAAACAATCCATATCACTGATTAATACTATAAAAAGTAAGGATAATCGTTTCAAAATATACTTCATAATTAAAAGTTTTACAGGACTGATGAAGCAATAGGAGAAAGGAATTATGTATTGTACAATTATGAAGGATATACAGCTATAAAGAGTGACGAATAACAAGGCTAGGGCTAGTTGTCTAACCCGATTACAACCTCTTCCAATTATATAACTCTGATAGTATAGTGTCTTAGTTATTCATCCTATTTAATTGTCATTCATAATAATACATAGCTATTAGTATTCATTTTTAGCCATGTGTCACTTAAATTTTTTCATCTCCATTTTCTTCCGTAACGTTGCAAAGTGAAAATAAAAACAAAAAAATGCATATAGATATGGATACTATTCAATCAGTCTTTTATCAAGTAGCAAATGAAACAAAACCCGTTCCTTTTTTCATTGATAATCTTACTAAAGAAGAATGTGAAATACCCCAAGAACTATTCCATATTTTATCAACAGATGATCCTGTAAAAAACGGGATGGTTGATCTAAGTACTCTTGAACAATTATATAACAAGGGAATGTTAGAGGTTAGTAACTGTTAAAACATATTTCCATGATGAAAACTAAAATTAATCAGGATATTTTATATAAAATAATTGCCATTGCAGTATATGTATTAATAGCTGTTCTACTGCGCTTTTACTTTGCTATACTTAAACCATCCTTTTTAGCACCTATTGAGAATACACTGGTTTATGCGATTCTCACCGGAATAGGGCCTTTAATTGGAGCTTTATTGGTAATTTATGTATTTAAAAGGGATATTATTTATTCCACTTTCGGTCAGTCTAAAGGAAAATCCATAATTTCGGCATTAATACCAGTAGTTTTATTCTTCCTTTACGATTTTTTCACCGGACAATATTTATTCCCCAATACATTGATCGTGATTACTTGTTTGATTTATTCTTATTTTGAGGAATATGGTTGGCGAGGTTATCTGCAATCCGAATTAATTGAATTGCCGGCAGGGAGAAGGGTTACTATCATTACCCTGATCTGGTTCATGTGGCATTTGAACTTTAGCATGAATCAAAGTAATGCATTTTTTCTAATCATTCTTTTCTTTGGCTCCTGGGGGATTGGCCAGGTTGCTATAAAATCCAAGTCCATAATTGCATGTGCATGTTTTCACGCAGTTATTAATATTGTGTCCAACATGCAAATGGATTTGTTCAAGATTATAATTATCTCAATATGTATTATCAGTTGGTTCTATATTTGGTATAGTAAAAGGTTTAGTAGCAAATTAATAAACTAATTGCTTAAAGTCATTTACATATTTTCGGGATACAGGGATTGGGTTTTTGCTGTTTTTGAGTTTTATCTGATATCCATTGGAATTACCATTAGCTGATTCTATTTTTTTGAGATTAACAATGAATGATCGGTGACACCGGAATATATTAGGGTAATTTATTTCTTCCTCTACAGTTGTTATAGTAGAACGTATCGTTTTGCTTTTTACCTCATCATTCTGTAGATAATAAATCTCTACATTATTCTTATTTGCTTCGGCAAATAAAAAGTCGTTTATGTTTATTATTAAATCCTTGTCTCTGCTTAACTGGTTGGAAATCGTAATTTCAAAATTACATTCTTCTTCTTTTATGTCAATTAAAGTGCTTAATTGACCATTTAAGTATCTGTTATACTTCACCAATATTAATATTACAGCTGGTATTAACCCTATGAAGAATGTAAAATATATAACTAATAAAAACAACTGGACATTAAAAGAAAAGTCCATTAATATCATTGAAAAATAGAGGAAGTTGAAAATTGTAATAGTAAGAATTAATCCGATAATATATAATATTTCAAATAATATAGTCCATTTCTTTGTCTGCTTTGCAATTTTCCTTTTAATGAAATAATTAAAGAAAAGTAAGCACAGAAAAGTAATACCTCCAAAACCAAGAGAAGCACCAAATTTACTCCCTGGATACAGATCGAAACTAAATGGTTGAAGTATATATATCATTAATGATATACCCAAACTTATGATTAGAATGGGATTTATTTTGTGTCTAACCAAAGGGTATTTACGTTGGAGATATAGCATTTTTATTAAAATATTTATATTTTCATTCAATTATGATTAGAGATTTCAAACAGAGCACTTATTTGTGTCTATTAAAAAAACAACCATAAAGTTCCTTTTTATCTGAATAAGCTTTTTTGATCTCTTTTTGTTGCATATTATCATTTTAGTCTTTACTTGACTTATCTTCATTTTCTTGCATAAAAACAGAGTATTTATATGGAAACAATCGTGCTTTTCAAATCCATTTAACCTACTTTTTAAGGAGGGTAACCTAAATGATTAACTTAGTTTGTAGTGTGGGTTGCCTGCTCTTTGATGAGCCTTTGTTTTCCAAAAACAAACTTAGATATAAATTTTCGATTTATAAGCGTGCCTCCTAAAAGAATAGTTTTATTTATCTTGTCTTGCTCACAAATCAAGACCGGCTCTCGTCCAAACTTCAGTACTAGCAAACTCGAAGTTCAAATTATATGTGTATCTTTAGGAACATCTAAACCGACGCCTATGAAACGATACTGCGGTCTTAATGTACACACAGATAGTGTATTTATATGCGTAATTCGGACAATGGCCGGCCACTTGTTAAAGTCAATTGTTTGCTGCTCAGCCGTGTCCGGAGCATAGTCGGCCAGTCTTTTTGTAAATCTCATAACTTTGTTGCCAAGGAACAACTAAATGCAGCAGAGTTATGGCAGGAACAGCTATCGATATGAGCAAGGTGAAACAATTGCTCCAACTGAAGCAGTCCGGCAGGTCCAACAGGCAGATAGCAAAGACACAGGGAATCAGCAGGGACAAGGCAAACGAGTTCGTCAAGTATGTAGAATCAGATCCGTCAGGCATATCCGGCCTGTTAAAATTGGATGAGCCCGTGATTAAAAAGCGGCTTCATCCGAGCAATCCGGCATATGCGGATGACAGGATGGAGGACTTCCTGCGTCTTCTTCCAGACTTTGTAGAACAACTGAGCAAACGCCATGTTACCCGCCAGATGGTATGGGAAGACTATAAGCAGTCGCATCCGAATGGGTATGAACGTTCTTAGTTCTTCTATCACTTGGCCCAAAACCTGAAGGCCCAGAAGTCTCCGACAGCAGTCCTTCAGCATGAACCGGGACGGGAACTCTATGTAGACTTTGCCGGTGACACGTTGGGTTATATTGACATCGAGACAGGCGAAACAATAAAGGTCCAGACCTTTGTATCAACACTTGCCTGGCCAACTACCCGCCGGGATAAGCACCCGTTCAAAAAGCCTCAAGCAAACAGACATTGCAAAACTCTGCCTCCCATACGAATGTTAATTGGAATAAGATTGCTTCCAACATTGCCAACTATCTAAACTCGATAGGTGCAGGAACTTCCCAACGGAATAAACTACTAAAATGGGAAGACGAAAGGGATGAAGAAGAAGAGGAAATAGAAGAATTGCTAAATTCTTCAAAAAGAAAACTAAAATTATAACACTCTATATAGAACGAATATGGCTACTTTGTTGTTTTGACGTAGAAAATAAACCACAACAATTGTTTCTTTCATTACAACTGTTGCATAGTGGAAGATACTTAGTTTTCCAATCTGAAATGGATTTACAAGCATATTCATATAATGTTGTCCTTAGCAAACAATGAGGAAGATTAAAAATAGAAACGTTCATCCCCCAACCTGCTAAATTCAAAACCGCTTCTTCAAGCTGATCCTGATATAAAACAGGATCAATCCAAACCTGAAAATGGTTTTTTACAGAATAACCGGTATCCTCTAATCCCATAAATGAGATGTAATCTACAAAGGGTAAATTCTTATAAATGAAATTAGAAATTTTTGGAAGACGTAGATAGTTTATTTTATTTATAACAATCCGGAGTTCAATGGGAATTTTTACAGTCGCCAAATTATATAATCCCTTTAACGTTTCAGAATAAGACCCCTGTACTTGTGTGATATAATCGTGGTCACCCGAATAGTCTGAATGGATAGGAACACCCAATAAGAGATTGGAGTAATTACATTTACTTAATTTCTCGGCAAAATTTTTATTAGTAAAGAAACGACCATTTGTAAGAATATGAATGAGCGTGTGAGGTAAACATTCATGGATATACTGTAACAAATCAAATAATCTTGTTCTTAACAGCGTCGGTTCTCCACCTGTAATTCCTATATCTGTCAGTTCCTTAGGAGCAGAAGACACAATTTCCCAACTTCTTGAAAAATAGAATTCAATGTCGTCATTATTTAACGGTGGTTGTGCACACATTAAACAACGATTATTACATTGCGAAGTAACAAAAAGAGTATTATCATTCGAATTAATATCTATTTCTCTCATTTAATGACAGTCTTTAATCCACGTTTTAAAAATAGGTATAACCTCCTTTTCCCTTTCAATTAGTAAAGAAAAAATATGTTTGATAATAGCTTTGTGTTTTTTACAAAGGAAGGAAGTAGATCGATAACCATACGCATCTCCCTGTGTAGAATAATTTCTTACAGGATCAGCCCCGCAATAAGTTTGAAAAGCACAATCAGAACAACCAGCTATGACCTCAGTTGCCCATATTTGAGCTAATTGTTGTGCTTTTCCCCCATAAAAAATATCTGTATATTCATCTTTAACATGCCCCAGACGAAAAGTGTAATCATTGTATTCTCCCAGCATGCGCGATTCATCGGAAGCATAAATATAACCATCGTAATTATAAACGATTACGTTATTTATAATTCCAGCGGGCGATTGTAGGTCTACAAACCCACAACAGAAAGGTGTAAGTATTTTACGTAAGATAATTGCAGTAAATTCCTCAACAAATATTTTGCCGGATTTATTTATTTCTATAATATAATCCAATGCCGTTTTATAAAATTCTACGAACTGTTGATAATATAAATTCCAATTATTATCTGTTGCTAAACCATAAGGATTGAGTGGTCTTAAAAATATACTATTAAAACCATTTTCAATATAAGAATCCACAATTTCATGAGGATATTGCAAAGAATAATCCGAAGTAGTCATTAATGCAGAAATCCGATCATCGCCTAAATACTTACGAGCTTGATTTATTCCAGCTCGTACCAATGAATAACTATTGATTTTACCACGGTTTCTATTATGTAAAAACTCAGGCCCATCCAAAGAAGTTGAAATTAATACTTTATATTGAAGACAAAGAGAAAGTACCTCTTCAGTAAGGTGAATAGAATTAGAACATAAAACATAAGTGATTTCTTTTTGAAATACCTTATTTTTTTGTTCAGCAGTCTCTATTGCAAGCTTTAGCAAATGAGGAACTAAAGAAGGTTCACCACCCTGAAATTCCATAGTAATGGAGGGCGAAGGAGTTTGGAACATTAAATCAATCGCATATAAAAGATCATCTGCTTTCATATCGAACACATCGGAATCACACTCTTTACTGGAAGCCTGACAGTAGATACAATTCTGATTACATCTTAAAGTAAGAACAAAGATATGTAAAGTAGTAAATTGGTCAAGGAAAGCTTTTTTCGTTCGCAATCTTGCTGCATAATTATCTATCAAATCAGGGAGAGGAGTTTCACTAATAAAGAAAGAAGAAACTAAATCTTTATAGATTTCTTCTGTTGGAGCTATCTGCCTATTTACAATTCGTTCAACTGTATTTTGAGGTACAACTAAATAATCTCCTACCTCATTTACTAATATTTCATTCTTTTTTAAACGTTCGAAGCGAAAAGGTAATAAATAATACATGACTAATTCATCAAATTAAAGTCCTCAAACTCATCATTATTAGCAAATGCTTTCACATAAAGAATATCCCTGATATTTTTAGTTTCTTCGATAATAATATCCCGGTTTTTATAATCTATAAAATCCTGATTAATCTTTTCCTTTAAAAATTTAAAATCCTGATCGGTGATTATTGAATCTTTCTTTTCTAATACAATATCTTGTTTTGTAGCTGATATTCTTTGCCAATAAATCAGATATTGATCCGTTAGCCAATATAAAACTTTGCTGATTACTTTTTCATTATATATAGTAAGATCAACAGAGAAACGTATTTGATTTTCAGCGGCTAATTCAAAAAAGAACATATTATTATTTTTTTAAGAAATAAACAGTTTGTGTTTCCACAATACCGTCGGCATCTATATTTATACTGTTTTGAAACTTTATAACTGCCTCTTTCAATACTTCATCAAATTCGCTTACGCCTTTTACCATCCTGCCTGTAAGAAAACCTTTATCAATTAAAATGTTTTTCAATTGAGTAACGTCTGTTCCTTTCATTCCCTTTTGTAAGATACGATCTCCTAAATTAATTTTTTCATTAACAATTTCTTCCTTCGGTCGATAATTTTTGAGGCTATTAATCGTACGGCTACCGACAATACCATCTATATTCTGATGAGTAGAGTGCTGAAGTTTCTTTATAGCTTGAATCAATTTTCCTGAATAAACAACATAGCCAGAATTATCTTTAACTATATCCTTGGGGGTAATGAATTTTTTTTCTATCAATAAAATAGCTAATTCATTCACATCTTTTCCCTTCATACCAGATTTGATAACTCTTTGGCCTAATGAATAATTAGTAGTCAATGGAGTTGTTGTATTTTGAGAGGGTAAATAAGACTTTGTTTTATAACTACTGACAGAGCTACTTGAACGATGTGAAGAATGAGAACGGTGTGAAGAATGTGAACGATGGCTTCTATGCCCGGTAATCATATATGAATCGTCACCTGTAAACTTTAATATAAATTTTTGCGAGTAATCAGTTTTTTTTGAAACTTCAGAATTAGTTGTATTAGGATCTATTTTTGATAAATTATAAGAAATAGCTTTTGAATTATTGGATGCAATTAGAGAGGTAGCCGATGTAAGAAAAATATTCCTTAGCAGTTTCTCAAATTTTGATTTCATACAAATATATTTAAGTTTGATAAATTTTTATTTGCAAACTTAAACAATATAAACAAAAATCAAAATAATTATGTAAGTTTATGTCGAATAATATTATTTTTCTTTTCAATAGATTCGTTTAAATCCCTAATTCGCTTATTCACCATCCATTCCTCTGCTCATCCCGTTTAAACATGAGTTTCTTGCCGCCGTGGAGGCACGATAAACAGGGACTTTCTTTTGGCGGACTAATTGATAGACGGTGTTCTTGGATTTATTGTGTGATTAAACGTGAGTTATTTGACATTTTTGAGGTAAAAAACGGCACGCTGACGGCACGGTACAAAAATGAACATAAAAAAAGCAGCTACACTTATATGTAACTGCCTGTTTTTCAATCGTCGGGGTGACTGGATTCGAACCAGCGACCCTCTGCTCCCAAAGCAGATGCGCTACCGGACTGCGCTACGCCCCGCTATTTCAGGCCACAAAGGTAACAATTGTTATTCAAATCCCAATTTTTCAGTCTCTTTTTTATAGAATCCGGCCTACGTATCCGTTGTAAGGCTGTGGGAATCTACAACTTGCCTTTACTCCTACCCCTCTTTCTACGCTAGCGAAATCCGACAGAACACCCGGAGGGAAGTACTGTTTTCCAAACCTAAAGTTAACTTAAATTTTGCCCGACTTAGGCATTTTTGAATTATCTGACGTATATTTGTCCTGCTAAAAAACTAACGACCTACTCCATGCTGGACACACTAAATAACTGGATCATTACTCTTAACGACTGGATCTGGACGATTCTGGTCATTGCTCCTTTGATTGGTCTGGGATTCTATTTCACCTTACGGAGCCGCTTTGTACAATTTCGGAAAATCCGGGAAATGTTCCGGCTCTTGGGGGAAGGGATAGTCGGTTCGGCCGGAAAAAATACGGTTTCTTCTTTTCAGGCGTTTTGCATCGCAACCGCTTCACGGGTCGGTACCGGTAACCTGGCCGGAGTCGCTACGGCCGTTGCCCTGGGAGGTCCCGGAGCCGTTTTCTGGATGTGGGTGATCGCCCTCATCGGCTCGGCTTCGGCTTTTGTTGAATCTACTCTGGCCCAGATTTACAAAGAAAAAGGCAAAGGTTCCTTTATTGGAGGGCCGGCTTTTTATATGAAAAAAGGATTGAAGAAAAAATGGATGGGAACGCTTTTCGCCGCTATCATTATCGTGACCTTCGGTATGGTGTTCAACTCGGTCCAGGCCAATACGGTGTCCCTGGCTTTCTATGAAGTTTTCGGATTCAACCGGCTATGGATGGGAATCCTGATCACTTTTTTTACGTTTCTCACTATATTCGGCGGGATCCAGCGGGTTGCCAAGGTTTCGGGAATTATCGTACCGATTATGGCGATTGCCTACATTGCCGTGGCGCTCTACATCTTGCTATCCAATATCACGGTTTTACCTTCTCTCTTCGGCCATATTTTTGCCAATGCTTTCGGATTTGAACAAGTGGTGGGCGGAGGAATAGGAGCAACAGTTATGCAGGGAGTGCGCCGGGGACTGTTTTCCAACGAAGCCGGTATGGGATCGGCTCCGAACGCGGCAGCTACAGCGACGGTTACTCATCCCGTTAAACAGGGATTGATTCAAGCCTTGAGCGTTTTCACCGACACCATCATCATTTGTAGCTGTACTGCCTTTATTATCCTGCTTTCCGGTTTACCGCTGGACGGCAGCGTAAAAGGCATCCAGTTGACCCAAGCCGCACTGAGTAATGAAATCGGAGCTTTCGGAGGACAGTTTATTGCAGCTTGCATTTTGTTGTTCGCCTTCAGTTCCATCGTAGGCAATTACTCCTATTGCGAAACCAACCTATTCTTTATTTCCGGAAAAAAAATCTGGTTACAGGTATACCGCACCGGAGTAGGAGCTATGGTGTTTTTCGGTTCTATCGCGGGTTTGGACCTGGTATGGAACATGGCCGATTTGTTCATGGCTATCATGACGATAACCAACCTCATCGCCATCGCCCTATTGAGCAAAATAGCCATGAAAGCCCTTTCCGACTATAACCGCCAGAAAAAAGCCGGCATAAAAAGCCCGGTCTTTAAAGCGTCCGCTATTCCGGAATTAGGGAAGGAAGTCACGGAATGGGGGAATGAATGACCCGGAGGTTTTCTGTAAATGCACGATGGAAAGTATTTTGAATTCAATTAATGATAAGAAGTTATGAAAAAAATCATCAATTCCCCGAAAGCCCCCAAAGCAATCGGTCCGTACAGCCAGGCTGTAGAAGTGAACGGAACGTTATACATCAGCGGACAACTGCCGGTGGATGTCAACACCGGGAAATTTGTGGAAGGCGGCATTCAAGAACAAACGGAACAAGTGCTGAAAAATATCGGCTATATTCTGGAAGAAGCCGGTTACACTTACGATCAGGTTGTGAAATCGACTTGTTTACTGAGTGACATTTCCGATTTTGCGGCAATGAACGAAGTATACGCCCGGTATTATACTAAAGATTGCCCGGCCCGTGCCGCTTTTGCAGTTAAGTCTCTCCCTCTGGGAGCTCTGGTGGAAATCGAAACCATCGCAGCGAAATAAAAGAAGCGGCTTCAGGCCGCTTTTTTATTATTTCCCCGAATTTTAATAATCATAAACAAAATCAATGGGTTTATAAAAAATAAAGATTTGTTTTATTTTATAATTCCTTGTATACTTGCATAAGGAAACAGTGCGCCATATTTATTTTAATACAATATACCATGAGTATCAAAGGAACAAAAACAGAACAGAACCTGTTAAAGTCATTTGCAGGGGAATCACAGGCCAGAAGTCGCTACACTTTTTTCGCCAGTGTTGCTAAAAAAGAGGGTTTCGAACAAATTGCCGGGGTGTTTATGGAAACTGCCGAACAGGAGAAGGAACACGCCAAGAAATTTTTCAAGTATCTGGAAGGGGGCATGGTGGAAATCACCGCTTGTTATCCTGCAGGAGTGATAGGAACCACAGCCGATAACCTGAAAGCAGCAGCCGAAGGAGAAAATGAAGAATGGGCCGATTTGTATCCTGAATTTGCGAAAGTAGCAGAAGAAGAAGGTTTTCCCGCTATAGCCAATACCTTCAAACAAATAGCTAAAGTGGAGGCGGAACATGAAGCCCGTTACCGGACCCTTTTATCCCGGGTTACCGAAGGAAAGGTATTTGAAAGAGAGGAAGAAATCGAATGGCAATGCCGGAACTGCGGGTATGTTTACAAAGGAAAGAGTGCTCCCAAAGCCTGTCCTGCCTGTGCTCATCCTCAAGCTTATTTCGAACCGAAAAAGAATAATTATTAATTGGGAAACAGCCTTCGGGCTGTTTTTTTCAGGTCAACGAATTTTCATTTTTGGTAATGCCTTTCAGGGTAAATTGTCTCCATTGACTGAAGGGATGTAAGCGATGAGGGCAATCCATCAGCATACAATTTTCACAATGTTCTTCCAGACAGGGATCGGTGTGTATGCTGAGGCGGATATGTCCGGAAAATTTCTCCGAAATCACCTTCCCTACTTCCTCACATACGGCATGACCTTTCCGGATATCGTAATACCAGGGCAAGGTCAGGTCGCAATCTACGAAATAAGCACTCCCGTATTTCAGGACTTTCATGTTATGCACATCGATCCAGTCTTCCCGCCGGCTAATAATCAGTTCGTTGAGCATAGTTTTCAATACTTTTGTATCGGCTTTATCCATCAGGTTGGCCACGGTTTTCCGCAAAATACCTACTCCCGTATACACGATAACACTTCCGAAAATCAAAGCGAGGGCACTGTCTATCCAGGAAATGCGGGTCCAGTACAGCAAAAGAAGACCGACCACCAAACCGATGGAGGAATAGGTATCCGATTGTAAGTGGCGTCCTCCGGCCACTAAGGCAATGGAATTGTATTTTCGTCCCGTACGGATACTGTACCAGCCCATAACATAATTCACCAGCCCGGCTAAAGCTACAATAAGTATACCGATATCCAACTGCTGGAGTTCGGCCGGACTGAAAAGCCGTTTGATTCCTTCCCATATAATGACTATACCCGCGACCAAAATCAGTATCCCTTCGACGGAAGCTGAAATCAGTTCGATTTTTCCATGTCCGAAAGGATGATCTTCGTCCCAGGGCTTGGAGGCTAGTGTAATGCTGTAGAGGCTGATAAAACCCGCCATAACGTTTACTATACTTTCCAGGGCATCCGTCAATATACCAACGGAATTGGTCAGGAAAAAAGCGAGAAATTTTCCCCCCAGCAAAAGAAGCGAACCGATGACAATCCGCCTTTGTACCCCTATTTTTATCTTTTCTTCACTCATAAAAATTCAGGTTTAGAAAAGGGAAAGTTAAAAAAAAAATGCTTTCCCCCCATCTATTGGATTCTAATATATTTCCTTTAACTTTGACTGCCTTTGCATAAAATTAATCTTAAATAACATTTCAATCATGATCGAAAAAATTCAACAAACACTAAGGGATTCAGCGGTAGCGCGCTGGTCAGCCCTTGCCGTCGTCGCATTCACCATGCTGTGCGGGTATTTTTTAACGGATGTGATGGCTCCTTTAAAACCTTTACTGGAAGAACAACTCTTGTGGAGTAGTACCGATTACGGGATCTTTACCAGTGCCTACGGGTGGTTTAACGTATTTCTGCTGATGTTGATTCTAGGCGGTATCGTATTGGATAAAATGGGAGTTCGGTTTACGGGATTAGGCGCTTGTTTGTTGATGGTTATCGGAGCCGGTGTGAAATACTACGCCATTTCGGATCTGTTTCCGGCCGGAGGCCAGATATGGGGTTTCAGTTCCCGGGTAATCGTAGCCGGATTAGGTTACGCCACCTTTGGTGTCGGAGTCGAAACCGCCGGTATTACCGTGTCGAAGATCATCGTTAAATGGTTTAAAGGCAAAGAATTGGCACTGGCTATGGGCCTGGAAATGGCTACGGCCCGTTTAGGGACTTCTTTGGCATTGATTATTTCCGCTCCCCTGGCGGAATACTTCGAAAGCGTATCCGCACCGATTCTGCTGTGCTTCATTATGCTTTGTATCGGTACCATTTCCTTTATGGTGTATATGGTTATGGATAAAAAACTGGAAAAATCCATTCCCGAAACGGATGAACCCGAAGAAGGTTTCTGTTTGAAAGATATCTGGGAAATTATTACCAACAAAGGCTTCTGGCTGATCGCTTTATTGTGTGTGCTCTTTTATTCAGCCGTTTTCCCCTTCCTGAAATATGCTACCGACCTCATGGTTAACAAATATGCCGTAGATCCTAAATTAGCGGGAATCATACCGGGCTTATTGCCTGTGGGAACCATCATTCTCACGCCCCTTTTCGGAAATTTATACGATCGTAAGGGAAAAGGAGCAACGATTATGATGATCGGAGCCATTATGCTGATCGGCGTGCACGGTTTATTTGCTTTACCTATACTGAATCATTGGTTATTCGCCACTTTCGTTATGCTGGTTTTGGGAGTTGCTTTCTCCCTGGTACCTTCAGCCATGTGGCCGTCTGTTCCTAAAGTAATACCGGAAAAACAACTGGGAACCGCCTATGCACTGATTTTCTGGGTACAAAACTGGGGATTGATGGGTGTTCCCGCTTTGATCGGCTGGGTACTCGATAAATATTGCAAACTGGGAGGAGAAGGACAACCGGCATACGATTATACCTTACCCATGATTATATTTACCGGATTCGGCGTTCTCGCCCTGATCGTAGCTATCTTGTTGAAAAAAGAAGATAAGAAAAAAGGATACGGTTTGGAATTACCGAATATAGTGAAAAAATAAACGACGGTTGACCAGGAAAAATGCCGGAAGTAAAAACCGGTTTTGCCATAACCGGTAAATGAGTAAAAACAGGGTAGCGGAAACTCTATAGAAAGTTTCCGCTATTTTTTGTATTTTTGACGGACGATCGGAGGAACCGACCGGTAATAGTAAAGGTTATGAACAGAATCACAAAACTCTTCGGCATACAATATCCCATTATACAGGGAGGCATGGTCTGGTGCAGCGGCTGGAAACTGGCCGGCGCAGTCAGTGAGCACGGCGGACTCGGTCTGTTGGGAGCCGGCTCTATGCATCCGGAAACTCTCCGGGAACACATACGTAAAATAAAGTCGGCCACCGACAAGCCCTGGGGTGTTAACGTCCCTTTGCTTTATCCGGAGATCGACCGGTTGATGGAAATTTTGACGGAAGAAAAAGTAAAAATCGTTTTCACCTCCGCCGGGAGTCCGAAAAAATGGACCCCCTACCTGAAATCCCAAGGGATGACGGTGGTACACGTCGTCAGCAGTGCACTTTTTGCCCGGAAGAGCGAAGAGGCCGGTGTAGATGCCGTCGTGGCCGAAGGATTTTAAGCCGAAGGACAAAACGGAAGAGAACAAACGACGACTCTGGCACAGATCACGAACGTAAGCGCGCACTCTTCGTTGCCGGTGATTGCTGCGGGGGGAATTGCCTCCGGCAAAGCCATCGCTTCCGTCATGATGCTGGGAGCCGAAGGCGTACAGATCGGCAGCCGCTTCGCCGTAGCGAAGGAATCTTCCGCACATCCGGATTTTAAACGGAGAGTTTATCAAACGGAAGAAGGAGGAACTCTGCTGGCATTAAAAAAACTGGCTCCTACCCGCCTGATCCGTAATGAATTTTTCGAACAGGTAAAAAAATTGGAAGAGGCCGGTGCAGATGCCGATACGCTGAGAGAATTATTGGGAAAAGGACGGGCCAAAAAAGGAATATTCGAAGGAGACCTGGTCGAAGGAGAATTGGAGATCGGACAGATTTGCTCCCTGTTAAAACAAGAAGAAAGTGTGGCCGATATCATGCGAGACCTGGTCTGCGATTACAACGAGGCTGTACGACAATGCTCCCGGAATCTCATGGAATAAAAAAAGGAAAGACAATCCGCTAAAAAGAAAAACAAATGATAAAATTTTCCCGGCATATACTGGATAACGGACTCACGGTTCTATGCAATACGGATACCGGAACCCCTTTCGTTTCCGTAAATATACTTTACAAAGTCGGCTCCCGGAATGAATCGGAGGATCAAACGGGGTTTGCACACCTATTCGAACATTTGATGTTCGGAGGATCGGTAAATATTCCGGATTACGATCGGGAGGTACAATTAGCCGGAGGCGATAACAACGCTTACACCAATAACGACCATACCAATTATTACATCAATCTGCCGGCCTCCAATTTGGAAACCGCCTTGTGGTTGGAATCGGACCGGATGTCGGGTTTGAACCTGTCTCAGCATACGCTGGACGTACAAAAACAAGTGGTTATCGAAGAATTCAAACAAAGCTATCTCAACGCTCCGTATGGGGATGTATGGCTGCAACTTCGGCCTTTGGCCTACCAGAAGCATCCTTACCGATGGTCCACCATCGGCAAATCGCCGGAACATATTGAAAAAGCTACACTGGAAGACGTAAAGGAGTTTTTTCACCGGTTTTATGCTCCCGATAATGCCATTCTCAGCATTAGCGGAAATGTTAACGAAAAAGAAGCCCTGGAAAAAGTCAAAAAATGGTTCGGAGATATTCCGGCTTCCCACATGCCAAAATCAAGGCTCCCTTCCGAACCCCATCAGACCGGGGAGAGAAGAAGGGTATCGGAAGGAAATGCCGTACCGGCCGATGCCATTTATAAGGTTTATCACATGGGAGGCAGATTATCCGAAAATTTCTACATCTGTGATATCATTTCAGACGTACTTTCCAACGGGCAATCTTCCCGGCTCTATCTCAACCTGATCAAAAACAGCCGTCTATTCTCTTCTATCGACGCTTACGTAACGGGAGATGCCGATCCCGGCCTGTTTGTTTTCAGCGGAAAACTTTCCGAACACACGGAGATGGAAGAGGCGGAAAAGGCCATTCAAAGGGAAATAGAACGCTTTATCGCGGAACCGGTAACGGAACACGAATTACAAAAGGTGATCAACAAGACGGAAGCCCGTATCAGCTTCAGCGAAATCAATTATCAGCATAAAGCAAACAACCTGGCCGTTTTCGAATCGCTGGGAGATGTCGATTTGATCAACCGGGAAAAAGAAAGATACGAAGTAATTACCGTAGATAAAATAAAAGAAACCGCCCGGACGCTCTTTGCTCCGGAAAATTCTTCTACACTCATTTATCTGAAAAAACGAAACTAAATCCTTAATCCGTTCATGATGACAGTAAACCGAAAAATCAGGCCCGAATTATCCGAATTATCCTTACCTTCCCTCCTGCCTCATACCTGTACAAAATTGAGTAACGGTATCGGACTGATCGTACTTTCCGACCCCAGCCAGGAAGTTTTCAAAATGGATGTAATTTTTGAAGCCGGACCTTATTATCAACCCTCTCCTCTGATAGCTTCGACCGCCCTCCATATGTTGAACGAAGGAACCCGGCACCATACTTCGGCGGCGATTGCGGAAACTTTCGATTATTACGGAGCGTATATCGATTTCAACAACGGCATGCATAAAGCGGAATTAAACCTGCTCTCTCTCAACAAATATGCGAACGAAACCATCGACATGCTGGCGGAAATGGTCCGGGAAAGTATTTTCCCCGAACACGAACTCGAAATATACCTTCGGAATAAAAAACAGGCTTTCCTGACAGAAAAAGAAAAAACCTCCTGGCTGGCACGCAAGGAATTTTTTCGGGTATTGTTCGGGAAGAATCATCCGTATGCGAACGTAACCCATGAACGAGATTACGAATCCGTCAAACGTCAATCTCTCGTGGACTTTTACCGGGAGAGAATCAACGCTGCACATTGCAGTATTGTGCTGTCGGGCAACGTTACCGGCCCCATTCAAAATCAAGTCGCCGACCTCTTCGGTACCCTCGGGCATCCGGCCGTCTCTCCCTCCATCCCCCGATATGAATTCCAACCTTCCGCTCCCGGATCCTATAACGTTCCCAAAACGAATGCCGTACAATCCAGCATCCGTATCGGTAAATCAGGCGTATCTCTGGTCCAAAAAGATTATGCGGCTTTTCAACTCCTGAATATGGTATTGGGAGGATATTTCGGTTCCCGCCTGATGTCCAACATCCGGGAAGAGAAGGGCTACACCTACGGAATCTATTCTTTTAACGTTACTCTCCCCAAAGCCAGCTATTGGTGCGTCACAGCCGACGTCAACAGCCAGTTTACCGAAGCTGCGATAGAGGAAACCCTCAAAGAAATCCGGAAAATACAAACGGAACTGATTCCGGAAGAAGAACTTGCTCTAGTAAAAAATTATTACCATGGAGAGTTATTGAGAGAAATCGACGGAGTTTTTTCCCAGGCCGATTCCTTAAAAAACAAATTGACTTACGGCATGGACAATAGCATCTATCGGAACATCATCGAACAAATTAAAACCTGTACGCCGGAGTACTTGCTGGACTTAGCCAACCGTTACCTCAAAACGGAAGAATTATATATCGTAACGTCCGGTCCGGGAAAAATATAATAACCGGAAAGCCGGATTGCTAACCCCTCCGGCTTTTCTGCGTATATGATCAAAAAACAAACCTATGAAAACGTTCCTCCTCCTCCTGCTATGTTGTACGGCCTCTCTGCTCAACGCCCAACGTCCCAAAACGACAGAAGAAAATTTTCAAAAAATCCTTGCACTCGTCGAAAGTAAAGAATTCCGGATCGATTTGCGGATCGCTACTCCGCTCAACGGTACCAATATCAACATCGACAGCGCATATATCACCGTTAAAGATACCCTGGCCGCCGGCTATATGCCTTATTACAGTGCCCATTACTCTTTTCCGATGACCGGAAAGAAAGGAATCAATTTCGATAACGTGATCCTGAATCCCAGTTTACGGGTCAAAGGCAAAAAAAACCGGAAAACCATCAAATTTCAATTCGATATTATCGGAAAAAACGATTCTTACAAACTCCAAATGGACATACAAGACGATAAAACCTGTTACCTCTTCGTTACCAGTCTCAAGAGAAGTCCCATCTCCTATATCGGAACCCTCCGCAAACTCTGAAAAACCGGGAGAAGAAGAAATTCCCTTTCCGGGAGCCACTACTTATTTTTTAGTCCGCTCCATTTTTACAACAAACTTACAATCAAATATTTATATCATACTGATTTTTATTTTCCCAGATAGATCAAAAAAATTTAGTACTATGCTTTGCATAGTACCATTTTTTATTTATATATTTGCAATACCAAATTACTTATAAAGGGGGAACTACCCCCATGATTGGTAAAGCTAAAGATTATGAACATAGAAAACACACAAGCACAAATGCGTAAAGGTATTCTCGAATACTGCATTTTATTGGTGATTGCCCGGCAAGACGCTTACGTATCGGACATTATCAATAAGCTGAAGGCTTCGAAAATAATTGTGGTAGAAGGTACCATCTATCCTTTACTTACCCGCCTGAAAAATGCGGGTTTACTGACCTACCGCTGGGAAGAATCCACCCAGGGACCTCCCCGGAAATATTATAGTATTACCGAAACGGGATGTCATTT
Source organism: uncultured bacterium (assembly GCA_905216195.1). Taxonomy (GTDB): domain Bacteria; phylum Bacteroidota; class Bacteroidia; order Bacteroidales; family Marinifilaceae; genus Culturomica. The sequence continues at coordinate 45,345 of CAJMSX010000005.1, forward strand.
CCTGAGGAAACTGGAAAACTCCTGGCAGGAAATGACGGCTGCCGTAAATCAACTAAGAATGAGTGAACAATTTTAAAAATGAGAACTATGAAAAAGACATACAACATAAGCCTGGGAGGACAAATATTTCATTTAGAGGAAGACGCAGGCGACCGATTGCAATCCTATATCCGTACGCTGGAGAATCACTACTCCCGGGAAGAGGGGGGCAGTGAGATCATGAACGATATCGAGAACCGAATTGCCGAATTATTCCGGGAGTTTATGCAAGAGCCGAACAAAGACGTGCTTACGCTTAAGGATATCGAACAGGTCATACAGATTATGGGAAGTCCGGACGATATTATCGACGAGGATTATACAGAAAACGAAAAACAAAACCGAAGATTATACCGGGACATCGACAACCGGATGCTCGGTGGGGTGGCGGCAGGAATTTCGGCCTACCTGAATGTTTCCGTCATTGCCATCCGGCTTTGTTTCCTTTTGCTGGTCTTTTTTTACGGATTTACGATATGGGTCTATCTGGTTTTATGGATCATCGTTCCGGCGGCCCTTACTTCCAAACAAAAGCTGGAAATGAAAGGAGAAAAGATCAATATCTCCAACATCGAAAAAAATATCCGGGACAGTTTTCAGAAAGTGAAGGAAAACAGCAAAGCTCAGGAAACGATCCGGAAAACCACCGGTTTTATATCGGAAATTTTAAACGATTTGGGGAACGTGTTGCTGACGATCGGCAAGGTGGTCCTCAGTATCCTTTCGGTATTTATATTTATAATCGTTATCTTTTTACTGGTCGGTTTAGGTTGTCTGTTTTTCAACATCGATCTCTTTCATTGGGACCTCAACCATCTTTTTTTCCCTCCCGCTTTTTGGGGCTCCTATCCTTTCCTCTTCAAAGCAGCATTTTTACTGACGGTAATCACTCCTCTGGTCTTGTTATTGTGGCTGACTTCCAAACAGCTTTTCCGGTTCAAAGCAGACAAAACCATTCCTTTAGCCCTGACCGGACTCTGGATTTTCGGAATTTTTCTTCTCATCTTCACCGGCTTATCGCAAATCGGTAAAATCGCCGAAACCAACCGGGATATTACTACTACCGAACTTACTCCCATGCAGGACAGTTGTCTCGTCATTCAAACCAATCCCCGTTATTCGGTAAGCGAAAGCATTTATTACTGGGGGGACCTGGCTTACCGATATGAAAAAGACCGTAAATACCTGCTCAAAGAACCGGAACTAAGGTTCGAAGAAGCTCAAAGTGACTACCCCGAAATCGTCGTCATCCGGAAAGGAAGAGGATATTCCAGGGATAATGCTTACAAAAATGCAAAAAGCATAGAATATAATTGGAAAATACAAAACGACACCCTCTTATTGGATAATTACTTCAGCATCCCCTCCGATAAAAAATGGAAGATGCCCGATGTCAACATCATTATACGTTTACCGGAAAATTATCGGGTATTTCTGGACGACAATCTGCTGGACGGCCCTGAATTCACCAACTGGTACGGGTTTCAAGGAACCGGGAAATATTACACTATGAGAGACGGGCGTCTTCAGATAAAGAAATAAAAAGGGACTGCGGATGTAATTTCCGCAGTTCTTTTTTTACCACCGGATGGTGCGGTCTATTCATAGGGGGGTAAAAATTTCTCATACAAAAAAGAAAGAGTTTTGATGTGAGCGGCTCTTTCTTCTTTGGATGCCTGATCCAAATGCCCGAAAAAATGATGTCCGACCACTTCCATCCCACAGAAATTAAAAATTCCTTCGTCACTGGTCTTTTTCAGCGCGCTAAGCATACCGATCTGTTCGTAGTAGTTATAGGTTTGACCGAAATTGTTCAGAATCAAAACCTTTTTGCCTGTCAGCAATCCCTGCACTTCTCCGCAAGAAGTGATCTCATAAGCAAAGCCTTTTGAAAAAACCCGGTCGATATATCCCTTCATCAGGGCCGGCATACCGGTCCACCAAATGGGATAAATGAGGGTAATCAAATCCGCTCCCCGGATGTAATCCTGCTCGATCCGAATATCATCGGGTATATCGCCCCGGTCGATCGCCATTAAATCTTCGGCACTCAGTACCGGATGAAATCCTAAACCATATAAATTCCGGACCAAACCGTTATTTCCGGTATCTTCCGTAAACTGAAGAATTTCATCCCGGTAGGCGGCACTCAACGACCTTTCATTCGGATGACAAAAAACAATCAAATGATTGATTCTGGAACAATTCTTCTCTTTAAACTTTTCCCAAGCAATCTTCTTTTCCATAATTCCTTTATTTTATTCTTCTCAAATTAAACGGAGAAAACCGGAGGGAGTTACATTCATTTTTTTCATTGAATTGAAACATACGGACTTAGAGCATATGTAAAAAAACATTAAAATATAAAGAAAATTATAATTACAAATATTGGTTTTCAATATATTATAAATCTCACTTCGGAAAGTTGTTTTTTTTAATCATTTTTTTTCATTAACATTGCTGTCTTAAAAGCGTGTTAGATTCTGAAAAAAGAATTGTGCACAATTAATTAACCAAAACAATTAATATGTCACTGAAAAGGAATATTCTTGATCTAAGAAAAAGAAAAGAAATTGTTCTCCAGGGCGGTGGTGAGGAAGCTATCAAGAAGCAGAATGCTATGGGGAAACTGACAGCTCGTGAAAGAATTCAGGGGATTGTCGATGCAGGATCTTTTCATGAATACGACATGTTCGTAGAGCACCAGTCCAAAGATTTTGATATGGATAAAAAGGTGCTGCACGGAGATGGGGTGATTATCGGAACCGGTACCATTTACGGAGAACCCGTAGCAGTTTATGCTCAAGACTTTACGGTTGCGGGAGGTTCGTTGGGCCTGATGCATGCCCGGAAAATCACCAAAATTATGGATCATGCCATTAAAATGCGTATGCCTCTCATTGGCATCAACGACTCGGGAGGTGCCCGTATACAGGAAGGAGTAGACTCTTTGGCGGGTTATGGCGAAATATTTTTCCGGAATACTATGGCCTCTGGTGTTATCCCTCAGCTATCGATCATCCTCGGTCCTTGCGCGGGGGGAGCCGTTTATTCCCCGGCTCTGACGGATTTTGTATTTGTAGTGGATAATATTTCAAAAATGTTCATCACCGGACCGGAGGTAGTGAAAACGGTACTGGGAGAAGAAGTATCTATGGAAGACCTCGGCGGAGCCCGGGTACATGCAGCTGTAAGCGGTAACGCACATTTTTTCGCTCTCACCGAACAGGAATGTTTCGAACAGATAAAGAAACTGTTGACGTTCATTCCCTGGAACAACCAACGTAAAGCTAAAGCTTTTCCCGCCAAACCTCCGAAACCGGAATATAAAATCAACAACATTCTGCCGGCTGACCCGACTCAACCGTACGACGTACGGGAAATCATCATGGCCGTAGCGGACGATTCCGATTTTATGGAAGTACAACAGGATTTTGCTCAGAACATCGTTATCGGCTTCGGACGGATTGACGGAGAAACGGTAGGCTTCGTCGCTAACCAGCCGCTGGTTTTGGCCGGAGTGCTCGATTGCGACTCAGCGGATAAAGCCGGACGTTTCATCCGTTTCTGCGATGCTTTCAATATTCCCATCGTTACTTTCGAGGATATGCCGGGTTATCTGCCGGGTGTAGAGCAGGAACATATGGGAGTAATCCGCCACGGAGCTAAGGTATTGTATGCTTATAGCGAAGCTACGGTTCCCAAAATTACCGTCATCCTGAGAAAAGCCTATGGCGGTGGTTATATTGCCATGAACTCCCGTCATCTGAAGGCGGACTTTATGTTTGCCTGGCCGACGGCAGAAATCGCCGTCATGGGCCCTGAAGGTGCAGCCAATATCATTTTCAAAAAAGAAATCAAAGAATCCGCACATCCGGAAGAAACCCGGAAACAAAAGGTAGCTGAATACCGCGCAAAATTCGCTAACCCCTATGTAGCAGCTTCCAAAGGATATATTGATTCTGTTATCGAACCGGAAGAAACCCGTATGTTGCTCAAACATTCCATCGAAGTATCCAGTAACAAATCGGTTATGGTTCCTAACAAAAAACATGGTATTCCGCCGTTTTAGCAGAAAGGAGATAATAACATCATGGCAAATACAAAATACGATAAACTACAAATTGACGGAGCAGAGTATAAAACTACTTTTTCACAAAAGTGGATCAACCGGAAAAAATGGGTGGAGCCCAATCCGAATATGATTGAAGCTTACATTCCGGGAACGATTCTCCACGTCAATGTTAAAGAAGGACAGGAGGTGCAAGCAGACGAAGTGCTGCTTATCCTTCAGGCGATGAAAATGGACAATAAAATCACCGCTCCCTATGCAGCCAAAATAAAAAAAATCAATGTCGCTAAAGGGGAAAAAGTTCCCAAAGGGGCGATTATGATTGAACTGGAATAATCCTTAAAGGCCGTCGCTTGACGGCCTTTAGCCTTTAAATTACCTAAATTTAACACCTATGAGTTTCTTTGTTGCTAAAAACATCACTAAAAACTATGCGAATCACCGGGCGCTGGACGATGTCTCTATCGATATCCCGGAGGGCTCCATTTATGGATTATTGGGCCCCAACGGTGCGGGAAAGACGTCCCTCATCCGGATCATCACCCAGATTACCGGTCCCGACTCGGGAGAATTGTTTTTTAAAGATAAAAAACTGGAACCCGCAGACATGAGTCGTATCGGTTATTTACCCGAAGAACGGGGGCTTTATAAAAAAATGAAGGTGGGAGAACAAGCTGTCTACCTGGCTCGTTTGAAAGGACTGAGCCGAAACGATGCCGTAAAACAACTGAAAGAATGGTTCGAAAAATTCGAGATTCAAGGTTGGTGGGATAAAAAAGTGGAAGAACTTTCCAAAGGTATGGCTCAAAAAGTACAATTTATTACCACGGTTCTTCACCAACCCGAAATGTTGATTTTCGATGAACCCTTCAGCGGCTTCGATCCGATCAATGTAGAATTATTAAAAAAAGAAATACTCGACCTTCGGAAGAAAGGAACTACGATTATTTTTTCTACCCATAATATGAGTTCGGTAGAAGAAATATGCAGCCACATTTCCCTGATCAATAAATCCCGTAAAATTGTAGAAGGTCCTATCAATGATATCCGGGAAAAATACGCCAATAATTCCTATCAGATCAGCATCAAGTATAACCCGGAATTCCGCCCCGCCGAAATAATCGGCAAGGATTTCGAAATACTTTCGGAAAAAACAGAAGGAAGCCGCCAGGATATTATTTTACAAAAAATAAACGAAACGCCTACGAACGCTTTACTTTCGCGGTTTATCGGCAAAGCGGATATCCTCGCCTACCAGAAAGTCATTCCCAGTATGCACGATATCTTCATCAAATTAGTAAAAGAACAATAAATCGACATCTCCCTGTATGAACAAGATATTTATCATTATCAGCCGTGAATTTACGACCCGGGTAAAGAAAAAATCTTTCCTGATCACCACGATTGTCGTCCCCATCCTTTTTGTGGCTTTTTATGCTTTCCTGATGTGGATGATGATGAAAAAAGACACACAAGAACGGCAAATCGCCGTTGTGAACGCCTCTGCTATAGAGAGCCCGCTGAGCAAGATCAACAATACGAATTTCCTGTATGTGACCGATTCGGTTTCCCAAGAGCAAGCGGCCGACTACTTACGGAAAAACGATTACTATGCCATTCTCTGGATTCCCGGAGATGTGATGGAAAATGCGGATATTACCATAAACTCTTTTTCCCAGATTCCTCCGGAACTCGAAGGAGACATCCGTTCCCAGTTACGCAACAGAATCGAAACCATCAAGAAAGAAAGCGTTATTGCCGAGACCAACCTTCCCGATCTGGAAGAAAAACTCGCAGCCACCAAGACTCCGGTGAGAATACGGACGTTGAAAATCAGTGAAACCGGAGAAGTGAAAGAAAGCTCTTCCGCCATTTCCTCCATTATCGGCCTTGTAGCGGGAATGGCCATCTATATGTTTATTTTCCTCTATGCCGCTCAGGTAATGAAGGGAGTAATCGAAGAAAAAACCAACCGCATCATTGAAGTGCTGATTTCCTCGGTAAAACCGTTCCAATTCCTGCTCGGTAAAATCATCGGGGTAGCTTCGGTCGGACTGGTGCAATTCCTGATTTGGGTAGTGATCGGGCTTTTGTCGATCACCGCTTTGCAAAGTGCTTTCATGCCGAATATCGATATGGAAACCCTTCGGAGTTCCACCGATTTGGCTACCATAGCCCAAGCCAACGATCTCAATATCGATCAGCTCGAAATCGTGCAAAGCGTAGCCAAAACCATAGATCCTGCCTTTATCTTCAGCTTTTTAGCTGCTTTTATTTTCTTCTTTTTGGGAGGATATCTCTTATACGCTTCCATGTTTGCAGCCATCGGCGCTGCCGTGGACAACGAAACCGATTCCCAGCAATTCATGACTCCGCTGACGATTATCCTGATCGCTGCTCTTTATATCGGCATCGCCGCTATGCGCAATCCGGAAACCCCGATCGTCTTCTGGGCTTCTTTCATCCCTTTCAGTTCTCCGGTCGTTATGCTCGTCCGCATGGCATTCGGAGTACCCACCTGGGAATTACTGCTTTCGGCCGCTCTTCTGATCATTGCTTTTATATTCTTTACCTGGTTGTCGGCCAAGATATATCGGGTAGGTATTCTGATGTACGGAAAGAAACCGAGCTGGAAAGAGTTGTATAAATGGTTGAGGTATTAAAAAAAGCGGCTCAAGCCGCTTTTTTTATTCCCATTCCGGAACCGGCTGATTCAGCAAATGCTTTACAAAAAAATCATGTATCCGATGCATTTCATATTTTCCTCCCAAACTATGTCCCCGGTTCGGCAAATACAACTGTTCAAAATTCTTATTGGCTTTGACCAATGCATCCACCACCTGCAAGGTCGAAGCGGGATCTACATTATCGTCCAGTTCGCCGTTAATGAGCAGTAACTTCCCTTTTAAGCGCCAGGCATTGTCGACATTGGAAGAAGCGCTATAAGATTCGTCAAGAGGATAACCCATCCATTGTTCATTCCACCACACTTTGTCCATCCGGTTATCGTGACAACCACATAAAGCCACGGCCACTTTATAAAAATCATTATGGAACAACAAAGCCGCCAGCGCATTTTGACCGCCGGCCGACCAACCGTAAATTCCCACCCGGCTGAGGTCCATATACGGGTATTTCCGGGCTGCAGCTTTCATCCAGGCAATCCGATCCGGGAAACCCGCATCTTTCAGGTTTTTCCAGCATACGTCGTGAAATGCCTTGGACCGGTTCGCTGTCCCCATCCCGTCAATCATGACCACGATAAATCCCAGATCGCTCAGACGGGAAGCCAGATGATGGTAGGCCTTAAAATCCTTATCGACATGAGAATCGTGAGGACCTGCATAAATCATCTCCACCACGGGATAAGCACAGGAAGGGTCAAAATGAGAAGGACGCAGGATATTTCCCCATATATCCGTCTTGCCATCCCGGCCTTTGGCACAGAACACTTCAGGCATTTGCCAGCCTGTCGCCACCAGATCTCCTATATCGCTTTTTTCCAGTTCCGTCACCACTTTCCCGTCGGGGAGCTGTTTTAACACACTGATATGTGGCTGATCGGGCCGGGAATATACATCCGTAAAATATTTCCGGTCTTTGGAAAAACTGACCCGATGGTTCCCGTTTTCAGGAGTCAGGTCTTTAAAACCGGTACCGTCGATATTTATACGGCAATAATGAATATGATAAGGATCTTCTCCCGGCACAAAACCGGAAGCAGTAAACCAAACGACACCGTTTTTTTCGTCTACTTCATCTACATCCCGTACCACCCATTCTCCTTTCGTCACCTGATTGATTACCTTCCCGGTCGTACCGTCGATCCGGTATAAATGACGCCAACCGTCTCTTTCGGATACCCAAAGCAATTCCTTCCCATCCTTTAAATCATAACGAAAATTTCGCCCATAATGGATAAAAGTGGGCGACTGCTCATCGATTAAAGCTCGGATTTTCCCGGTTTCAGCATCTACTTCGGCTACAACATAACGCTGATGTCCCCTTTGGTTGAATTCGAAAGTAAACGCCCTGCTATCGGATCTCCAGCCGGTCAGATGGAGGTAAAACTGATTCTCAAAAGGAAAGGTTTCCAAAGAAATCTGCTTCATATCGTTCAGATCGAACAAAGCCGGCAGGTAGACCGGTAACACATCTCCCGGTTTAGCATAGTCCCGCCATTGTAAAATAGGCTGTTTCTGACTTTCCGGACTCGATTCGATCAAAGGAATACGGCGTTCGGGAATATCCCGGACTTTAATAACAGCCAATTTTTTAGAATCGGGAGACCATATCATGTCCGAAGTATAATAGAAATCTTTTATTCCGTCCCGGCTTAAGGCATACTCTTTATTATCTTTCAGATGGCGGACATAAATATTATTATCCTGATTATAAGCTTCCCACTGTTTATCGGGAGAAACTACCCGTCTCAAGGTCCGTCCGTCTTCTCTCCGGTTCCGGTTTCTTTCACGCTTTTCTACAGCACCTTTATCCGTCAGTTTTCCGTTTTTGACGACATACAGCCATGTTCTGCCGTCAAAGGCAAATTCGAATTCCTTCGTCCCTTGTGTATAATTCAAACGGGTAAAAGGTAACCTATCGGCTTTTATCGCTTTTCCGGTTGCCTTTGCCAAAGCTTTCGCCAATTTGGAAGCATCAAATGCCGGTACTTTTTTCCCATTTTCGGCATTTACCAAATAAAAAACGTCTCCTTCTTTTTCATGGTTCAGGTACCAAAAATAATGAGTCTCCCCGATCCAATTCGGAGAGATGCCCCTGCCATATACCAAATCGGAAATCTTGGCCAACGTATCTATACGCTGATAATCGGCCCGGGTCACTTGTTGGGCCAGGGCGCCAAAGCCCATCCAGGTCATCAAGGCGGACCAAATGTACAGTTTCAATCTATTTTTCCTTTGCATAAATTTTCAGTTTAGGTATTTCGATGAACTAGGCTAGAGTTTTGTAAAAAAAAGCCGCTAAACAGCGGCTTTTTCATTTAGTCTATTTTGTGTATTACCAAACCGGAGCGCAACTTCGGTTCGAACCAGGTCGTTTTCGGCGGCATGATATTACCGGTATCGGCAATATTCAATAACTGCTGCATAGAAACGGGATAAAGAGCGAATGCCACTTTCATTTCTCCGCTATCCACCCTTTTCTTCAGTTCACCCAGCCCCCGGATTCCTCCGACGAAATCAATCCGTTTAGAGGTTCTCAGGTCCTGTATATCCAGAATATCGGCCAATACGTGTTTGGAAAGAATCGTTACATCCAATACACCGATCGGATCGTTATCGTCATAACTGCCTGCTTTGGCGGTAAGCTTGTACCATTTTCCGCCCAGATACATACTGAAATCATGTAACTTTTCCGGATGATAGATTTCGGGACCTTTACATTCTACCGTGAAATTCTCTTTCAATTTCTCCAGCAATTGTGTTTCGGTCAAACCGTTCAGATCTTTCACCACCCGGTTGTAATCGATAATTTTCAATTGATTATCCGGGAAATGTACGGCCATAAAGAAGTTATATTCCTCTTTACCGGTATGATTCGGATTTTTAGCACTGTATTCTGCGCCGATCCGGGCTGCCGCAGCTGTACGGTGATGTCCGTCGGCTACATAGGTGGCCGGAACTTGCGTAGCAAATAATTCTTCCAGATGCTTGTTGGTTTCCGGGCAGTTGATCGCCCAAAAATGATGTCCGAAACCGTCTTCTGCTACGAAATCGTAATCGGCTTTCTGGTTCTTTACGATATCTTCAACGATAGCGTCGATTTCCGGAACCGCCCGGTAAGAAAAGAATACCGGTTCCAGGTTAGCGTTTACGTAACGGGTAAGCACCATACGATCTTCTTCCTTATCCGGACGAGTCAATTCATGCTTTTTAATCACCCCGTTCACATAATCCTCACAAGCGGCACAACCTACGATTCCGTATTGGGTTCTGCCGTCCATCGTCTGGGCGTAAATATAAAATTTAGGCTCCTCGTCCTGTACCAGCCATCCCTTTTCCTGGAACATCTTGAAGTTTTCCACACTTTTGTGATAAACTTCTTCCGAATGAATATCCGTGCCTGCAGGACAATCAATTTCTGCCCGGGTTACATGTAAAAGCGATTTCGGCTTTCCGGCAGCCATCTGTGCCGCTTCTTCCGAATTCATTACATCATAGGGAAGACATGCCAATTCTTCGCAAACTTCCTGATTGGGGGTACGTAAGCCTTTGAATGGTTTTACTATTGCCATATATATTCGGTTTATATAGTTCAAGGGTGATAGTCTCAGGCGTGAAAACCCGGAACGACCACCCTAAAACGAAATTATTTATTTACTTTAAATTTAGCATCTCCATGTTCCAGGAAAGCCACGATCTGACGGGCAGCAGCCAAACCGGCATTCACATTCGCTTCTTCGGTCTGAGCTCCCATTTTTTTCGGAGTAAAGAAATAACGACCTTCATACGGAGCGAAATCGGCTGCATTATCCGGAAGAATATCGGAAATGTACTTGAAATCGGGACGATCGGCCATCAATTTCAGCAAGCCTTCTTCGTCAATCACTTCTTTACGGGCGGTATTCACCAATATACCACCTTTCGGCATGCGATTCAACAACTCGTAGTTGATAGACTTTTTCGTTTTTTCCGTAGCGGGAATATGCAAAGAAACATAGTCGCACAACGCATACATTTCTTCTACAGAATGCAAAGGAGTAGCACCCGCAGCCTTAATTTGTTCGTCGGTCATAAACGGATCGAAAGCGTAGACTTCCATACCGAATCCCCGGGCTACACGACCCACATTCTGTCCCACATTTCCATAAGCGTGAACACCGATTTTTTTACCTTTCAATTCATGACCGGATTTTCCGTTATAGAAATTACGGGCCATATACACCATCATACCGAAAACCAATTCCGCTACGGCGTTTGAATTCTGACCCGGCGTATTCATAGCCACGATACCCCTGTCCGTACAAGCCTGTAAATCGATATTGTCATAACCGGCTCCGGCACGAACAATCACTTTCAGTTTTTTAGCGGCATCGATCACTTCTTTCGTAGCTTTGTCGGAACGGATAATCATAGCGTCTACATCAGCCACGGCCGCAATAAGCTCTGCCTGTGAAGTATATTTTTCCAGTAAAACGAGTTCGTATCCCTGAGCTTCTACAATTTCCCGGATCCCGTTAACAGCCACAGCGGCGAAGGGTTTGTCTGTTGCAATCAATACTTTTGTTGCCATATCTGTAAATTTATTAAAAAATTAATGGTTAAGGTTGATAAAGTATAAGGCTCATAATTATCCCGCAAAGAGAACATTATGAACCTTATAATTTTTAAAACGGATTATTTATGAGCAGCTTCGAATTCCTTCATAGCAGAAATCAAAGCATTCACATCGTCCATCGTACAAGCATTATAAGTAGAAGCACGGAAACCGCCTACAGAACGGTGGCCTTTCACTCCAACGATATTCTTGGCCTTGCAGAAATCCAGGAATTCTTTTTCCAGAGATTCGTATCCTTCTCTTAACAGGAACGGAATATTCATTCTGGAACGGGAACCTTCTTTCACTACAGGACGGAACATCTTGCTGTTTTCCAATTCATTGTAGATAGCATCGGCTCTTTGGATAGCCAGTTTTTCCATCGCTTCTACGCCTCCCATTTCCTTCACCCATTTCAGGGTTTCCTTAACACCGAAAATATTAACGCAAGGAGGAGTATTATACATGGATTCTTTATCTACATGTGTTTTGTATTTCAACATCGTAGGAATAGGTCTGTCAGCCACTACATTATTCAGGAAATCATTTTTGATGATTACGAAAGTAACACCGGCAGGTCCGAGGTTCTTCTGGCAACCGCCGTAAATCATCGCATATTTGGAGACGTCTATCGGACGGCTGCAAATGTCGGAAGACATATCGGCAATCAAAGGCACAGGAGAGTCCGGATCTTTGAAAATTTCCGTTCCGCGGATCGTATTATTGGATGTAATGTGCATATAATCCACATCCGAAGGAATCGTAAATTCCGGATAGTAAGTAAATCCGTCGGCTTCGGAAGAAGCAACGATTTCTACTTCACCCCACAGTTTAGCTTCCTTAATAGCAGCCGTTGACCAGGTTCCGGTATTCACATAAGCAGCTTTCTTTTTCAGGAAGTTGTAAGGAATCATACAGAACTGCATGCTGGCGCCTCCTCCTAAGAAAAGTACAGAATATCCTTCAGGAATACTTAATACTTCTTTGAATAAAGCTACAGCTTCATCGTATACAGCCTGAAAATCAGAAGAACGATGAGATACTTCCATAATGGACTGTCCGGTATTACCGAATTCCAATACGGCAGCTGCTGTGTTTTTCAGCGTTGAATCGGGCAATTTACAAGGCCCTGCATTAAAAATATGTTTTCTCATTTTGTTGATTATTTATGAAATTAATAATAAATCTCCTTGTTTCGGAAACGTTACAAATATGCACTTTTTATCTTTAAAAATACTATTTTTGTGAATATTTATTCGTTTCTTTTCAAAAATTTACAATTTTGTTTGTATTCTCCGGAATAAAAATATCCGGCCTTCCCCCACTGTTAAAAGAAGGGCATTTTAACAATTTTAGCCTTCAGGGCTTTATTGCGTACCCGAATATAAATTTCGGTATCCAATTTGTGGAATCCGCTCTTAACATATCCGGTTCCGATGGATTTTCCGGTTAAGGGGGAAACCGTACCCGAACATACTACCCCGATTTCATTTCCTTCGGCATCCTCAATGGGATAACCCTGACGGGCAATTCCCTTATCGATGATTTCAAAACCTTTCAGATAACGACTGGGTTTATCGGCTTTCAGTTTTTCATGATAAGCCCGGTTGGTAAAATTATTTCCGTCTACGAATTTGGTAATCCACCCTAGGCCGGCTTCTATCGGAGAATGAGTATCGTCGATTTCATGCCCATATAGACAGAACCCCGCTTCCAAACGGAGAGTATCCCGCGCTCCCAAACCACAAGGCTTGATTCCGAATTCCGCTCCTGCTTCCATAACAGCGTTCCACAACCGGTCCGCATCTTTATTATAAGCGTAAATTTCACAACCGCCTGAACCCGTATATCCGGTAGTGGAAAAAATCACTTTATCGATACCTGCAAAAGGAATTTCCTGGAAAGTATAATATTCCATATCCACCACATTCGCCGAGGTAAGCTTCTGCATAGCTTTCAAGGCCATAGGGCCTTGTATAGCCAGTTGGCAAATATTGTCAGAAGCATTTTCGATATCCGTAGCGGGATTCATGCCCATTTTCTCCGCATGCGATACGACCCAGTTCCAATCCTTTTCGATATTGGCAGCATTTACGACCAACAGGTATTTTTCCTCCCCGAAACAATACACCAGCAAATCGTCCACAATACCTCCCTCATCGTTCGTAAAACAACTATACTGAATTTTTCCGTATGACAAAGCAGCCACGTCATTCGACGTAAGAGATTGTACCAATTCAAAAGCTTTCGGTCCTTTAATCCAGAATTCTCCCATATGAGCCACATCAAAAACACCGACTTTTTCACGCACAGTCAAATGTTCGTCTTTAATTCCGGTGTATTCTATCGGCATGTTATACCCTGCAAAAGGAGCCATCCTGGCACCGAGTGCTTCATGAAAATGTGTAAACGGTGTTGTTTTCATTCTTGATACTTTTTAGATTTTCACGGAGATAACCGTACTCGTCCACTGCAATCGTTAGCACAATTACATCCAAATTATAAATTAATTTACTCTTTTAAAACTTTTACAAACTCTACAAAGGTACAATTTTTATTTATTACAATTCATTCCGGCTCTTTTTTTTCCTGCGGTTTCAGCCAAATAAATCCGATACTTTTTTTGAGTATTCCGTTTTTATATTCTATCTTTATAGTTTCGAAATTACGCCCGTTTGACGAGCGGTGAAAAGGAACCTAATACATTAACAACTAAACAATTAAAACTATAAAAATGCTTATCGAGATCAATGAAAAGGAAGGGATACAAATTGCCAGGTTCGCAAAATTATCTCGTTTTACTTTAGCTGTGACGGAAGAAGTCAAAGCAGAACTGAAACCTGTATTAAGTGTAAAAGGAACAAAACTTATTTTCGACCTGAAAGATATCAATTTTATCGATAGCAGCGGAATAGGATGTATCATCTCATTGGTCAAAGCGGCTAAGAGCAACGAAGCTTCTTTAAAGCTCTGCAATTTATCCCAGGAAGTACAAAACGTGTTCGAATTATTGCATCTTCAGATGATACTGGATATAGAAAAAGACGTGGAAAGCAGCATAAAAAGTTACCAAAAATAACCAAAAAACGGCGGGACTTTTTCCCGCCGTTCCTTTTATTATCGGTTTAACACCCCAGGGTAGCTACCATAACGGCTTTAATCGTGTGCATCCGGTTTTCTGCCTCGTCGAAAACAATCGAATGAGGAGATTCGAATACCTCTTCCGTCACTTCCAACGCATCCAAACCGAATTGCTTGTAAACATCCCGGCCGATAGAAGTCTCCAGGTTATGAAATGCCGGTAAACAGTGCATAAATTTACAGTTTTTGTTTCCGGTAAGTTCCATCACTTTTTTATTTACCTGATAGGGCAAGAGTAAATCAATTCTCTCTTTCCACACTTCCTGGGGTTCTCCCATAGATACCCATACGTCCGTATAAAGGAAATCGCACCCTTTTACTCCGGCAGCCACGTCATCCGTTACGGTAACGTTAGCTCCCGTTTCCTCGGCAATCTTCCGGCAGGTAGCTATCAATTCGGGATTCGGTTGTAAGCTTTTAGGGGCGACGATCCGTACATCCATCCCCATTTTAGCCCCCCCCACCATGAGGGGATTTCCCATATTATAGCGGGCATCCCCCAGGTAAGCATAAGTCACCTGTTTCAGGGGCTTATCCACATGTTCCCTCATCGTCAGGAAATCCGCCAGAATTTGCGTGGGATGAAACTCGTTCGTCAATCCGTTCCATACCGGAACGCCGGCATATTCTGCCAATTCTTCCACCATCTCCTGTGCAAATCCCCGGTATTCGATTCCATCGAACATACGCCCCAATACCCGGGCGGTATCCTTCATCGATTCCTTTTTCCCCAATTGCGAACCGGAGGGTCCCAGATAAGTCACCTGGGCTCCCTGGTCGTGGGCGGCCACTTCGAAAGAACAACGCGTACGGGTCGAATCTTTCTCGAAGATCAACGCAATATTTTTACCTTTTAAACGGGGTTGCTCCGTACCTGCATACTTCGCCTTTTTCAGGTCGGCTGCCAAATCCAGCATATACTTGATTTCTGAAGGAGTGAAGTCCAGTAACTTCAAAAAATTCCTGTTTCTTAGATTAAAAGCCATCTTTTTAGATTTAGATTATGATTCTTAATTTTACTGACAAATGTATAACAAAATGCTTGAATACGATTAAGGAAATCCGTGAATCCGGACCAACCGTCTAAAATTATTTTATACAGCTGTCCGGATTCGGATTCTCAACTAAAAATTATGAAGCTTCAGAGATACTCAATCATACTCCATGGTAATTTTTGATCCGTATCTTCGGTCTTCCAGTTTAGTGGCCTCCGTAATCACCGATTTTTGTCCTCCGTTTTTTACAAAATGGAGACAAGCCCTGATTTTCGGCGCCATACTCCCCTCTCCGAACATCCCGGCCTCCAGGTATTTCATCGTATCCGCATAATCCAGAAATTCGAGGATTTCCTGGGTCGGTTTCCGATAGTCTTTATATATATAAGGTACGTCTGTCAAAATGTATAACTCCTCCGCTTTCACCCGCACCCCAATCATAGCGGAAGCCAAATCTTTATCGATTACTCCCTCCACCGGCTGTAGCATGCCTTCTCCGTCGATATAAACCGGGATTCCGCCCCCTCCTCCCGTTATGACGATACTTCCCGCCCGGGCCATTCGCTCCACCAAAGCAGCATTTTTAAAGTCGATGGGTGAAGGAGAAGGAACCACCCGTCTCCAACCGCCTTCCACTTTGATTTCTTCTTTAAAAACCCAGCCGTGTTCCGCTGCTAAACGGTCCGCTTCTTCTTTTTGATAAATTTTGCCAACCCGTTTGGTCGGATTCAATAAAGCCGGATCATGCTCATCGACCACTACCTGAGAAATCATGGATACCACATGCCGGGTCAGGTTGTGTTTTTTTAAGATATTCCGCAGATTCCGCTCGATCATGTATCCGATTTGCCCTTGGGAATACGCCACACACATGTCTAAAGACATAGGCGGTAAACCGTACATTTTTACACCGGCATCGTCACTCAGCAGAATATTTCCGACCTGAGGACCGTTACCGTGAGTAAGAATCAGATTATATCCGTCCCGAATCAAATAAACCAGATTCTCCAAAGTATCCCGGATATTCTGATTTTGCTCGGCTACCGTACCTTTCTGATTTCCCCGGAGAATAGCATTACCCCCCAAGGCGACTACAGCTAATTTTTTTTCCATTATTTTAGTATTTTGTTTTTCCCTGTTAATTGACAAAAACCCGCTTCAGGTTTCTTTCCAAATTTAAATAATTAAGAGGTTAGAAAAAATAGGAAAAAACGTTTTCGTAAAAATATAATACATTGATTATCAGCAATTAGTATAATTATTCAGTCGGTTTTTATAAATATGCGGCGTAAAACTGAATCCTTTTTTGTAATTTTGTGGCATGCAGGAAAAACAGAAACATATATTCAGGTTGATTTTCCGGAAATTTACGAACAAATATATCTTCGTCGGCTTGCTTTTTCTGGTATGGATCGCTTTCTTCGATAAAAACAGCTTTATCGAAAAAATTCACATCCGCCATAAAATCAATACGCTGACTAAAGAAAAAGAATATTATCAGAAAAAAATCGTAGAAGATAAACGAAAAATTCAGGAATTACTCAGCAATCGGGACAATCTGGAAAAATTTGCCCGTGAACAATACCTGATGAAAAACAGTAACGAAGATATATTTATTATTGTAGACGAATAGGGGTGGGAAGAATTTTAGCTATTGACTACGGGAGAAAACGGGTAGGAATCGCCGTTACCGATCCGCAACGGATCATCGCTACCGGCTTGCAGACGGTTGCTACACATGAACTCATGCCGTTTCTTCAGCAATATGTTTCCCGGGAAAAAATCGACCTTTTCGTTATCGGTCATCCGAAACAAATGAATAACTGCGACTCCGAATGCATGACGTATATCAAACCTTTTCTCTCTGCCTTGAAGCGCAAATTTCCGGATATTCCGGTCGAGATGTATGACGAGCGCTTTACCTCCCTCCTCGCTCATAAAGCTTTGATAGAAGGAGGGGCAAAAAAAAGACCCGTCAGGACAAAGCGTTGATAGACACAATGAGTGCTACCATTATATTGACCTCTTATCTGGAAAGCTACGGTTTTCTTTCAAAAAATAAAAAATAAAAGACGATGCTATTACCTATATTTATTTACGGTCACCCTATATTGAGAAAAATCTCCAAAGACATCCCAGCCGATTACCCGGATCTGGACAAATTTATCAAAGACCTCTGGCAGACGATGGACGAAGCCGACGGCGTAGGCCTGGCTGCTCCCCAGGTGGGGAAAAATATCCGAATCTTCGTGGTCGATGCCAATGTTTTTTCGGAAATGGACCCGAATTGTATCGGTTTCCGTAAAGCGTTCATCAATGCCCATATTCTGGAACGCACCGGCGAAGAAGTAAGCCGGAATGAAGGCTGCCTCAGCATTCCCGGCATCCACGAAGACGTGAAAAGAAAAAATAAAATCCGGATTGCCTATCAGGATGAAAACGGGGTGCCCCACGAAGAAGAATACGAAGGCATCAAAGCCTGGATCATCCAACACGAATATGATCATTTGGAAGGTGTATTATTTACGGATCATCTCTCTTCCTTGAAAAAAAGAATCCTCCGCAATAAACTGAACAACATCAGCATCGGAAAATTTAAAGCCGATTACCGGGTAGTCCTTTCGAAATAAACCGAGGCAATCCATCGGAGAACCGGAATTTATTCGTAACTTATACCTGCATCAAGCGGACGTTTAAATAACCGGATTTTCTATGAACATAGTGTAAACTTTTACAGGCACAACTATCCTTTTCTGCTTCCGTTAACAGCCCTGATTACCGGGATTCTCGGTGCGGAATATTTTTCGTACCCTCTCCTTTTTCCCCTCCTGTTTATTCTATCCTTACCGGTATGGCTACACCTGATCCCCGGGAAAGTCCAGAACGCCCTCCTTTTTTCCGCTTTCGTTCTCTGTGGCATATCCATACACCGTCCTCCCTCCTGGATCCCTTATCCCTCCCAGAAATACCAAGTGCATCTTCTGTGTGAAGAATGTCTGGGGCCTACCGATTACATTTTATCAGCCCGCCGGATTAAATTTCACCTTTATTTGCGGGATTCGCTTGCCCGATACCGACCCGGAGATTCCCTCCATTTTAGAGCCAGCATAAAAGTGATAAAACCGGTCTTCCCCATGGATATATTCGACTACGACCGGTATTTATTACTGCAAAAAAACATCCGGTACCGTCTGTTTCCCGAAGGAAGGATTATCCGGAGGGGACGGAAAAATACCCCTTACTTTTTTTTACAAACCGTCCGGTCCCGGCTTCTCCGTAAAACCGATACCCTTATTTCCGACACCGCTTCCCGCATGTTGGTCAAAGCCTTATGCCTGGGTTATAAAAACGATCTGGAGCCGGAAATTAAAAATACATTCGTCAAAACCGGTACGATCCACCTCTTGGCCGTTTCGGGATTACATACCGGAGCCGTTTATCTTTTGCTGGGATTTTTATTGCGGCTGACCGGGATAAACAACCGCTATCTCCACCTTGCCCTTTTACCGGTTTTGTGGATGTATGCCGGGATCACAGGACTTTCTCCCTCCGTCATCCGGGCGGCTCAAATTCTAAGTTTTATTACTATCGGCAGGGTATTCGTCCGGGACTACTCTCCCGTGAACTGTATCGCCGCTTCGGCTTTTTTTACTCTTTTATTCCAACCGCACGCTCTTTATTCCATCAGTATGCAGATGTCCTATGCCGCCTATACCGGTATTATTCTTTTATACCCTTTATGCCATAAAACCGTTTCCCGGTTTCCTAAATTAATCCGTCCCGTCGGTTCTCTTTTATGTATCAGCCTATCGGCCCAGTTGGCTACTTTTCCCCTTTCCATCTATTATTTTCATTTCTTCAGCCTCAGCGGTTTCCTGATCAATATTCCTGCTGTTCCACTGGCCACACTACTACTCTATACTTCCCTGATTCTGTTGATTCTTCCCTATGCAATCGGTTTATATCTCACTTTCATCGTCGTATGGCTGTGCCAGGGCCTGCTACTTATCCTTCTGAATTTATCGGGGCTTTCTCTTTATCTGGATACCCTATATCCTTCTTTTCTGACCGTCATCTTCCTGTATCTGACTTTTTTCACCCTATATGGGAGTATAAAGCGAAAAAAATATTTCCCGGCCCTGGGGATTTCGCTTTGCTTACTTAGCGGAAGCCTGTGCTGGAATAATTATCGTCTCTCCCATATCCGGGAAATTACGGTCTTTCATTTTCGCAACCGGTCTTGTATTTTACTGCATTATAACGGTTTTTACGGATTTCCCGGTCCTGCGCCGGACTCTTTTTCCCGGGCGAAAATCGCCCCGTATATCCTTCGCCATAAACTGAAACCCCTGCCGGAAGGCTGCGGGATATTAAGTAAAAATTTTACATGTATTCCCGGCAATACCTCCCGGTTTTCTCCTTCCCTCCACATTCCGGGTCCTGAATATGCTTCGGGACTTTCCGCCTCCATCTGGATCATTACGGACAACCGACAACCCCCGGCCCTCACCGATAGCATTCCTAACTTTCCCACATCCGTTATTCTGGATGCTTCTAACGCTCCGTATAGTATCCGGGCCTGGGAAAAATTCTGTGGGGAACGATCGATATCTTTAAAAAAAACATCAGAACTTGGTCATATCCGGATTTCTTTGGAATAAACCGCTTTCTACAGTCACAAACGACCGGTTTCCGGGACCACTTTCCTTCTCCTCCCCTATACAAAAACAGTTAACATTCAACTATTTGAAACAAAACCCCTCTTGTTTAAAATAAATAGTGTTTTTTGACAGGAATAAGCGGCATTTAGCTTAAATTTGTAACCTTGATATTCGGAAACCAAATAGAGGACCATGAATATAGTTATTGCAGGAGCAGGGGCAGTAGGCACACACTTGGCCAAAATGCTCAGCAGACAAGAACACAATATTCTGCTGATCGATGCGGACCAGGAAAAAATTGAGAATCTGGAAAGCCAACTGGATATTATGTCAGTTGTCGGTTCCTGCACGTCCATCGGTGCCCTGAAAGATGCGGAAGTCGGCAAATGCGACCTTTATATAGCTGTGAATCCGCAGGAAGACCAAAATATAAATTCCGCTATTCTGGCCAAAAAATTGGGAGCGAAACGCACCATCGCCCGGGTGAACAACAGCGAATACCTGGAAAGTGAAAATGCTGAATATTTGCGTTCTATCGGTATAGATACCCTGATTTACCCGGAAAGACTGGCCGCGGAAGAAATCGTCGCCTCCCTCAAACAAATCGGTTCCCGGCAAATGCATGAATTTTCGGACGGACGTCTCCAGCTCATCGGCATCAAATTGTGGGATAACGCTCTTATTCTAAACCATACCCTGGCTAAAATGGGTGAAATTTACGGTGCGGATCAGTTCCGTCTCGTAGCTATTAAAAGAGACAATACGACTTTGATTCCCCGGGGAAACGATACCCTGAAATACGGCGACCTTATATTTATCGTCACTAAACCCAGTTTTATTCCCAATGTATTTGCTCTATGCGGAAAGGAACAATTCGAAATCAAAAACATTGTGATCGTCGGAGCCTCACGCATCGGCATTAAAACCGCTTCTCTGTTAGAAAAACATTACAATGTCAAAATTATCGAAAAAGACCGGGAAAAATGCATCCAATTGGCTGACAAACTAAAGAATACATTGATCATCAACGGCGACGGACGTGATTTGACCTTATTAAGAGAGGAAGGCATTAAAAATATCGATGCTTTTATCAGTGTCACCAAATCTTCCGAAACCAATATACTCTCCTGCCTGCTGGCTAAAAAAATGGGAGTAAAGAAAAGTGTAGCGGAAGTGGAAAACATCGATTATATCGATTTAGCCGAAAACATAGGCATAGGCACGCTGATCAATACGAAACTCATCGCAGCTTCCCACATCTACCGTTACACCATGAACGTGGATGTCAAGCACCTGAAGTTTCTTACCTTTTCGGAGGCGGAAGTATTCGAACTGGAGGCGGAACCTGGATCCCGGATCACCAAATGTGAATTGAAGGACATGCATTTTCCCAACGATGCCACCATAGGAGGTGTCATCCGGGGAAACGAAACGATCATCGCCAAAGGAGACGTACAAATCCTGGCCGGAGATAAAGTGGTGATCTTCGCTTTGCAAAGCGCCATAAAAAAAGTCATTAAATTTTTTCAGAAATAAACAGGTAAAAATTCCGGAAACCTCGTTTTCGGGTAAGTCCGTAATTTTAGCATGAAACAGCAATGATCAATATTCGGTTCATAATCAACATTTTGGGCAAACTGATCTTATTGGAAAGCGCCTGTTTTCTGGTATGTGTCCTGATCTCCTTAATTTACGGAGAAAGCGATACGCAGGCTTTCCTTATCTCCTCCCTGATTACGGCAGGGGTGGGATCGGCCATGGTTTTTCTGGTCAAAGCCAACGACCGGGTACTGGCTAAAAAAGACGGTTATTTCACGGTTACCTCCATCTGGTTATTCTTTTCTCTGTTCGGTTGCCTGCCTTTTCTCATCGGCGGTACGATCCCCAGTTTCGTAGATGCTTTTTTTGAAACCATATCCGGTTTTACAACCACGGGTTCTTCCATTCTCAACGATATTGAAGCTTTACCTCATGCCACCTTATTCTGGCGGTCCATGACCCAATGGCTGGGCGGATTGGGAATCGCGGTATTGTTCCTCGCCATTTTGCCCAGTTTAGGCATCGAAGGACGGGATTTATACGTCGCCGAAGTTCCGGGACCCACCCATAGTAAAATGGCCGCCACCTTTTATTCCTCTGCCCGGAAATTGTGGCTGTTTTACCTGCTTTCCACCCTGGTCGAAACGATCCTGCTGGCCTTCGGCGGAATGAGCCTTTTCGATGCCGTATGCCATTCGTTTTCTACAATGGCCACCGGAGGATTCTCGACCAAACAGGACAGCATTGCCTACTGGAATTCTTCCTACATCCAATATGTAATTATTTTCTTTATGTTTGTTGCGGCTACGAATTTCGGACTGGGTTTCGCGGCTCTCAAAGGAGACTTTAAAAAGCTGATCCACGATAACGAATTCAAATGGTATTTCTTTATCATCGTCGCTTCCACCCTCATCATTGCCACCGGCCTCTACTTACGCGATTGGGGTGATGTCGAAAAAAGTTTCCGGGACGCGCTTTTTCAAGTCGTTACAATTATAACCACTACCGGATTCGCTACAGCCGATTACCTGTTATGGCCCACACTCTTAGGACTTATTCTTTTTATATTGATGTTTATCGGTTCCTGTGCCGGTTCTACGGCCGGCGGCATTAAGGTTGTCCGGGTCGTATTGCTGTTCAAAAATTCATTTACGGAAATGAAACGCATCATTCACCCCAATGCCGTTATCAATGTCAAATACAACGGGAAAAGCGTACACCCTTCGGTAATGACCGGCGTAATGGCTTTTTTCATTCTCTTTATGATCGTTTTCAGTATTGCCAGTATTGTCATGGCCTTTTTTACGGAGGATATCGCTACGGCCTGCAGTGCCGTCATTACCTGCTTGAGTAACATCGGACCCGGCTTCGGAAGCATCGGCCCTATGGATAATTTTTCCCATTTAAGCGATACCGCCAAACTTATTCTGGCCGCCTTGATGTTAATCGGCCGGTTGGAAATATACACCGTACTCGTATTGTTTACAAAAGCTTTTTGGAAAAAATAAACCCAGCCGGATCAGGAATTCCGCATTTTTTTAAACCATAGAAAAAGGAGTGCCTCTTCCAAGACACTCCTGCTTATCATCTCTTCTTCAGCTTATTCGATTATTCCGATTCCCTGCCTGAGGATTTCAATCGAGTCTCCCGAACAGTCCACCACAGTAGAAGCGACATTTTGTCCGTACCCTCCGTCAATGACCAAATCAACCGTTTTACTGTATTTTTCATGAATCAGTTCCGGGTCGGTCGTATATTCCACCACCTCATCGTCATCGCGGACCGAAGTGGTCAGCAGGGGATTTCCCAACTCCTCCGTAATCGCCAAAGCAATATAATTATCCGGGATCCGTATACCTATCGTCTTCCGTCGATTCATCAGAATATTCGGTAACTTGTTCGTAGCATTCAAAATAAAGGTAAAAGGGCCCGGTAAACACCTTTTCATCATTTTAAAAACCTCGTTGTTTACTTTGGCATACATAGAGATATTACTCAGATCCCGGCAAATCATCGAGAAGTTCGCTTTTTCCGGTTTCACACCTTTCAGAGCAGCTACCCGTTGGACGGCCTTCACATTATTTATATCGCATCCGATAGCATAGATCGTATCGGTCGGATAAATAATCACCCCGCCTGCCCGTAACACCTCTACTACCGTAAGAATATCCTTGGTATTGGGATTATCCTCGAATAACTTAATCAGCATAAAATATTATGAATTCACCTTTTTATAATCTGCCAGAAATTTAGCCAATCCGCTATCGGTCAGAGGATGATTCAATAATCCTTTTATGGCACTAAGCGGACAGGTCGCCACATCCGCACCTGCCTCGATGCATTGGATAATGTGTTGCGTACTCCGGATGGAAGCCGCCAGAACCTGGGTTTCAAAACCGTAATAAGTATACATATCCACGATTTTTTCCACCAATTCGATGCCGTCACTGGCAATATCGTCTAAACGTCCAACGAAAGGAGAAACATAAGTCGCTCCCGCTTTGGCCGCCAATAATGCCTGTCCCGGAGAAAAAACAAGCGTACAGTTCGTACGGATCCCTTTATCCGTAAAGTATTTAATGGCCTTAATTCCGTCGGCAATACAAGGTACTTTCACCACAATATTCGGATGAAGAGCCGCCAGGTCCGTGCCTTCCTGAATCATTCCCTCGTAATCTGTAGCAATCACCTCGGCACTCACATCTCCCTGCACGATATTACAGATTTCTATATAATGCTTTTTGCAGTTTTCCTCCCCCCTTATTCCTTCTTTGGCCATAAGAGAAGGGTTTGTAGTCACACCGTCAAGTACTCCCAGTTCGTTAGCTTCCCGAATCTGGTCCAGGTTTGCCGTATCAATAAAAAACTTCATTTTTCAAATTTTATCAGGTTTTTAAATTTTGTAACGAACAAAATTATAACTTTAACAGCAATAAAGCTATCTTTCAGCTAAAATAATTTATCCTGCGGTCCCCCCTGTTAAGTATGGAGCGGCAACACTTCTATCCAATATCCATCGGGATCACAGATAAAATAAAGTCCCATTTGAATATTTTCATAACAAATACATCCCATTTCCCGGTGGTAACGCCGAATTTCCTCATAATCACCCTTTACCCGTAAACAAAGATGAAACTCGCCCTCTCCCAGATCATAAGGTTCTTTGCGGTCTCTCAACCAAGTCAGCTCCAGACTAAATGGCGTTTCCCCGTCTCCCAGATAAACTAAAATAAAGGAACCGTCCTCCGCCGTTTTACGCTTTACTTCTTTTAATCCCAAAGCCTTTTCGTAAAAAGCGATGCTCCTTTCCAAATCGAGTACATTAAAATTGTAATGATCAAACCTACTTTTTATTTCCATTTTATTTTAAATTAATAAAGAACTTAAAACTGTATACTCTCTTCCCGGGCGGGTCAAAACGATGAATTTTACCCCTCTCTCTTCGGCAAACTTCCGGAAGGCATTAGCTTTCTCATAGTTTTCCCAGAAATGCATAGGTACAAAATAATCCGTAGGAATCCGTTCGACGAATTGACAGGCTCCCCGCATATAATCGGCTCCCAAACGGGGATCTACCGGAAATAAAGCCAGATCGATATGATCTGTATCCCGGGCCAGGAATTCCAACTCGGTCTTATATTCCTCTTCCGCCTGATGGGCTTCCTCAAGCGTAGATTCCTCTTTCCAATGCCAATTATTCAGATCGCCTGCATGAAAAATTCGTTTTCCGGACACCTCTATCCGAAAAGAAATTCCGATATCGGTAGATCCATAGGCTTTGATCCGTATGCAATCGTCTTTCCACACTTCCGCTTTTTCTAAAAACGCAACCGCCGGGTCCTGGAAAGGAAATTCCGACCGGATATCTCCGGAAAAAATATAGCGGATATCCGGCCGGGATTTCTTCCATTCCCCTATTTCCGGATTAAAATGATCCGGATGGGCGTGAGAAACCAATACATACAATCTTCCGGGCCGGGAAAGTATTTTTTCCCGGATGAATGCCTGACCCGGGTCTTTATAATAATCGATAACGATTGTAAAACCGTCTCCTGCTATCACAAAACCACTGTGATACACGTAAATCAGTTTCATTATTTCTTAATTTAAATATAACTCCCCCGGTTTCCAGGAAAAAAGCCACCGGCCTCTGCCTGCCAACCAAGCATACCGGCTAGCCCAAGCAACAGCCCTCTGATTTCGCTCTGGAAACAAAGGTAATCATAAATTTATCCCCGGGATTCATTTTATATCTCCCTCTTTTACGAAAAAACGAATCGGATAGGTATACATCTTACCTCCAAATCCTATTATTTTCTTTTTCCATATTTTTTAACCAACTTCCAAAAACCCCACGATAATTTATTCCGTTATTCCAACAATAAAAACGGAAAAGGTCCGACGGGCTATCTATCCATATGGCGAGTCCGGGAAGACCACTTACAATGTTCCGGAAAAACAATACGAACTATTAACTCATAACTCATGCTATGAAAAAAAATATTTCTACCTGGCAATTGGCCTTGATGACAGCGGCAGCCATCATCAGTCTCAGAGGACTGCCCATGATGGCCCAAGAAGAATTAACCATGTTTTTCTATATTTTCTTTGCCACCTTTCTTTTCCTGATCCCAGCGGCTTTGGTCGGAGCGGAACTGGGAAGCGCTTTTGCCGCCAAAGGAGGAGGAGTATACACTTGGGTAAAAGAGGCTTTTAATCGGCCGATGGGATTTACCGCCATTTTTCTACAATGGATTCAAAACGTAGTCTGGTATCCCACAGTATTGGGATTTGCGGCAGCCTCCATCGCATATATGATCGGTAAGCCTTCCCTCGCTCAAAACGGCTTATTCGTCGGTTTATTTTCCATAGCCATGTACTGGTTTGCGACCTGGATCACCTTGAAAGGGACTTCGATGGTATCTAAAATTACCAGTCAGGGTTTTCTGATCGGAACCGTGCTGCCCGGTATCGTAATTATTGTGATGGCTTTGATATGGCTGATCGGAGAAAACCCCATCGCTTTTGAGCATATACCGGGATCCGTAACCCAGGTCGTTTCTCTAGACGCCGCTCATCATGCCCATCCCCGCTTCTTCCCCCACATCACCGGTATGAGCGACATCGCCTTTCTTGCCGGAATACTCCTTTTATTTGCCGGAGTGGAGGTTCATGCCGTCCACGCCCCTGAATTGAAAGAACCTCAAAAACAATTTCCCGCTGCCATGTTCCTGTCGGCTATTATTTCATTCGGCCTGTTTACCCTGGGAGCATTAGCGGTTGCTATTGTCACTCCCTACGATCAAATCAATCTCCAGGACGGTCTGCTGGTTACCTTTAGGCAATTGTTCGATCATTATCATCTCGGATGGCTTACCAATGTCATGGGATTTCTGGTCGCTTTCGGAGCCCTGGCAGGTGTAATGTCCTGGATATCCGGACCGAGCCGGGGACTTTTGTGGACCGCCAGGGATGGAGAATTACCTAAATTTATGCAAAAGACCAATAAAAACGGAGTGCAGATCAACATTCTCATCATACAGGGGTGTATTGTCAGTATCCTCTCTTCCCTTTATATGATTATGAATGATGTCAGTGTTGCCTTTTTCCTGCTAAGTGCCCTGACTATCGGCCTTTACCTCATCATGTATATGTTGATGTACGCTTCCGGCATAAAACTTCGTTACACCCAACCGGACCTACCGAGGGCTTACCGGGTTCCCGGCGGGATGCCGGGAATGTGGCTGATCGCCGGAATCGGATTTCTGGCCGTGCTTTTTTCTTTCGCAGTCACGTTTTTCCCTCCCTCACAATTACCTATCGGAAGCCCCGCTTTTTATACAGGCTTAGTGATCACAGGAACCGTCGTGTTCGTGAGTATTCCCATTATTATCAGTTTGGTAATGAATAAAAAAAGACAAAAACAGCCTCAATAACGGTCTTCCCTTCTGAAAATAAAATACCTGGTGTATTCCAACCGGACATTTTATTTTCAGAACAAGGGGATTTTAAATGCACCCGCTTTTTCGCTTTTCCACCGTTTCGCGTACAAAAGCGGTCAACGGTATAGGTAATCCCATTTTTTTACCCAACCTACTACAACGTACATAAATATTATGCACCTGTACATTATATAAAATACTCATTTCCTGTGGAGTAAAACCGGCAATAATAAAACAGCATAAAATCAGCTCGTCTTTAGACATATCGAAATTCGCCTGCAAATAATCTACAATTCCATCATAATTCAAATTCGTAATTTCCGGTAGATCATCCAGCATCTCCTGCGTGAGTTGATCGACATTCATCAATTCACTCACTTTTTTACAGAAAATATCCTTCAATTTTTCATTATTCCCCCACTTAAAAGACAAATCGGTCAATTGTTTTATAATAAGCAAACGTTTCGTCAAGGCATTCTTTAGCAATCTTTCCTTTTCATTTTGCTCGTTCAATTTTCCCAATAAACTGTTCTTTGAAAATTCCTGCTCCTCCTTCAAGGCCTCTATCAAAGCTAAATATTCATCGATGGTATGGTTCTTTTCTTTCACGATTTTTCGGTGATAAAGCCCAATCACCCAGCCTAAAAAAATCAAAATGATAACCACAAGAAAAAGAATAAGCACGGTCACCGACTTCCGGTAGTTTTTCAACTCCAGCTCGTAGTTCCGGCTTTTTAACTGCTCATTCCTGTATTTTTGTCCAACCAGTTGTTGGCTGCGGTCATTTTCCTTTCGCTGAAAAAGAAAGTCTTTTTCGATCAGGACGGAGGTATCGGATAAATTATTGTATCTCAAAGAATAACACCGATTTCCATTTTCTTTTTTCTCCAGAGGACGGATGACAATGTGCGCGGAAATATTCCAGGAAGAATCGACCAAAGAATTCGTATAAGGATAAAAAGTGATTTTCCTTTTTACATCCAGGCTATCCCGAAGAAAATCTAAGGGAGAGGAAAATTCTTCACCGGGATTTCGTTCGTGAAGCAAAAGCCGGGCGGTATCCAGATGTCCCTTATTCAAATAGAGCGTTATCAAATCAGCATTCAGATACCGGCAATAACTCCAGTCTTTTCTGCGCACGGCTATTTCTTTCGCTCTCCGATAATAGCACAAAGCACTATCCTGTAAATTCTCATAAAAAAGCTCCGGCCGATTTCTCCCCATGTATAGTTTTCGTCGGATTCGTTTTTTATTCGCCGAAAAACAGTTAAAGCTTTTCTATAACAGCTACGGGCTTCCGCAAAATGCCCCAACCTCAGATACAGATTTCCCCACTTGTGATATATACGTCCGCACAACGCCTCCTCCCTTCCCCTCTCAGCCCGATAGGCGGCTTCCGCAAAATATTCTCCGGCCGCTACAAGACTATCCCGGTTATAGGCAACCAGGCCCATGTAAAAATTACATTTAGCGGCTTTCCGATGATTCTCCCTCCGGGTATAATAATTCCAGGCAAAACGCAGTAAAGAATCGGACCCCAGGTCGATATGGTGGTTATCCAAAGATTCTGTATAAAGTAAAGCAAAATCCGCCCGGTCTTGGGGAGATTCCAGACTGGAAAAATCCAACTGACTCAAAAGATGAAACACACTATCCGGCTCCTGTGCCACAATCCGCTCCGCAACACGCAGCAGAGGTTTCACTTCCCGGTTTTTACATCCGAAAAAAAATCCGAAAAGGAACACACACATATACCATTTTCTTATTATACACATACCACTTTTCTTTCGACAAAAAGAAAAAACCTTTCCTTATACTGATTTACAAAAAAAGAGGGGAACAATTAAAAATACTACAGAGAGCCGCCAAAACTACTTCCGCTCCGAAAAAATATCCCCCTTTCCCACCGCAGAAAGCAGACTTTTACTCCGCCTTTTGCTGTCCGGCCACCTCCCGGAGGTAATCTTCCAATTCCAGCGTCCGGTTTACATAAATGAGGGAATAATCGGCAGAATGATTGTTAACGTAATCATAAAGATAGATGACTTTCCGGGCCAGATTCTCTTTTAAGACGGGATCCTCAGCACGGTGAAATTCCCGATACAAGACCTCGCCCAGCATTCCGCATTTTTCTAGATAATAAGGATCTTCTTTCAGATATACCATCATATCTTCGGCCTTTTCCGTTAAAAAATCCTGCCGGGATTTTTCGAAATAAGTGAGGTATAATTCTTCCAATTTTTTTTCCTGTTCTTCCTCATCCTCTTTTTTCCCCGTAAAAAGGAGCTCCAACGCCTGAAAAAATGTACGGATAATCCGGGAAATATAATCTCTGGTTAACATAGGTTCTTTTTTAATTTAAAGCGAATAGAAAACGGAATCCCCATTTCTAAAAGGAAATAAACGGAATCTGATTTTTTGACAGGAGATGCCGAATCTTCGTTTACAAAAAATGGTTGCATCCAACGATACAACCATTCTTTTCCTCACCGGATATCTTTACTTGAAATAGGAAATACCACCATGATTACTGGGGACCATATCTACCCGGTTAGCCTTATCTTTATTGGGTTTATACCAATTTTGGTTATCCTTGCCTCCGCTGGTGATCCATTCTGCAAACCCATCGTAAGCATCACAGAAGTTCACGCTTTCTTTAGCATGATTGATCGCCCAAGGCAAATTCAACCCCCATACATACCCGTCTTTTGTCATATAAGCGTAATCGTCATCCGGATTCAGCTCTTCGTTTTCTCTTACGATTTCCTCGTACCTATTTTCAAAATCCTTCGTAGGTTCATACCCTTTCAAATGGATTTCATATTGATTATCGGTTCGGCGGATAAAGAAATCAAAATCATCGAATTCAATGTCTTCATCCTCTTTAAGCCAAATGGTCAGCAACACCCAGTTTTTGTCCAGCATATCGTTGGAAACCGCCGTTTCTGTATTGTAATACCGTTCCGTCTTGATCCCCGGCCAACTGAACACAAATAAAGCATCTTCCTTTTTATCCCTGTTTTCCCAACGGCAAGTACCTACTCCATCACTTACTTCTATTTTTTCAATATCGTCACGGTCTTCATCGAAACTCAGACAAAAATCGCAGGGATAACTTCCTCCCAAGGCATTCAAACGTACGGCTATTTCGATTTTCTTTACATCCTTGATTTCATCGTCCGGCTCCTTGATCTTTGATTTTAAACTGTGCATCCGGATTTGATACCACACAGCAACATCGTTAAAATCGTAATCTCCCATCTTAGGCCACATATCCTCGAACAACAACGTACCGCAAGAATTCTTGGAAGGGTAATAAGCGACCCACTTGATACCGTCCACCATTTCGTTCTCCTTGGCTTTTTCTACTTCCCATTTTCCGATCCAGTTGGCCCGGTCCGCATCGGCACGCGTCACCGGAGAAAAGGCAACCGGTTCAATCGTTTCCTTACCGTTTTCCTGTGTATATTTTACATAGACAGCAGAAGCCTCCTTGCCGACATTCACAAAACAAGTAGTTCCTTCCGGACGTACGTTCATTTCCGCTAACACGACGGATGCGGCTTTATCTGCATACACCGTTACTCCGGTAGGAACGTTGGAATGAAACACCAATTTAACGTCTTTGGTCATTTTCCAGTCGAAACCCTGAGGCACCTTTAAATCTTCCACTTTTTTTCCTGCATCCGGATCGTATACCTCTTTGTCGTTACAAGCCCAGAATATAACGACAATAACCGATAATATATACCACAATTTTATTTTCATAACCTGCTATTTATGAATGATAACTGATTTTGATACAAAAGTAATGTATTTATTCCAGAAAAAGAAGCATCAGGAAAAAATCCGGCGAGTAATTCAGGCAAATGATAAGAAACCTATCGATTTTCTGAAAAATAAGCTTTTTCGGACTTTTCAACAGGAGGGTAGTTTTCCCTACAAAAATTACTATATTTGTTGGAGAAACAAAACGAATGCCCGATGATCACACTACATATTGAAACGGAAAACTGTATCCGGTGCGGAAGATGTACCCGGGTTTGTCCTTCATTGATTTTAAAACAGGCCTCTCCTCACGCTTCTATCGAGATCGTACAACCGGAAAATTGCATTGCCTGCGGTCATTGTGTAGCCATTTGTCCGGTAAAAGCCGTACTTCATTCCGAATTTCCCGAAGAAAAAATTCATTCGTTCGAGAATAAGGACTACCCGACTGCGGCTCAATTGATGCTGTTATGTAAAGCCCGCAGATCGAACCGAGCCTTTTCCACCCGGGAAATACCGGAGGAAACGCTGGATCAGATCCTGGAAGCAGCCCACCGGGCACCCACAGCCAGCAATTTACAACAAGTGGAATTTACCTTGATCACCGATCCGGAAAAACTTCGGTTCATTACGGAATTTACTTTAAACGTCTTTCGCGACATTTCCCGTAAATTGCGCAATCCGTTTTTAAAACCTTTATTAAAAATAACGTTACCCGATGCTTTCCGTTATCTTCCGGTCTTCGACCGGCTGTTGCTGGAATACCGGCAAGGAAACGATCTTATCCTGAGAAAAGCTACCGCTGTCCTGTTTATCCATTGCCCGGCCTCCAATCGTTTCGGAGTTATGGATGCGAATCTGGCTTACCAAAACGGCTCCCTAATGGCGGAGTGCCTGGGAGTTAACCAATTCTATACCGGTTTTGTGTGTACAGCCCTCCAACAGGAGAAAAAAAATACATTGGCCACAGCATTGGGAATAAACGGTCGTATACATGCCGGCATGGCTTTAGGCATGCCCGAGTTCCGGTTCTCCCGGTATATGGATAAAAAAGAAAGGATCGTTAACGTCAACCCGAAAAGCAGGAAGGATTCTTCCTCTTAGATATTTATATTTTTTACCACCCGGCAAGGATTACCAACGGCAAGAACATTTTCCGGGATATCTTTGGTTACTACGCTTCCTGCCCCAATAATTACATTGTCCCCGATAGTAACACCGGGAAGAACCACGGCATTTCCTCCGATCCACACCCGGTTACCCACAACAACGGGAGAAGCATATTCCAAGCCTTGCGCCCGTTGATATGCATCAGAAGGATGTCCTGCCGTATAAATGGCAACATGAGGGGCCAATAGCACGTCATTGCCGAAACTTACTCCCGCTCCGTCCAAAATGGTACATCCTACATTGGCGTAAAAATTCTCACCGATTTCTATATTATATCCGTAATCGCAGTAAAAAGGTTGCTCGATTAAAAATTGTTTTCCTACCTTTCCCAAAAAACGGGACAGAAGTTCCCTCCGCCCCTCGCTATCGGAAGGGTGGCAATGATTATATGTAAACAACCACTCCTTGGCCTGAGCCCTTTCCGCTACCAATTCTTCTGCATTGGGGAAATACAGTTTTCCCGCCAACATCTTTTCTTTCTCCGTCATCTCTAATGATCTTAAAAGTTTTTCAGAAAAAATTCGCCGGTATCTCTATATTTATCCTGGGGAACGGGTGGAAAAACGATCTACTGCCGCCTCTCTTTACGATCTGGGAGGATTAAACTGTCTAGGGTCAGGTTTAACCCCTGCTGTCCGGCTTTTATTGCCTGAGAAGGCCCCCCTTTTATTACATCCCGGTTAAAAGAGACATCATTCCGGAACTTCCATCGGGAAGAGAGAACCTATCTGGCTCTCACCGAGGATAGGGAACAGGCAAAAAAAGACCGTAACCGAATTCTGCTCCCGCTATTTACCTCATAAATTTCGGTTTTCCAGAATACCGTTACGGTCTTTACTTAAACAAACTTTCCTTGTTCTCAATCGTGCCCCTCGGTTTTTACAACTTTATTATAGAGCCCCATGATTAAAAAAGGGGCAGCCCATTGACCTACAAATAAAGCCGCATGATTTCGTTTCATGCATTTCAATGTCAATGAAGTAGCCATAGCCAGCAATGCCGCCGTTAAATAAACCCCTGAGGGTATTTTAGAAGTTTGTTTTTCAATGGCAACGGTCATTTTGCCTTCTTTCGGTGTATTTGTTTCCATACTATCATATTTTGGTTATAAATACAAATTATACGCAGCGAAGCGGCCCAGAGTTTCCGGAACCCATACGCTATACTATTGATAATGAATAAATAATGTTATCTTCCTTTTAGTGATGTTATCCTTATCAAAGGAATTACCTCTAAGCTTATATTTTATGAATTTTAAATTTTGAGAACCATAGGTTTCCAAAAGTAAGAAAGTACTTAAAAATACCATCGTCCGTTAAAGCGGAAAACAAAAGTGAAAACGCTTCGTTTCAATCTACAGAAAAACCATTTAAACTACAATAATTATGGAAAAGAACAATCATTCAAAATTAGAAAATCCCTTAAATGCCTATTATACCGGAGGCTTTGAGGAGCAACCCCAGAAATCTCCCGGCATCCAATCTCAAATGCATCCGAAACCGGATTGTGGAGAAGAAAGTTACAGAGGACATGACAAATTGGCCGGAAGAAAAGCGTTAGTCACCGGAGGGGATTCCGGCATCGGACGTGCGGCCGCTATTGCTTTTGCCCGGGAAGGAGCCGATGTTGCCATCAATTACCTGCCTGAAGAACAAAGTGATGCGGAAGAAGTGGCCCGATACATCGAAAAGGCCGGAAGAAAAGCCGTACTGCTTCCGGGTGATCTGAAAGAGGAAAGTTTTTGTCAACAAATGATACAGCAAGCTCAAGAAACCCTGGGAGGCCTGGACCTGTTAGTCCTGGCCGCGGGGAAACAGGTTTCTGTAGAGGATATTCAAAACATCCGTACAGAACAAATTACCTCCACCTTCAGCGTCAATGTATTCAGTTTGTTTTGGACGATAAAAGCCGCCCTCCCGCTACTTCCTCCCGGGTCTTCGATCATTACCACGAGCTCCATTCAAGCTTACAGGCCCAATCCGGACTTACTGGATTATGCAGCTTCCAAAGCCGCCATCATCGCTTTCACCCGGGCGCTGGCCCGGCAATTATCCTCCAAAGGGATACGGGTCAATTCGGTGGCTCCAGGCCCCATCTGGACTCCTCTACAGGTAACCGAAGCCCAGCCTCAAGGGAAATTAGCCCATTTCGGAGAAAGTACTCCCCTCGGGAGAGCCGGTCAACCGGTAGAATTAGCGAGTGTATACGTTCTGTTGGCTTCTTCCGAATCCAGTTATACGACAGCTGAAGTATACGGAGTAACAGGCGGAAATCACACGTTCTGACAAAACGGAATTCAGAAAACCCCGGAGCCATTCCCGTACAGCCGGCGTATCGGTTTGGTCTCCGGTTTTTCCCTTATTCCTTTCCTCTGAATGCAGGGGATGCCTGTTCTTGATTCCCGGGAATTTCGCCCCTTAGCTAACCGCCAGGACTTCTACGCGGTAATTGATAAAAAGTCCGCTTTCCCAAACTCCCGTTATCTTTTTGATAGCTCTCTCCAACTCCCCTCCTATCGAATCAAACCAGGCATCCAATATCAGATTCCCGTTTTCGGTCAAAACCGGTCCGTCTTTTCCGCTACCCGCCCGGAGTTCTATTCGCGTAGCCCCCAATTCTTTCAGTTCGTTCCCGACATACGTCAGGGCAACGGGAGATATTTCGACAGGAACCGGGAAGCGGGTACCCAAACGAGAAACAAATTTGGATTGGTCTACCAATATATATACCCGAGGGCTGCTCCGAATCAACAATTTCTCTTTAAACATCGCTCCTCCCCTGCCTTTGAGCATGTTATTTTCGGGATCTATCTCATCAGCTCCGTCAAATACCCAATCCGGCCGTGCTTCCTCCAGGGTAATCTGTGGAATCCCCAACTGCATACAGGCGACCGAGCTTTCGAAAGAAGCCGGAATCACCCGGACCTGCCAGTTCTCTTTTTTAATTTTTTCAGCTAATGCATGCAAAGCGACATATACGGTAGAACCGGAACCCGCCCCTACCACATCCCCGTCTCTGAGTTTTTCCGCCAGGGTTGCCGCCAGTAATTCTTTTTCCTTTCGGTGCATAATCTCACCGGTCCAACCGATCTCATCGATCACAGGATAATTCCATTTCATTCTTCTTTTTTATAACTGCATTTTCTTTTGTAAATAACGATAATACCGCATCTCCCTTTTTGTCTCTCCTTTCCGAAACTCCTTCTATCCCAAAACGGTATGTAAGTGAAACCTAGGGAAAACATTTTCCTCTATCTTCGTTCAAATTATACCATTTTTACAGACAAAAAACCCTCCGACATCGCGGAGGGCCTTTAAACAACGGGAAATCC
The DNA here is from genome assembly GCA_905216195.1 of uncultured bacterium. Lineage (GTDB taxonomy): Bacteria > Bacteroidota > Bacteroidia > Bacteroidales > Marinifilaceae > Culturomica. The sequence continues at coordinate 81,281 of CAJMSX010000005.1, forward strand.
CCGGTGGAGCATACGGGAGTCGAACCCGTGACCTTTTGATTGCGAACCAAACGCTCTACCAACTGAGCTAATACCCCTTTCTCAATACGCGACAAAGATACAATTTTTTTATTCGGGTAAAAGTCCCGCTAGCGGTTATTTTTATTCCTACCCTTTAAATTGTTCTCTCCATGGGCAGGCCCGATACGTAAAATACCCAAACACAATGCTATTTCATCCGGATCTCCGGTATGTTTTCCTTCCGTATCCGATAGTTTAACGGTGGGTAAAAAAACCGAAAAACCTTTCGGACGACATCCGAACAGCTTGATAACCATATTTAAAGGCTTCACACCCACATCATTGGTGAGAAAAGTTCCGATCCCGTATACATCATGCACCCGTCCGTTCACAAATTGCCGGATTTTTCTTACTCCTTCCAAATCAAGTGCATCACTATATACGATCGTCTTCGTACGCGGATCCACCCGATGCAAACGATAATGCCGCAAAGCCTTTTCTGTAAAAACAAAAGGATCCCCGCTATCCCACCTTAAACCATCGAAAAGCTTGGCATATTTTGTCGTGAAGCTTGCGAAAAAATTTTCCGACGTATAGGTATCGGTCAATGCAATTCCCAGATAACCGTCATAAACATCTACCCAATTCTTCAATCCCTGCTCGTTAGCGGCCCGGTATCCGTAATGAGCTCCGTGATACATAAACCACTCGTGAGGATGAGTCCCCATGGGAGTCAGGTTATGTTTCATAGCCAGATAGACATTACTGGTTCCCTTCAGCAAGCGCCCCATACGTTGCTTTAAAATTCCGATCACCTGATCCTGTACTTCAAAAGAAAAACGCCGGCGTGTGCCGAATTCCGACAACTCCGCCCCCATTTCTGCAAATGCCAGCGCTTTCCGTTCGGTATTCTCTTCCATATTACAGGCTTTTTGCCCGGTCATCTGAAAGTATAATTCCGAAATAACAGCCATCAAAGGAACCTCCCAAAGCACCGTACGATACCATAATCCCTTTATTTCCACTTCGAGTTTGCCTCCTTCCTGCCAAACACTCACCTCCCCCGGATCAAAACGGAAACCTTTTAATAAATCAAAAAAAACGGAATCGAAATAATAACACTTCCTTCGCATAAAGCGTTCCTCTTTTTCCGAGAGATTTAAAAAAGCCATCTGCTCTATTTCCCGTTTCAACGCCAATCCAAACCCTGCCGGAAATTCGGTTTCTCCCCGGTCAATAAAACGATAAACCACCTCTGCATCCGGAAATTTTTTCTGAATAGCATTCATGGTGGTAAATTTGTACAAATCGTTGTCAGTAAAATTACGAATAATCATTTTCTGCTTTCTTTTGAGGCCAGAAGATGTGTGGAAGTAGTAAAGCAAGCTCCCATCTGCCGGGCCTTTTCAAATATTTTCTCCGCACGATTTTCTTCGCCGGATACAGGACTCATACAATCCTCCAACACCACCAGCTTCCGGATGACTTCAGGAAACCTGGTCAATTGGGAAATAGTTGCCGCAACACAATGACTACGGGCTTCTCCGGCAATCCAAATTTGCTGAAACAAATTCAGCTCCTGCAATAAAGGTATATTAAACCAGGTCTCAGGCACATCTTCCCAAACGACCTCCGCCTGAAACAAACCATAATGTTCTGACAGAGGATAAGCTCCTTTTTCTATCACCCGAAAAAAATGACCTTCTTTCGCCCAGTTCCGTACCGCTTGCATCACGCCCTCCACAATCGCACTTCCCTCACTTCCGTCAATACAATGTTCCGGCCATATGGTATGAACACTAGCCCTCTCGTTTTCCAGACGCCGGAGATACATCCGCGCTCTCTCTTTTCCAACAAAAGGTATCCAGCGTTCTTGCTTAAGGTCTTCCGCATAAATTACCGTAAAAGGGCGGGGATTCCGGCCTGCCCGGTCATGCCAAAACGCAGGATGCGCAATATCCAGGACCTGATGCACATCCCGGGTTAAAACGATTCCCTCTATATCTTTTCTTCGATTCTGTATTAAACGAACCAACCTCTCCACATCTTTTTCCGCTCCCGGTACATATAAACTTCCGGAAGGAAGACAGAAATCATTCTGCATATCGATTATCAGCAACCCTATACCCATTTTACAACATTCCTAGTTCGTCAAACATGTTCCGATACACCTGGGCTTTTTCCGCCAAAGGCTTGGGGTAAGCCCGGGAAGACGAAGGCATCCGGTAAATACGGAAAAAACGTCCTTTATATTCCCAATCGGAAAAGCGGCCTATTCGGGGCTCCTCCGCTTGCAAAAGAGTCAGTAAGGTATCTGTAGCTTTTTGTCCGGTAGTTACCAGAGCCTTGCATGCCGGCAACCGATCCAATACGCCCGGTAAGTCAATCGTTTTTACCACTTCTAAATATTTATCCGACGCATTCCCTTTTTGCCGGATAATCTCCCGGGCCGTATCCGACAAGGCAATCCTCTTCCTTGTCAAAAATTCCCGGATTCTCTGTTCACAAAAGGATTTTCGGTCTTCTGTCAAAAAATAATCTTTTTCGGCAAAAAATACCAGACCGAAAATTCTCCACATATCATTCTGAAAATTCGGATAATAAAAATCCATCCTCCACCGGCTCCGGGCGGGAGGAAAACTTCCAAGCATCAATACTTCCGCCCCCTGCGGAAAAAAAGGAGGTAAAGGATGCAACTCCCTCTGTTCTTCCCTGTCATTCGTTTCCATGATAAATATTCACTTCCCTTTTTCAAAGTCGGGGAACCAACCACCACAAACGAAATGTCCAGATGCGGAATATTTTCTCCCCCGGATCCCTCCTCCCTAAGCAGGCAAGAAAACATTCCGTTTGTTGCGGTTTTCATCCTCTTCAAAACATCATACGTAATCCCGGTCCTGGGGTTCGCCCTTTCTGACGGATCAACTCCAAGCCCGGCGAAAAATAATGAACCCTACCTCCGGAAAGCTTCCGGCAAACCCGCTCCCCGCTTATTCCAAGCCGGGATGTACATAACTCATCATCGGATTTTTTCCGGTAAGTGTTTTCATAAACAATACCAATTTATCGATATCCGCTTTACTTACCTTTTTACCGGTTTGATACTTAAACATAGCTTCCGTCGCCTCTTCCAAGGTCAAAGCTGAACCATCGTGCAGATAAGGAGCGGTCAATGCTACATTTCGTAAAGACGGCGTTTTAAAACGCTGAAAATCCAGGGAATCTCCGGTTACATTAAAATGACCGAAATCCTTGTTATCATGAAGCGGGAGAGCGCGATCGGCAAAATAGTCGGCAACAATGCCCAGGTATTCATAGGACTGTCCTCCCATATTGGGACCGACATGACAGGTGGCACAATTATACTTCTTAAATAATTCATATCCGTTTATCTCCTCGGCTGTCAAAACCTGTTGATCCCCTTTCAGATACAAATCGAAACGGCTATCGGGAGTAAGTAATGTTTTTTCGAACTCGGCAATAGCATCGGTAATCGTATACTCCGTAATACCTTCCGGATAGAGAGCTGCAAATTCTTTTACCAGGGCTTTATCCGCTTTCAATTTTCCGGTAATTTCCTCCCAATTGGAACCCATTTCCAAAGCATCCAGGGGAGGCCCCCCGGCCTGGGCCTGTAAATCCGCCGCCCGGCCATCCCAGAACTGGGTCATATTCAAAGCTGCATTGTAAACGGTAGGAGCGTTAATTCCGCCGATCTGTCCATAAATTCCTTTCGAGGTTTTTAATCCGTCCACACCGGCTTTGTGCAAAGGATGGCAAGTAGCACAAGATACCGTATTATCCGATGAGATACGTGTATCATGGTATAACTTGAATCCCAAGGCAACTTTCCGGGGATCGGTCGGCAAGGAATCGGGGACGGGCTGTATCGGTTCTCCGGCAAATGCAGAGGCAGCCAGAGAATGAGGATAATAAAGGTCCCGGACTTGTTTTACCCAACGGGCCAGGACATCTTTTTCCGCATCGTTATAGGAAGTACCCCAATGTACCAATTTATATTGCATCAAGGGCATCGACTCATTGATCATACTTCGCTCTATCTTCGCCAGGTCTACTTCCGAGACCGTTTTTCCCGCCTTTAATTCCCGGCATACTTTTCCCAAATCGATATAACGCACCCCCTTCCGCATGTGTTCCTGAACCAATTTTCCCGCCACGGGCCACTTTTGGTAAAAAGGCTTGGGAGCATCCGTCGCATGACAGGAGAGACAACCGTTGTTCGAAAGAATGGCCTCCACTTGCAAGGGCAAGGGTCCTTCGGGTATCGACTTCCGAAAACTGAAGCAGTAAAACAGCAGTACCGCCAGTCCGGCAACCAATACGGTCAAGGTAATTAATGCTGATTTTTTTCTTTTCATCGTTTTATGTTTTAATTAATAAAAATCTCTATCGGGCTACCGCATAGGTATGAATGCTTTGGGAAGCCGAAGGCAGATAATTCACTCCGTACCAACATAACTGTAAACAAATAAAGGCAAAAACAAGTAATCCCACAGCCATTTTTTGCTTTTCCGGGAAACGAAAACGGGCATGCATATACATCAGATAAACCAACCAGGTAATCAACGCCCAGGTTTCTTTAGGATCCCATCCCCAATAATGTCCCCAGGCCTGTTTCGCCCATAAAGCACCGAACAACATGCCTAAGGTCAACAGACCCCACCCGGTATACACCATATTGTCTGCCGTTTCCAACAAAGATTTCAGCTTTTTCCTCCCCGGCAGGAAGCAGCCGTATCCGGCGATGATCAAAGCGCAACCGAGTAAAGCATATGCAAATATATATACAACCACATGAGGGACAAACCAAAGACTTTGCAGAGCAGGCATCAAAGCCCTATCGTGAATTTCCGGTTTCAAAATATTAATGACAATAAACACCAGGGATAAAAGCGTACTGAAGGACAATATCCAAGCGTAACGCCAACGTAAATACACTCCTAAACCGACGATAGACATAAACCAGGCGTAAAACAAACGGGTTTCCCCTAAAGTACGCAAAGGAGGACGTTCCAGCGATAACCACAAACCTCCGATAAACCAGCCGAAAATAATAATGCCGGCAACGGAAAAAACAGCAACCAACCGGATAAAACCGGGTCTGTAAGCCAAAATAGCCGCACCCAGCCAGCACAACACGGAACAAGAGGCAAAAAGAATAAAATCATTCCAATTCAACATGTCTCTTCCTTTTAAATATTTTTCTTCCGGACTCTCTCCCGAATAAGAGCTCCATAAATCAATAAACCTATCGCCCCAGCCATTACCATAAAAATACCCGCATACACCACTCCTAACCAAGGATCTTTTACCAACATCAACACCGAATATCGCCCTCCCTGCCGATCGTAATTATCCTGATAAATCTTAAAACCGCCAAACGAAGCTGGCTCATTCACTTCCACATTCACCCGCTTTAGCTCCCCTTCTTTCGTTAAAGTCAGTTCCGAACAAAAACGCCGCGGTATTCCTCCGGCATAATATTCCACTGTAAAATCCTCCAAGGTTATCGTGAACGGCAAGGGATACAAACGGCCGTACGAATCAACCGCCTGGTATTCGGAACGGTGAAGCGGAACTATCATTTTCAATGTTTTCCGATCGGGAGCCCCTAAAAAAGACGCCCCTATTACGAACCACAAACCGACATGATTAAAGAGAAAAAGGATATTCCGTGTCCTTAAAGGTCGTAAACGACGCAGAATGACCAACCCTAATTGTATAAATACTATACCCCATATCAAAACAAACGGACCGGTTTGATACCATCCTCCGGCAAAAAGGCCTTCCCCTAATAAGAACAGGATTAAAATGCCCAACATCCAGAGGGTACCGTAAATACTGCTCAGCCATTTTACCCAACGGCGTTCCCGGTAATAGAAATGCAATACGACTGTCCCCAACAGCAATATCACTCCCAATAACAGGTTAAAAGGAAATGCAAAATAACTCCACCATTCAGCCGTTAAATTACCGTCCATACGCTATTTTATTCTAGGACCTCTTTCCCCGAGGGCAATCTTCTTCCTTTTTTATTAAAATTTATGTTTCAAAGATATAAAATGCAGCTTACTAAAACGAAAGTCTCCCTAAAATCATTTATTCGTATTTTTTATGAATACATAGACAAAATTTATCATCTTCCAAATGTTTTCAGGATTTTTTATTTTTAATAATTTCATTAGTTTTGTCCTCTCTTGAGAATTTTTAGGATAATTTAGAATTTCAAACCCCATAAATAATAAAAATGAATACGACAGCAAAAACAAAAACAAAAATCCGGTTTAGTAAAGCCTTTTGGGTAGCTAATTCGGTAGAATTATTAGAACGGGCTGCCTATTATGGAGTCTTTATCGTTATCACGTTATACCTAAGCCGCATCTTAGGATTCAACGATATACAAGCTGCAGCTATTGCCGGCACATTTTCTGCTTTTCTTTATTTATTACCGACTTTTGCCGGAGCGCTTGCAGATAAAATCGGCTTCCGTAACTCCATGCTTCTGGCTTTTGCCCTTCTTACCTTAGGATACGGCGGTCTCGCTCTTTTTCCCACTTATCTGGAAAGTGCCGGATTAGTGGAATACGGGAAAACGACAACCTTCACAGGTTTGAACGAAAGTTCTCTCCGCTACGGCATTGTTCCGATCATGGCTCTTATTATTATAGGCGGAGCTTTTATAAAAAGTGTCATATCGGGTACGGTTGCCCGGGAAACAACAGAAGCTACCCGGGCTAAAGGCTTTGCTATTTTTTACGGAATGGTCAATATCGGAGCTTTTTCCGGCAAAACCATCGTAAAGCCTTTACGGGAAGCTATGGGCAACGAAGGGCTGATCAACCTGAACTATTTTTCGGCTTCCATGACCTTATTGGCCTTTATCGCCATTTGGTTTTTTTATAAAAGTTCGAACCACAGCGGTCAGGGCAAAACCTTCCGGCAAATCTGGCAGGCCCTGCTAAAGGTATGTACCAATGGACGTCTGATTACTCTTATTATTATCATTACCGGTTTTTGGATGGTCCAACACCAACTCTATGCCACTATGCCGAAATACGTACTCCGCCTCGCCGGAGAAGGAGCTTCCCCTTCCTGGTACGCCAACGTCAACCCCTTAGTAGTAGTATTAACCGTCAGTTTGGTAACCCAACTGATGCATAAAAAATCCGCCTTAACCTCTATGACCGTAGGTATGTTTATTATGCCGGTATCTGCATTTTGCATGGCCTACGGAAACATGCTGGAAGGACATACTACCATACTGTCTATGCATCCTGTTGCTTTTATGATGGTAGTCGGAATTGTATTTCAGGGACTGGCCGAAACTTTCATTTCTCCTCGCTTTCTGGAATATTTCTCCCTTCAGGCACCCAAAGGAGAAGAAGGACTCTACCTGGGATTCAGCCACCTTCATTCCTTTATTTCCTCCATCGTCGGCTTCGGTTTATCCGGTTATTTACTGAATAAATATTGTCCGGAACCGGCCTTGTTCAGCTCCCGGGAAGAATGGTTGTCGGTAAGTAGTCATGCTCACTACATCTGGTATTATTTTGCCGGTATTGCCCTGGTCTCAGCCATTGCTCTGATCATATACGGACAAATCGTCAAAAAGCTCGACGCCCGCAAAGCGAGCGCTTAATTTTAACGAAAACCCTATCCGGAGAATTTTTTTCTTTCTGAAACCGATTCTCCGGATATTTTATACCCCTACCCTTCCTATCCGATTACGGTCGCTACTATTCGACGACTTCCTCCCTGCTGACGAAACTCGCACAGGTATATTCCTTGCCACCTGCCCAAATTCAAGCAACCGTTCGTAATAGGCAAGGTAAGAGTTACCCCCGTTATCACACTTTTCGCATGAGCAGGCATATCGTCATCTCCTTCCATCGTATGCCGGTAATAACTTTCCCGCTCCTTCACCAAACGATCGAAAATAGATTCCAAATCTTTCCGGACATCCGGGTCTGCATTTTCATTGATAGTCAAAGCCGCAGAAGTATGCTTTATGAAAAGGTTCAATATACCCGTAAGCGGTAAATCCGGTAAATTCCTTCTAATCTCATCCGTAATCAAATGAATGCCTTGCGGTCGCCTTTCCAACGAAAATTCCACTTGTTTTACCATATTTTATCCCCTATTAAAACTTCTACCTCCCTTATTAAGGATCTCTTCCTCACTTCTCCTCGCAAAAATAAAAAATATATTTTCTCCACTTCCTATTTCTATCCCGCTTTCCCGAATATTCAGTAAGCCTGACTTCCCCTGATCCCTCTTTCCCTTTCTTCACAACTTTATTTTTACGGTAAAGACAGTAGGTTCAAAATTAATTCTTCTTATACCTGCAGAAGGAAATCCCAAACGCGAAAAAAATAAAATAAGTTCTCTAGAGCTTACCCTTTATTGAAATAATATTTAACATAAATGAAACTTTATTATTTGTTAGTGAGCTATTTTTTTATAAATAAATCCTTTTTGGTGGTTTTAATTTAATTTCTCCTCCTCACTCAAACCTTCTAATGTTAATTTACGTTATTATTATAATAATAACATATAAATAGATTAAATAATATTAAATACATAAAATATTTTAACAAAAGGCACGGTAATTTAACCAAAAACACCAATTTAATATAATATTATTTTTTTTCACCTTATAGATTAACCTTCTAATTTTATATAATAAAAATTCATTATCAAATAGTTTAAATATATCTATTCACTATTTAAAATCTCCCTTATGGATAAAAGAACTATACTGCCATATTATCCTTATGGCCTGAAGTGTATACACACGAGAAAGCCGAATGATCCTTTTCGGATTGTGAGTCTTCATAACGAACACCTGGTTTTGCAAGATTTATGGGAAAGAACTTTTAAAATCTCTTACACGGATGAAGCATATCGCATGGTTTTGCGTCCTTTATCTGCTCTAACGACTTCTATAAAAGTCAACAAGATGCAAGTGACTACCGCCGACCTGATTTACCAGACCATTTGTAAAACCTGCGATCTCTATCTCAAAGACTGGGATCGGGAATGGATTGTTCAGAAAATCACCGATTATTTTTCGAACCGGGGCCTTAGTCCTTTCTCCCGGAACACCATGAATGAAATTTACTATATACTTCAGGTTCTTCACTTCGACCTTTCGGGATTGATCCAAAGAAAAGAAGCGATTTCCGCCTTAGAATTGCCGTTCGACCCGTATGAGTTCGACGAAGACATTCCGGTTTAAAGCGGTCCGGGTTTTAATATTTTAGCGATACGAATTTATCGTCATACCGAAAAGTAGCGGTCTTTTTTTTAGATGGCTGTGGTTTTCGTTTTTTCGGTCAGGAAAAGTATGGTTTCTGGCAGCGATACTCTCTTTTTTATAAGATTCCGGTAAATTCTTCCCAAATAATTTTAACTTCGCCAGAAAGATGCAAAGCGGAATGAGCTGTCCATCTTCGGTTGCTAAATCAATAAACGACAAAATTATATTTCAATATGGAAATCCTTACACAATGGTTATCTTCTTTGCTGAAAGATTTCGGTATCGCCCCTTCGATAAGAGAAATGATACAATCGGCTATTCTTTTCCTCCTGATTCTGATTATCGCTTACATTGCGGATGTCGTGTGCCGGAAAGGCCTTATACGTCTTATCCGTCAGGTTACCCTGCGGACCAAAGCAAGCTGGGATGATCTTTTATTCAACGATAAAGTTTTGATTAACTTCTGTCATCTGATTCCTCCCGTCATCATCTATACGCTTCTGCCGTTGGCTTTTCCCGGCTCATCCGAAGGCTTACTCATTTTACGGAAACTCTGTATGATCTATATCATAGCCGTTTCCATTCGTTTTATCAACATTTTCCTCGGAGTCGTATTCGAGCTCATTAACCGAAAAGAAGCTTTTCGGGAACGCCCGTTAAAAGGAATTTATCAAATTATACAGGTAGGACTGTTTTTTGTAGGTAGTATTCTTATCATCAGCGTCCTCATCGGAAAGTCCCCGGCCCATTTACTGGCCGGCTTAGGAGCCTCCGCAGCCATTCTGATGTTGGTTTTTAAAGACAGCATTATGGGATTGGTTTCAGGTGTGCAACTGTCCGCCAACGATATGCTTCGGCCGGGAGACTGGATTACTATGCCCAAATACAATGCAGACGGAGTTGTGATAGAAGTGACTCTCAATACGGTTAAGGTCCGGAATTTTGATAATACGATCACGACGATCCCCCCCTATGCTTTGGTAAGCGACTCTTTCCAGAACTGGAGAGGTATGAGTGAGTCCCAGGGCAGACGTATCAAACGCTCCATCAACATTGATATGAATACGGTACATTTTTGTACGCCGGAAATGCTGGACAAATTCAGAAAAATTACCCTTTTGAAAGCGTATATCGACGAAACCGAAAACCGTGCCGAACACTACAACCGGGAACACAATATCGATACCAGCCTCCTGATCAACGGCCTTCATCAAACCAATCTGGGTGTATTCCGGGCCTATCTGGAAATTTATCTGAAAAGTTTGCCCACGACCAGTAAGGAACTGACACATATGGTACGTCAACTTCAACCTACGGAAAAAGGTATTCCTTTGGAAGTATATCTGTTTTCCCGGGAAAAAGACTGGGTTCTTTATGAGAATATACAATCCGATATATTCGATCATATCCTGGCCGTTGTACCGGAATTCGGTTTACGGATTTTTCAGAATCCTTCTTCCCGGGATATCGAACGGGCTCTGTCCTCTCCCCGAGAAATGATTCACTCTTAATACCTTTTTCCCTCAGAACCCGCGATAAACGATTACCTGAGCCCCTTCGGCCAAAATAACCGTAAAGGAGGTGTCCAGAGCTTCGTTAAGCGTTGCCTCCCACCAATAATACAACTGACGGTTTTCAATGGGGTAGAGCAATCCTTGAACAGATATCGCCTGGTGAGGATAAAGTGAAAACAAAGAAACGGGTTGCCCGGGATAAGAGGCCAGCGTAACCGTATGGAGAACCGGAGTAAACCAGCCGTAATCGGATAACATTTCCACACGCTCAAAACGGGAAGCATATCCGATCAACAAAGATATATTTCCCAGCGTATGATCCTCCCGTAATCCTGTGGCACCCAGGATCAATACTTCTTTATAACCTGCAGCTTCCGCGTAATTAACCGCTTTCGTCAAATCGTTCGTTTCCTGGTCCTCCACCCGGTGCAAGCGATCGGCATATCGTTCCCGGAGGTCTTGTGATAAACTGTCCAAATCCCCTACAACAGCCTGGGGGATCTTTCCCCTTTTTTCCAACTGGATCACTGCTCCGTCACAGGCAATTATAAAAGAAGCTGTATTCAACAATTCCAAAGCCAATGATCCGGAAGGGAATAAGCCATTGGCGACGATCACACATTCATAGGCCTCAATCATACGCTATTCCTTTCTTTTTCCAATTTATCAGACCAGCGATAGCTAATATCCCGTAACAAATAAAAAGAAAACAAGTGGGGTACAAGGCACGCTGAAAATACAACCAAGCTGAAACACTATCAATGACGACCCAAAACCACCAATGTTCCAAAATGCGCTTGGCCAGCATCCAGGTCGCAGTAATACTCAAGGCTGTCGTAAAAGCGTCCCCCTCCGGCACAGGAGAATCCGTATAATTATATAAAATAAAATACAGACCGCCGTATAAAACAGCCGTTACCAGCAAAATTTCCCCCCCTAAAAATCCCCCCAAACGGGAATACCGAATCTCATGTTTTCCCTGATCGTTCCCGCTATCTTTATTTCTCCATTGCCAGAATCCATAAATACTAATCAATACATAGTATAAATTCAGACTCATATCCGCATAAAAACGCGAAAAGAAAAAGACGAAGACATATACCAAAGAAGTCAGGAATCCGACTACCCACATGGACCTGTGCTGAAAGATTTCCAATCCGATGTAGACTAAACCCGTAAGCACTCCGAAATACTCCAATTCCTGTTGCCAGAATTCTTCCATACTCCTTCTTTTATAGCTGCAAAAATAGCTCAATAGTGGGAGAAAATAATCATTTTCTCCGCCCTTTTTGGGGTGCTGAGAACTAAAAAGCCCCCCACAGTTAGACT